>NZ_JBLIYT010000005.1:0-357453 GCF_057480795.1 Pseudomonas sp. P110(2024)
GACCGCGCTGCAGGGCCCATCCTGGGCCCCAGCGCTTGACGGGCATCCATGCCCGTCACCTCCCTCCGCAAGTCCTGCGTTCGGCCTCCTGAAGTCGCGAAGTTACGGGCGGCGCCTGAACTGGCGCAGCTGTCGCTAGTTGGAGATTTATTAATCTTTCGATCGTTTCGCGGGGCAAGCCCGCTCCCACGCAATAGTCGTCGTTATATATAACCCTGTAGGAGCGGGCTTGACCCGCGAAAGGGCCGGAACAGTCAATACATAACTAATAGTAAAACAACTAACTTCGCGCTTCTTGCTCTTGCTCTTGCTTCTAAGCGCGCGGTAGTTCAGGCGCCACCAATTGCGACTTCAGGAGGCCGAGCGGAGTTCTTGCGAAGGGAGGTGACGGCCATGGATGGCCGTCAAGCGCTGCGCCCCAGGATGGGGCGTTCAGCGCGGTCCTCCCGGGAGCAAGAACGGAGCGAGGGAACCCCGGAGCGTAGCGCAGGGGCCGGATGAACGGAGCGGAACGGTTTTGCCTACTTTTCCCTAGAGAAAAGTAGGTCGCCGTAAAGGCGAAAAGGTGACTAAATGTCGACATCACCTACGAATGCGCATACAAAAATCAAAACAATCTCCCCGAACCCGAACCCGAACCTAATCAACTGGAAGGCTTATCGTCACTCCCAAGCCCCTGCTGCTGCCCACCCCGCGACTGATCCGACAAGGGCACGCCCCCCTGGGCAACCTGCTCAGCCTGCTGCCGCTGCAGCGCCCACTGATCGCTCCGTTCCTTGAGGCGATCAGCACCACCTTCCGCAAAAGCCGAACCCGCCCAGATCATTACTAAAAGTGCGAGCACAGATGCTAAGGATTTGTTCACCGGAAAACCTCCATTGATTGACCTTGAAACCGGCCACCCTGGCAGCCGGATCGAGGCAAGAATGGAGGCCACGGATTTTCCCAGGATTAACACACCCCGTTCAGTTGGCCAGCAACTGCTCGTGCACCCACCCCTGAGCCGTGAGCACCATGGATCGGGTTTCCTCCAGCGGTTTGGCCGAGCTGCCCGCCGCCAGCCCAAGCCCGGCGATGTTGGCCTGGACCGCCGCGTCACTGGCCCATACCGGCAGCTCGGTGACCTGGTAGCTGTAGGTCACCTGGGACTGCCGTCGGCCATTGTGCTCGACAGGTGCGCTGAAACCCTTGACGGCGGTGACTCGGGCCTTGCCGAAGCACAGCCCGCCGGTGCTGGCGCCGTTCGCCCTGGGCCGGGCGTCGGCCTTGTAGTAACGCCGGCCCTCGTCGGTCAGGTCATAGGCGTAGTAGATGTCAGTGCGCGCTGGTTGCCACAGGCGCTCCGGCACCTCCGTACGGGCGACTTCCCGCTCGCTGACCACCCCGACCCGGGCCAGGGCGTGCAAGGCCTTGTTGGTGCCCTCCACATCGAAGTCACGGGTGCGGGTGGGGAAGGCACTGATCACGAAACAGTGCGGGTACCGGGTGTCGAGGTAGGCCTGGGCGGCCTGGCGCAGCTCGGCTTCGTCGGGCTGTTGGCCGTCCGAGCAGCCGACCAGGGTCGCCAGCAGTGCCAGCGGTATGATCTTCCTGTCCATTGTAAGGCTTCCTTGAGTTGCCAGTTGCAGGGTTGCGCGCCGGCCAGGCCGGCTGGTACAGGATTAGAACCCGCGGGCCAGAGCCCCCGCAATCATGGCAAGACGACATATCCTCGGCGCTGTGCGCTGTTTGGCAAGGCCCGCGTTGCGCCAGTTCCGGCAAAATGCCGATGCTCATCCATACTCCTCGGGTCCGCTCCGGCACCTTCGGGCAGCCGTCAACGGACAGACCTGCAACGAGCACAGAGGAGCCGCCGATGGCCAAGGGCGAGGGGAAGAAACGCAAGGGTGACGCCACGGAGAAACTCGGACGCAAGACCTACGAGGCGCAGCTACGGCGGCTGCACGTCGAGCTGGTCAAGCTCCAGCAGTGGGTGGTGGAGAAGGGCCTTAAGGTGTGCATCGTCTTCGAGGGCCGTGATGGCGCCGGCAAGGGCGGCACCATCAAGGCCATCACCGAACGCGTGAGCCCGCGAGTGTTCCGCGTGGTGGCGCTGCCGGCGCCCACCGAGCGCGAGAAGACCCAGATGTACGCGCAGCGCTACCTGACCCACCTGCCGGCGGCGGGCGAGGTGGTGATCTTCGACCGCAGCTGGTACAACCGCGCTGGGGTGGAACGGGTGATGGGCTTTTGCAGCGACGAGCAGGCCCACAAGTTCCTCACCGTGGTGCCGATGTTCGAGCGGATGATGGTCGAGTCGGGGATCATCCTCATCAAGTACTGGCTCGAAGTCAGCGCCGAGGAACAGACCCGCCGCCTGCAGGACCGCATCAGCGACGGTCGCAAACTGTGGAAGCTGTCGCCGATGGACGTCAAGTCCTACACCCGCTGGGACGACTACACCCGTGCCCGCGATGACATGTTCGCCGCCTCCGACTCATCCTGGGCACCGTGGTACCTGGCGCGCTCGGAGGACAAGCGCAAGGCGCGGCTGAACATCATCAGCCACCTGTTGCAGCAGATCCCTTACAAGGACCTCAGCCAAGAGCACAAGGTGTCGCTGCCCAAGCGCGGCAAGATCGGCAAGTACAAGGCGCGGCCTTATCCGTTCAAGATGGTGGCGGAGCGGTTCTGATGCCGCCGATCACTGCGCCTGGCGGGTATCGATGCTCACCACCACCGACATCCCCGGCCGCAGTTGCCTGGCCTCGGGCTGATCGTCATCGACGGTGATCCGCACCGGGATGCGCTGGGCGATCTTGACGAAGTTGCCGGTGGCGTTGTCGGCCTGCAGCAGGGCGAATTCGGAACCGGTGGCCGGCGAGATCTGCTGCACATGGCCGCGCAGCTTCAGGTGGTTGAGCGCATCGACGGTGAAGGTGGCGGGCTGGCCGATGCGTACGTTGGCCATCTGCGTTTCCTTCAGGTTGGCGATCACCCACAAGGTGTCCGGCACCAGCGCCATCAACTGCGCGCCGGGGTTGACGTAGGCGCCCAGGCGGGTGCCGATCTGCCCCAACTGGCCGTCGCGCGGCGCCTTGACCCGAGTGTTGTCCAGGTCGATGCGGGCCAGCTCCACGGCGGCCTTGGCATTCTCCACCGAAGCCTGCAGCGCAGCGCGGTTGACGATCACCGTCTCGCGATCCTGGCGGGCGATTTCCAGCGCGGCCCTGGCCTGGGCCAGGCTGGCGACGGCGGCGGCATGGCTGGCGCGGCTCAGGTCCAGTTCGCGGCGTGACACCGAGCCATCGCTGACCAGCGCCTGGTTGCGCTGCAGGTCGGCCTTGGCCTTGTCGGCCTGGGCTGCCGCGTCGCTGATCGCGGCCTGGCGCTGGGCGATGCCGGCCTCGGCGCTGTTGCGTTGCTGCAGGTTGTTGGCCAGCGCCGCTTCCTGCTGTTTGAGCTGGGCGATGGACTGGGCCAGGCGCTGGGTGTAGATGCGGTCGTCCAGGCGTACCAGAAGGTCGCCCTGCTTGACGAACTGGAAGTCGTGCACCGGCACCTCGACGATATAGCCGCCCAGCTGTGGCCCGATGATCGTCACCTGGCCGCGCACCAGGGCGTTCTCGGTGCTCTCGATGGCGCTGCTGAACGGTGGCAGGCGCCAGGCGTAGAGCACCAGCAGGATACCGGCCAGGGCCACGGCGGCGAAGCTCAGCGACGACAGCAGGCGCACCCGCCGGGTGCGCGCCGGGCTGGTCGGTTCGCTGGGCGGCGGCGTGCCTTCCGGGGTTTCGGCGAGGGCGGTGGTGGTGGTCGTTGGCGTCTCTTGGGTCATCGGCTTGAAGCACCGCTGGTGGAGTGGCTGTAGCGCAGGTACAGGCTGCGAATGAAGATCCAGATCATGGTCAGGATAGCGATGGTACCGATCAGCATGAACACATCGTTGTAGGCCAGCACGTTGGCCTCCCGGGTCGCGGCGTTGGCCAGCAGGCGCATGCCGGCCTCGTTGCGCAGCGCCGGGTCGGCCAATACCCCGGCGTAACCGGCGCCACCGCCCTGCACGCGGGCGCTGACCAGGGGTTCCAGGGCGCTCAGGCGGTCCATCAACTGGCTGGAATGAAACTTCTCGCGCACGGTCTGGAAGGTGCCCAGCAACGCCGAGCCAATCAGTCCGCCGAGGTTGTTGCAGATACCGAACAGCACCGAGAAGCTCACCAGGTTGCGCGGGTTGGCGCGCACATGGCCGATGCCCAGCGCCATCGACGGGCCGACGAAGAAGGTGCTGCCGAAGGCCAGCAGGAACTGGCTGAGGTACATCTGCGCCGGACGGGTCAGGTTGCTCGAGGTGCTGTCCATGAAGGCGCCGGTGGCCATGGCGGCCAGGGAGATGAACAGCGGTAGCACCAGGTGCTGGGGGGTGATGGTCAGGGCGCTGGTGGCCAGCCCGGTGACCGCGCCCAACAGCATCACCGCGTACAGCGCGCGCATCTGCTCGTTGCCCATGTTCAGCGCCTGGAGAAACCCCACGGCGCCGGTGGACTGCTCGGAGATCACCATGCGGATCAGGACCACGCACAGGGCCAGGCGGATGATCGCGCCGCTGCCCAGCCAGCGGGTCATCAGCAACGGGTTGCTGCGGTTGTGCTCGATGGTCAGGCCGGAGAGGATCAGGGCGATGGCGGCGGCCAGGGCGACGCCGATCCACGGCGCGTCCAGCCACCAGTCGATGCGTCCCAGCGACAGCGCCGCGCAGAGCAGGGCGGTGCCGCTGGCCATCAGGGTGAAGGTGAGGAAATCCAGGGGTTCGAAGGTCTTGAAGCGATCACCGGGGGGCAGTTTGAGCAGCAGCACGCAGCCCAGCGCGGTCAGGGCCAGGCCCAGCTCGAACAGGTACAGTCCGCGCCACTCGGCGATCTGCAGCAGGTCTTCGGAGAATACCCGGGCCAGTGGCACCGCCAGCTGCGAGGCGCCCAAACCCAGGACCATCGCCTTGAGCCGCCACTGCGCGGGGAAGGCCTGGATCATGTAGTACAGGCCCAGCGAATTCAGCGCTGCGCCGACCATGCCATGGGCGGCGCGCACGGCGATGGCCGAGTTGAGGTCGTTGACGAACAGGTGGGCGAGGGTGACCAGGGCATAAAGCATCAGGAACACCTCGGTGAACGCGCGCAGGCCGAACTCCTGGCGGAACTTCACCAGCAGCAGGTTCATCGACACGTTGGTCATCACGAAGGCGGCCGGCAACCAGGCCATTTCAGCGCTGGTGGCCCCCAGCGCACCCTGCAGGAACGGCAGGTTGGCAACCACCAGGGCGTTGCCCAGACCGCCGGTGATGGCCACCAGCAGGCCGACCAAGCCGTAGGCCAGGCGCTTGGCCGGGGCGTGCAGCGGCGTCGAGGGCGAGCCGGGCAGGCTGGGCTTCTCGTGGGGGAGCCACTGGCGGGGGGCGTACTTGTCCATCGGGTTGTCCGTTACCACGGGTGATCCGACTCTACGTCAATGGCCGGCTGGATGAAAACATCGCTCAAACGCCGAGCGACAGGCGCATGGCGCAGCGGTTGCCCAGGCCATGGGCCAGTTCGCCGGCGAGGATGCCTTGCAGCCGTGTATCGACCTGCGACGCTGGGATGCGCTCGAAGCCATAGCGGGCGTAGAACGGGGCATTCCAGGGGACATCGTCGAAGGTGGTCAGGGTCAGCCAGGGCAAGCCACCCAGGCGCGCGGCCGCCCGCGCCTGGTCCAGCAGTCCACGCCCCAGGCCCTGGCCCTGGGCTTCCTGGCGGACCGACAACTCGTGAATGTGCAGGGCGTCGCCTGTGGCGCTGGCGCAGAGAAAACCCAGCGGCCGGTCCTGATCATCCACGGCAACCCAGCTGCCGCCCTCGGTGACGAACGCCAGGTGTTCGGCTTCGCTCAGCACATCGCTGTCGGCCAGCCAGGTCAGGTGCGGCAATTGCCGGAAAGCCTGGGCCGCGGAGTGTTCCAGGGCGGGAAGTAGGGGGATGTCGCTGACGAGGGTGGGGCGGATACGCATGGGGGATCAGGACCTGTAGGTGCGATAATGCGCCCGCGCGTTGTCACGCAGGTAGGCGGAGTTTGCCAGATCGGTGTGAGGAGGTGTTGCATTGTTAATGTTATAACGTAACATTCAGATCTTCCTTCCTTGCAGGGCCCTTACCGTGATTCGCAGAAACCCCTCCGGCCATCTCCCGCAAATTGCTGAGTCGGCCTATATCGACCACACCGCCATCATTTGCGGCAAGGTGATCATCCATGACAACGTGTTCGTCGGCCCCTACGCGGTGATCCGCGCCGACGAGGTGGATGGCAGCGGCGACATGCAGCCGATCGTCATCGGTGCCAACTCCAATATCCAGGACGGCGTGGTGATCCACTCCAAGTCCGGCGCGGCGGTGCGCATCGGCCAGTACAGCTCGATCGCCCACCGCTCCATCGTGCATGGCCCGTGCGAGGTCGGTGACCGGGTGTTCATCGGCTTCAACAGCGTGCTGTTCAACTGCAAGGTCGGCGACGGCAGCGTGGTGCGGCACAACTCGGTGGTCGATGGCCGCGACCTGCCGCCGCGCTTCTATGTGCCGCCCACCGAGCACATCGGCCCGCACACCGACCTGGAGCGTTACCCGCCGGTCAGCGTGTCGGCCTCGGAGTTCTCCGAGGACGTGGCGCGCACCAACATCGACCTGGTCCAGGGCTACAAGGCTCTGCAGAACGAGTTCTGAACATGGACACATTGCTGGTGCGCAACGCACGGCTGGTCAATGAAGGGCGCGAGTTCGAAGGCGACCTGCTGGTGCGCCACGGGCGCATCGAGCGGATCGCCGGCAGCCTCGGCAATGCCCGGGCGACGCTGGAGATCGATGCCAAGGGCGCCTGGCTGTTGCCGGGGATGATCGACGACCAAGTGCATTTTCGCGAGCCGGGGGCGCCGCACAAGGGCAGCATCGCCAGCGAGTCGCGGGCGGCGGTGGCCGGGGGCATCACCAGCTACATGGACATGCCCAACACCAACCCGCCGACCCTGACCTTGGAAGCGCTGGCCGACAAGAAGCGGCGGGCGGCGGCGAGTTCGCGGGCCAACTACGGCTTCCATTTCGGCGTGAGCCGCGACAACCTCGACACCATCGCTGCCCTCGATCCGCGCGAAGTGGCCGGGATCAAGGTGTTCATGGGCGCCTCCACGGGCGACATGCTGGTGGACGACCCGCAGGTACTGGAAAAGCTCTTCGTCTATGCGCCGACCCTCGTCCTGGCCCACTGCGAGCACACTCCGAGCATCCTCGAGAACGAGGGCTGGTGGCGGGCCCGCCATGGTGAGTTCATTCCCCCCGCCGCACACCCGCTGATCCGCGACGCCGACGCCTGCTACCGCTCCTCGAGCCTGGCGGTGGAGCTGGCCCGGCGCTTCGGCACGCGCCTGCACGTGCTGCACCTGAGCACGGTGCGCGAGCTGGCGCTGTTCACGCCGGGCCCGGTGAGCGGCAAGCACATCACCGCCGAGGTGTGCCTGCACCACCTGCTGTTCGACGACAGCGACTACGCCAGCCTCGGTCACCTGATCAAGTGCAACCCGGCGATCAAGACCGGTACCGACCGCGATGCCCTGCGCAAGGCCCTGGCCCGCGACCGCATCGATGTGATCGGCACCGACCATGCGCCGCACACTTTGGAGGAAAAGCGCCGCGTGTATACCCGCGCGCCATCGGGGCTGCCGCTGGTGCAGCATGCCTTGCCGGCGGCGCTGGAGCTGGTCAGCGAGGGGCTGCTGAGCATGGCCCAGGTGGTGAACAAGACCAGCCACGCGGTGGCCGAACTGTTCGCCATTCGCGAACGCGGCTTCCTGCGCGAGGGGTATTGGGCGGACTTCGCCATCGTCGAGCGCCTGGCCAGCCCACGGGCTGTCGCTGACGATCCGATCCTGGCGCACTGCGGCTGGACGCCGTTCCAGCAGCGCGCCTTCCACCATGTGGTGCGCAGCACGGTGGTGTCCGGACAGTTGGCCTGGCACCAGGGGCGGGTACGTGACCAATGCCAGGGCTTGCCCTTGATGTTCGACCGCTGAATCCCCCAGATCCCGTCGAAACGGCTCCATGCCGCGAAAAGGCCGCAAGGCGCCCCCAGTGTCCCGGAGTGACCCCCATGACTGAAGAGCAACTGCTGCAACAACCCGCCACTGCCTACATGAACGAACCCCAGCGCCAGTTCTTCCGCAACCTGCTGCTGACCCAGCGCGGCGAGCTGCAGACGCGCATCGAGCAGGAGTTCCGCGCCCTGCGCGAACAGGAAGTGCACAGCGACCCCGCCGACATCGGCAGCGCCGAGGAGGAGCGCCACTGGCAACTGCGCTCGCTGGAGCGGGAGAAGAAGCTGCTGGACAAGATCGACCAGGCGCTGGAGCGCCTGGCCCGTGGCGATTATGGCTGGTGCGAGGAAACCGGTGAACCGATCGGCCTGCGCCGCTTGCTGCTGCGGCCCACCGCGACCCTGTGCGTCGAGGCCAAGGAGCGCCAGGAGCTGCGCGAACGGCACGTGCGTGACGACGTTTAGTCAGTGGGCAGACCCTGGGCTTGCAACTGCCAGCGCACGGCGCTGACACCTTTCTCCAGGCTCACCCGCCCGACCAGACGCTCCAGCTGGGTCGGCGCCTGCGGCGTGCCGAGCAGTTCGGCGCGCACTTCCAGGCGTGCCGGGTCGGGCAGGTCCTCGCTGTGCAGTGACTGCAGGCGCAGGCCTGGGTCGCTGAGGCTGTGCAGCATCAGGCTGCGCACTTGGATCTCGTCCTCGGCGCGGCAGACGATGCGCACCTCGTAGCGCTGCTCGACCTCGCTGGCCGACACCACGTCCTGGCGGTCCAGGCGCTGGGCGAGGTCGCGCAGCAGGATGTTGGCGCACAGCACCACCAGGCTGCCCAACGACGCCTCCAGCAGCAGGCCGAGGCTGCACAGCACGCCGACCGCGGCGGTGCACCAGAGGGTGGCGGCGGTGTTCAGGCCGCGCACGTTGAAGCCGTCGCGCATGATCACGCCACCGCCGAGAAAGCCGATGCCCGATACGACATAGGCGGCGATGCGCGAGGCATCGGTGGGCGCCATGCCCGGCACGGCTTGGGTCATCAGCACGAACAAGCAGGCGCCGGTGCTGACCAGGGCGTTGGTGCGCAGGCCCGTCAGACGCTGGCGCAGTTGACGCTCGGCACCGATCAGGGCGCCGAGCAGCAGGGCTACGCTGACGCGCAGCAGAAAGATTTTCCAATCCATAGCGAACTCCGTTCCGCGGGCAATGGCCCGCACGAGCGCCGACCGCAGACGACGCGAATGAAAGCGAGGAATGCGCAGGGCCACGCGCCTAGCCAGGTGGCAGGGCAGGAAAGGAAGGCGGAATGTTCAGCCCCGCAGGGCCGAAGGGAACCACCGTCTACCGTGTGCGGCGAGACAGTGGCAGGAACGCTGCCGGACTAGCTCGCCGTGTGGGCCTGTCGCAATCGACTGGGGCTACTGTCCAATGCAGGGGACTCCTGTGTGGGGGATGCTTGAATGCGCGGCGGACCATACGCCTCGACCCGCGCAGGGTCAAGGCGTGAATCATGACAATTGCGTTACGCCAGGCGCCGGCAGACGTAGGCCTGGGTCCGGTACGGGAAGGCGACACGCTCACGGCCCTTGAGCGCCGGGTGGTTGTCGATCAGGTCTTGCAACCGGGCCATGACCCTGTCCTGCTCGGCCTGGGGCAGGGCGGCGATGAAGCTGACCGAGCGCAGGCGCTCGAGGATCACCGTTTGCGGACTGCCTTCATGGACGTGGGGCAGGGTGGTCAGTTGCGGCGCGCTGAAGCGGCTGCCCGCAAAGGCGTCGCGCCAGCGACCCGTATGGAAACGCGGGGTGTTGCCCTCGTAGGGGGTGATGATCTCGGTGATCCGCGCCACCCAGTCGACCGTTTCGTCGCGTACGTTCCAGATCAGCCCCAGGCGCCCGCCCGGCGCCAGCACCCGGTGCATCTCGCGCAGGGCGTCGGCATCGGCGAACCAGTGGAAAGCCTGGGCGCAGACCAGCACCTGCTGACTGGCGTCGGCCAGCGGGATGTGCTGAGCAGTGCCTTCGAGCACGGGAACCTCGGGGAGGCGCTCGCTGAATCGCTCGCGCATGGCAGCCACCGGCTCCACCGCAGTCAGGCGTGGCGCCAGCGCGGCGAGCAGGCGGGTGAACTTGCCGGTGCCGGCGCCCAGGTCGAGCACCGGGGTACCTGCGCCGATGCCCAGGGTGTCGCGCAGCCAGCCCTGCAAGGCGCTGGGGTAATCAGGCCGGCCCTGCTCATAGTTGCTCGACTGGCGGGTGTAGCCGGTGCTGGCCGCGGTGTGCACATCCTTCATGGAAAATCCCTCCGAATGACCTGGCGGCAATGGTACCCTTGCGCCTTTCGTTGCCAAACCCCCGGACCGATCCATGTTGTTCAATCTCGCCGTGCTGTTCGGTACCCTGGTGGCCATGGAGGGCGTCGGCACGCTGGCCCACAAGTACGTCATGCATGGCTGGGGCTGGTGGCTGCACCGCTCGCACCACGAGCCGCAGCTGGGCATGCTGGAGACCAACGACTGCTACCTGCTGGCCCTGGGCTTGATCGCCACGGCGCTGGTGGCCCTGGGCAAGGCCGGGCATGCGCCGTTGCAGTGGGTCGGCGCCGGGGTGGCGGGGTATGGCGTGGCCTATGTGCTGGCCCACGATGGCTTCTTCCACCGGCATTGGCCCCGCGCGCCAAAGCCGGTCAACCGCTATCTCAAGCGCCTGTACCGGGCGCACCGCCTGCACCATGCGGTGAAGGGGCGCCAGGGCAGCGTGTCGTTCGGGTTCTTCTACGCGCCGCCCTTGCGGGTGCTGAAGCGACAGCTGAAGCGGCGGCGGGGCTGATGGCCCTATCGCGGGGCAAGCCCGCTCCCACGGTACTCGTGGGAGCGGGCTTGCCCCGCGATGTTTTCAATTGACGGTCTCGACCGCGACGTCCTCGCGACGAGGCCCTCGACTCACCCACCAGCCAAACCCCGCCGCCGTGAAGAACATGATCAGGCTGTAGATCGCTGCCGGCACCGCCATGGTCGCGTTGTTGAGCAGCGTCGGGCTCAGGGCCAGGGCAATCGCCAGGGTGCCGTTGTGGATGCCGATTTCCATGCCGATGGCGATCGCCTGGCGTTTCGGGATGCTCAGCAGGCGCGGCACCCAGTAGCCCACCGCGAGGCTGAGCAGGTTGAACAGCAGCGCGGCGCCACCGACGATCGGCGCGTACTCGACCACGGTCTGCCAGTCCTTGGCCAGGGCCAGGACGATGGTGAAAGCCAGGAACAGCGCCGCGACGATCTTCATCGGTTTTTCCATGCGCGCGGCGAAACGCGGCGTCCAGTGGCGAATCAGCATGCCCAGCGCCACCGGCAACAGGACGATGGCGAACACCTGCATGACCTTGGCGAACTGCAGCGGGATGGCCTGGTCCGATTCCATGAACCAGATCAGCGACAGGTTAACCAGCAGCGGCATGGTCAGGATGGCGATCAGTGAGTTGACCGCCGTCAGGGTGATGTTCAGCGCCACGTCGCCATGGGCCAGGTGGCTGAACAGGTTGGCGGTGGTGCCGCCCGGAGAGGCGGCCAGCAGCATCAGGCCGACCGCCAGTGCCGATTCGAGGCCGAAGCCGTTGGCGATCAGGAAGCACACCAGCGGCAGCAGCAGGATCTGGCAGACCAGGCCGATCACCACCGGTTTGGGGTACTTCACCACCCGGGCGAAGTCGGCCAGGGTCAGTGACAGGCCCAGACCGAGCATGATGATGCCCAGGGCCAGCGGCAGGAGGGCGGTGAGCAGCGGGGAGGCGGTCATGGGCGGTCTCTCGGGCGAAGGATTCCGAGGAGTGTAGGGGGTGGCGCAACGATAGCTAATCGCAAACGGCGCGCCTTGGTAACCGATTGTTACCGGGGCGAGCGGCCCTGTGTCGCGTTGCGATGCATCGCCCGGCGCAGTAGCATTCGCGCTTTTGCCGAGGATTCGCCTGTCATGCCGTTCCAGCCAGGTCTGCTTGCCACCCCGGTGCCGGCCCATGCCCGTCACCTGTTCTTCGCCCTCGATTCGCTCGAGGCCTTGCCCGCCGTCCTCGACCAGCTGTTGCCGCAGGTCGATGGGCAGCGCCTGATCCTGGGCATCGGCGCGCCGCTGGCCAAGGCCCTGGGCCGCGAAGTGCCGGGCCTGCGCAGCTTCCCGCAACTGGATGCGGCGGTGGAGAACCCGGCGACCCAGCACGCCCTGTGGCTGTGGCTGCGCGGCGCCGAGCGCGGCGAGTTGTTCCTGCGCGCCCAGGCCCTGCAGCAGGCGCTGGCTCCGGCGCTGCGCCTGGTCGACAGCGTCGATGGTTTCCTGCACCGGGGCGGCCATGACTTGACCGGCTACGAAGACGGCACCGAAAACCCGGTGGACGAAGACGCCGTCACCGCCGCCATCGTACCGGGCGATCAGCCTGGACTGGCGGGTTCCAGCTTCGCCGCGTTCCAGCTGTGGAAGCACGACCTGGAGTACTTCAAGTCGTTGCCCCAGGCTGAGCAGGACAACATCATCGGTCGCCGCCTGAGTGACAACGAAGAGCTCGACGACGCGCCCGAGTCGGCCCACGTCAAGCGCACCGCCCAGGAAAGCTTCGCGCCGGAGGCGTTCATGGTGCGTCGCTCGGTGGCCTGGACCGACGAGCGTGGCGCAGGCCTGGCGTTCGTCGCCCTGGGCTTCTCGCTGGATGCCTTCGAGGTACAGCTGCGGCGCATGAGTGGGCTCGAGGATGGCGTGGTCGATGGCCTGTACCGCTTCAGCCGGCCATTGACGGGGGGGTACTACTGGTGCCCGCCGTTGGCTGAAGTGGGCGCAGACCTGCGCCTTCTGTTGGGCTGATGGATCCTGGGGCTGCTGCGCAGCCCTTTCGCGACACAAGGCCGCTCCCACACCTGTCAGGCCATGGTTATCTGCCTTGGCCCATGCCTTGAGTCAAGTGGGACAGCAGTGGGGCTCACGCTGAAACCGAGTCGGACCAACAAGGCGGACAAGGTCATGGCACAGGATTGACTGGCCCGAAACAGATGTGGGAGCGGCCTTGCGTCGCGATGCGCCGCGCGGGCGGCGCTCGATCTTGCAGGCGCTGCAAAACCAACGTTGTACACCTTGAAAGGACTGCCCGTCAGAACGGCACCGCCACCGTCAGCTGGCTGTAAACGTTGGTCCCGCTTCCCACCTGGTTGCCGCCATTGCTTTGATCCTTGCGTGGCTTGAACAGCCCCAGCAGCGGGATGACGATCAGGTGCTCGTTGACCGCCCACTCCACATACAGGTCCAGCTCCTGGGCATCCAGCTTCAGGGTGTCGCGGCTGCGCACGGTGTCGAAGTCGAAGAACAGCGCGCCGACCGTGAGGTCGTCCCGTGGCGTGGCCTTCAGGCCCACATGGTGGACGCCGCTGTTGGTGTTGAACGGCCCGGCATAGTTGCCGGCGACCTCGCCCTGGATCCAGGTGCCGTAGCCGCTGGACAGGCCGGTGAACAGCAGGTCCCAGCCCGCCGAATAGCGGGTGTAGCGGTAGGTCAGCTGCGGTGCCCACGGGGCCTCGGCGAAGGTATGGCTGGCCTCGGCGTACCAGGCGGTCTCGCGGCCGCCGCGCGTGTCCTGCCAGGCATACTCGAAGGCAAAGCGGGTGTTTTCCAGCCCGACGTCACCTTCGCCGCGCAGGCTGTAGACATCCATGCCTTCGCGGCCCTTCTGGAACTCGCTGGCCCACTGGTCGGCCACGTCGATGCCGTGGATATAGGTCAGGCCCAGGGTGCCCAGGTCATGGGTGTAGTCCAGGGTACCGGCCGCCAGCTCTGTTTCGGCTTGGGCACGGTTGTCGGACTTGAGCCACAGCACGCTGCCATGCAGCCCTTCCTTGCCGCCCAGACGCAGTACCGCGGTGCGGTCGAAGGCGTGGCGCGCGCCCAGGTAGAAGCCGCCGCCGCGGTTGAGCTGGCCATCGGCCGGGCCCTTGCCCAGGTTGGGGCCGTCATCGTTGATCAGGAAACCGCTGCCCAGGCGGATCACCTGGCGGCCGCCGGACAAGTCCACGCCATCCTTGCCCAGCAGCGGGAACAGGTCGCCTGAGCGCCAGCCCAGGTAGGCGTCCTCGATCTTGGTGGTGCGTTCGGAGCCGTCCTGGTTGCCGCCGGCGTCGCCGTCGCCCCAGGCGCCGGAGCTGACCCAGTTGAGGGCACCGTACAGCGAGCCGTTGCCGCCCAGGCCCTGGTCGCCGCTGAGGCCGTACTTGATGAAACCTTCGCGCCAGGTCGAGCCGCCGGGGGTGCCATCGTAGTTGTGGCGGCTATTGAACATGCCCCAGACCGCGAGCAAGTCGGCATTCAGGTGGCTGTCATCGTCGGCGTACAGCTCATAGGCCGGGCTGGCCTGGCCATGCACCAGCAGGGCCAGGGCCGTGGCCATTGCGGTGCGACGTGGGGTGAGACGCATGGATCGATCCTCGTTTGTTGTGTGCGGTCTTGAGTGCCGCGTCGTTGTGGAGGCAGTGTCGAAAGGCGACGGGTTATTAGCGCGTGGAACGCTGGCGGTGGTCTTGCCCGTGGCTGCCAGCGGCCTTGCCTGTCGCCGCCATCACAGGCGCGCGGCGGTCTCCGGCAAGGTGGCGCCGCCGTCGACCACCAGGGTTTGGCCGGTGATATAGCGGGCAGCGTCAGAGGCCAGGAACAGCATCGCCCCGGCGATATCGGCCGGCTCGCCCAGCCGTCCCAGGGGCACGCCGGCGGCGATCCGGGCGTTGAGGGTGGTATCGCCGAGGTTGTCCATGGCCGGTGTGCGCACCATCCCCGGTTCCACGCCGTTGACCCGCACGTTGAACGGCGCCAGTTCCAGCGCGGCATTGCGAATGAGGCCATTGACCCCGGCCTTGGACGCTGCGTAGTGGCTCAGGCCTGGATAGGCCACCCGGGGACCGGTCACCGACGAGGTGGCCAGCACGCATCCGCCACCCTGGCGGCGGAACAGCGGCAGGGCGCCTTGGGTGAGCCAGAACAACGCGCCCAGGTTCACCGCCAGGGTGCGCTGCAGCAGGGCCGGGTCGATCTCGACGAATGCGGTGAGTGGGAAGTAGGCGGCGTTGTGCACCAGCACATCAAGGCGTTCCAGCCCGGCCAGCAAGGCGCGGGTCGCGCCGGGTTCGGCCAGGTCGAGCATCTCCCCACGCACCTGGTGGCCCAACGCCAACTGATCCTCGACCAGGCGCTGCAACGCCTGCGGATCAAGATCCACGGCCAGCACCCGGGCGCCGCCACGGGCGAAACCCTCGACGATGGCCTGGCCGATGCCGCCGGCCGCGCCGGTGACCAGCACCGTGCGGCCTTGGAAGTCGTAGCGCGCGTTCATGCCGACGGCTCCAGGCGGGCATAGGCCAGGGTCGGCACGTCGACCACGGTCGAACCGCCATCGGCGGTGATCACCGCGCCGGTGACGATGCTGGCCTCAACGCCGACCAGGAACTGGCACACGGCGGCGATCTCGTCGCTGCTGGCCGGGCGGCGCAGCGGCACGTCGGCGGTGACGCGGCGGTAGGCAGCGTCGAGGTCTTCCTGGTAGTGATCCATCAATGGCTGCATCTCCTGGTCGGCCATGGGCGTGCGCACCCAGCCTGGGCAGACGCAGTTGACCCGTACGCCGAACGGCCCGTAGTCGCGAGCCAGCGAGCGGGTCAGACCGACCAGGGCGTGCTTGGCGGTGGTGTAGCCGCAGACTTCGGGACCGGCCGCCAGCGAGGCGATGGAGCCCAGCAGCACCAGGCTGCCGCGCCGCTCGCGCAGCAACGGCAGGCAGGCCCGGGCAGTGTGGAAGGCGCTGTCGAGGTTGCTGCGCAGGGCCTCGCGCCAGGCATCGTCGCTGGTTTGCTCGGCTCGCCCGAGGCCGTGGCCGCCGGCGCAGGCGATCACCGCGTCGAGGCCGCCGAAACGGGCGCGCACCTGCTCGATGAAACCCGCCCAGGTGGTGCTGTCGGCGGCATCGCCGGCCAGCACCAGGCCATCGCACCGCTGCGCGACGCGCTCCAGCGCCTCGCGGCGGCGGCCCACCAGCGCCACCCGCCAGCCCTGGCGGGCCAGGCGCAGGGCGCAGGCTTCACCGATGCCGCTGCCGGCCCCGGTAATCAGCACGCTGCGGTTCACTGCGCATGCTCCGTGCGATTGAGCACCCGGCAGTGGGACGACACCGGGAAGTTGGCCAGCGCATCGAAGCCGCCACCCTGGTAGCCGAAGATCTTGCCGTCGCTGCGGTGGCGCGCCAGGTCGATCATCACCAGGCCCAGGGTGGGCACGATCTTCTCGCACCAGACGAACAGGTACAGCTGCTCGGCGATCTTGTAGTAGTACGCCCGGTCGGTGTCGCACAGCCCCTGCTCGACGCCCTTGAGGCACTGCCAGCTGTAGTAGTTGGCATTGAGGTAGATGTGCTCGTACTCCTCGGTGGGGCTGTAGCGGTAGTGGTTGCGCAGGCCGACCAGCTCGGTGGTCGGCGCGTGGGGACAGGCACCGGCCTGCCAGGGGCGGTCGAGGCTGCCGTGCAGGAAGCTGGCCTCGACGCCAGTCAGGGCTTCGCCGGCCAGGGCCAGGGCATACAGGCCGCGCTGGGTCCGGGCCTGGTCGGGCAGGCGCCCGAGCACGGCGGTGAAGGCGTGCTCTAGGGTGTCGAGCACCAGCGACACCGACCAGGCCTGGCCGGCCTCGTGCTTGATGAAGTCGACCAGGTAGATGCCGGGGCGTACCGAAGTCGCCCGGTAGCCGGCGCTGCCGCTGCTGTGGCCGTCCGCGGCGCGCCAGTGCAGGCGCTCGCTGTCGAAGCGGTGTTCGATGACCCAGCCATTGGCGAAGTGCAGGGTAAGCGTGCGCCCGGACAGGTCGGCCAGTTGCGGCAGGATGAAGGCTTCGGGCGCGAAGCCATCGGCGAGGGCGCCCACGGTGATCCAGTCGGCGGTATTGGGCATGGCGGTGACTCCTGTGGTTGGGGTGGCCACAGGGTGCAACGGCGCGTCGGGCGACGGTATCAACCGTAAGGTTGAGTCACAGGTAGAGGCTGGCCACCAGCTCGGTGCGGTTGCGCACGCCGAGTTTGCGGAACAGGTTGATCAGGTGGGTCTTGACCGTCGGCAGGCCGACGCCCAGGGCGCGGGCGATCAGCTTGTTGCTGCTGCCCTGGCGCAGCAGCTCGGCGATCTGCCGTTCCCGTGGCGTCAGTTCGACGGACGCGGGGGCGCACGCCAGCGGCTGGCTGGCCACGGCGAGCTGCATCAGCCCGTGCAGGGGCAGCAGGCGTTCGAGTTCGTCGCCGCGAAACTCACCGAGGCTGGCGCAGCGCAGCAGCGAGACGCCGGCCACGGGGCGGCCATCGGCCTGGGCGATGATCTCGACCACGTCCACCACCTGATGTTGCGCGAGGAAACACTGGTAGATCTGGCCCTGAGCTTCGGGCAGGCGGGCCAGGCCCTGGCGCAGCGACACCACCGGGCGGCCGATGGCCAGGCAGCGTCCGGGCTGCAGCGGGTCGAAAGCCCGGTAGTGCTCGAGGTAGCGGGCATGCATCGGTGCCTGCAGGTCCTGCAACAGGAAGTCGCAGGCCTGCTGCCCGGCATCGATGTGGTAGAACGCCGCCAACGAGGCCGGCACCTGCTGGCTGAAGGCCTGCAGGCAGTAGCGGCCCAGGTCGTGGTTGGCACTGGCCATGATCAGTAGCGGATCATCACCGACTTCAGCTCGGTGAAGTCGTCGATGAACGCCGAGCCGAACTCGCGGCCGATACCCGAGGCCTTGATGCCGCCGAACGGCACCGCCGGGTCGAGCAGGGTGTGCATGTTGACCCACAAGGTCCCGGCCTGGATTTGCGGGATCAGGCGCATGGCCTTGCCCAGGTCGTTGGTCCACAGGCTCGCGCTCAGGCCGTAGGGTGAGGCGTTCATCAGCTGGATCAGTTCGTGTTCATGATCATAGGGCAGGAAGGTCGCCACCGGGCCGAAGGTTTCCTGGTTGAGCAGGGTGTCACCTGCGTTGTTGGCAAGGATGACCGTGGGCTCGACGAAGCAGCCCGGACCTTCGCCGAGGCGTCCGCCATGGACGATGCGGTTGCCCTCGGCACGAGCGGTGGCGAACAGCTCGCCGAGCTTTTGCTGGTGTGGTTTGTTGGCCACCGGGCCGAACTGGGTGGTTTCGTCCAGCGGCGAGCCGATCTTCAGCTGGCCCAAGCGCTGGGACAGGGCCTCGAGCAGCGGGTCGAGGCGTGAGCGATGGACGTAGAAACGCTCGCCGGCGGCGCAGATCTGCCCGGAGTGCAGGAAACCGGCCTCGATGATGCCGTCCACCGCCTTGTCGACGGCGACGTCGGGCAGGAACGCCACCGCGTTCTTGCCGCCCAGCTCCAGGGTCGCCCGGGTCAGCTTGGCGCCCATGGCCGCTTGGCCGACCGCGATACCGGTGGGCACGGAGCCGGTGAACGACACCTTATCGGTGCCAGGGTGCTCGACCAGCGCCTTGCCCACCTGGCCGGCGCCGGTCAGCACGTTGAGCGCGCCCGGCGGCAGGCCGGCCTCGCTGGCCAGCTCGGCGATGCGCAGCAGGGTCAGCGGGGTGAACTCGCTGGGCTTGAGCACGATGCTGCAGCCGGTGGTCAGGGCCGAGGCCAGCTTCCACAGGGCAATCATGGTGGCGAAGTTCCATGGCACGATGCCCACCACCACGCCCACCGGCTCGCGCAGGGTGAAGGCGCTGTAGCGTTCGCCGGCGAAGGAGGGCAGGGATGGGGTGATGGTCTGGCCGGTAATTTTGGTGGCCCAGCCGGCGTAATAGCGCAGGAAGTGCGCGGCCTGTTCCACCTCGAAGGCGCGGGCGATGCCGATCAGCTTGCCCGACTGCAGGGTTTCCAGCTGGGCCAGCTCCTCGCGGTTGGCCTCGAGCAGGTCGGCCAGGCGGAACAACACCGCGGCACGGGCGGCGGGGCTGGTGCGCGACCAGCTGGCAAAACCCTTGCGGGACGATTCGACGGCGCGCTCGACGTCGGCCAGGTTGGCGTCGGCGACCTGGGCGATGGCTTCGCCGTTGGCCGGGTTGTGCACGGTGATGCGGGCGGTGGATTGGCTGGCGACCGATGCGCCATGGATGTACAGACCGTGGTCACGGGCCAGGAAGGCGCTGACGCTGGGGAGGAGGGCGATGTCGCTCATGGCAGGGCTCCGGGTGGTTTGCCGAGGGCTTCGTGGGAGCGGGCTTGCTCCGCGATGGGCCTTATTGCGGCCTGATTTCCCCCAGATTAAAGCCCGACACGCTGGTGATCTTGTCTGCCCATGCCGCCCCCATGACCCTGTCTGCCAGGTGCCACGAAAAGTGCAATCCGAGGTGCGGAAGTTGCATTTTCCGGCTCGGCCACGGCTCCCATACTGACCCGGCATTCATCAGTGAGCGGCCCATTCCGGGCAGCGTTCGCCAGGGTCCAATAACAATGAGCCAGACCATGAAAAAGCCAAATTCCCTGCTCGAAGACCTCAAGCCCCTGCTGCCGGCCATCGCCGCTCGCGCCGACCAGGCCGAGCGCGAGCGCAGCGTGCCCGTCGAGAATATCGCCGCGCTCAAGGCCATTGGCCTGCACAAGGCCTTCCTGCCCAGGCATTACGGCGGCCTGGAAATAAGCCTGCCACAGTTCGCCGAATGCATCGCCGCGCTGGCCGGCGCCTGCGCCAGCACCGCCTGGGCTATGAGCCTGCTGTGCACCCACAGTCATCAGCTGGCGATGTTCACGGCACGCTTGCAGGACGAGATCTGGGGCCGTGACCCGGACGCCACCGCCAGCAGCAGCATCGCCCCGTTCGGTCGCACCGAGGAGGTCGAGGGCGGCGTGCTGTTCAGCGGCGAGATGGGCTGGAGCAGCGGCTGCGACCACGCCGAGTGGGCGATCATGGGCTTTCGCCGGGCCAACCCTGAGGGCGGCCAGGACTACTGCTTCGCCGTGCTGCCGCGCAGCGACTACCAGATCCGCGACGACTGGTTCGCCGCCGGCATGCGCGCCAGTGGCAGCCGCACGCTGATCGTCGAGCGCGCCTTCGTGCCCGAACACCGTATCCAGAAGGCCAGGGACATGATGGAGGGCCAGTCGGCGGGCTTCGGGCTATACCCGGACAGCGCGATCTACTTCAACCCCTACCGCCCGTACTTCGCCAGCGGGTTCTCCACGGTCAGCCTGGGCATCGCCGAGCGCATGCTCGAGGTCTTCAGGGACAAGACCCGCAACCGCGTGCGCGCCTACACCGGCGCCGCCGTCGGCGCGGCCACCCCGGCGCTGATGCGCCTGGCCGAGTCCACCCACCAGGTCGCCGCGGCGCGGGCGCTGCTGGAAAAGAGCTGGGAGCAGATCGCCGAGTACAGCGCCCGGCACCAATACCCGACCCGCACCGAGCTTACGTACTGGCGCACCAACCAGGGCTACGCGGTCAAGTTGTGCATCCAGGCCGTGGATCGGCTGATGGAGGCGGCTGGCGGCGGCGCCTGGTTTGACGGTAACGAACTGCAGCGGCTGTTCCGCGATGCGCACATGACCGGCGCGCATGCCTACACCGACTACGACGTCTGCGCGCAGATCCTCGGGCGCGAGTTGATGGGGCTGGAGCCGGATCCGGCGATGACCTGAGCTTCAGCCGATGAACATGGCTGGCGCCCCAGCCTAGCCCAACAACAATGATGGAGCCTTGCATGTCCACTCCCTTCGATAGCCGCGCCTTCCGCCGCGCCCTGGGCAACTTTGCCACCGGCGTCACCGTGATCACCGCCGCCGACGCCTCGGGGCGCAAGGTCGGGGTCACCGCCAACAGCTTCAACTCGGTATCCCTCGACCCGCCGCTAGTGCTCTGGAGCATCGACAAGCGCTCCGGCAGCCATGCGGTGTTCGAGGCCGCCGGGCACTTCGCCGTGAACGTGCTGGCCGCCGACCAGATCGACCTGTCCAACACCTTCGCCCGCCCCAGCGAAGACCGCTTCGCCGGTATCGAGCATGAGACCGGCGAGGGCGGCGCGCCCCTGTTGCCGGGCTGTTCGGCGCGCTTTCGTTGCGAGAAGTTCCAGCAGATCGATGGCGGTGATCACTGGATTCTCATTGGCCGGGTGCTGGCGTTCGACGACCTGGGGCATGCCCCGCTGCTTTATCACCAGGGGGCCTATTCCAGGGTTCTGCCGCATGGGGTGATGGACCGTTGCGCGCAGGGGTAATTGGTTCGAGGTATTCGACACTAGAGTTGCAGTGCCTGTGAGATCGAGCGCCGCCCGCGCGGCGCTCGATCTCAAGAGCGCTGCAAGACTATCGCCAAGCACCTGGCAACACGGATCAAGCCCTGCGGCAGGCAGTGGCAAGACCCGCCCGGGTGCAGGCCGCAAAGTGACAGGGAAGAATCTTTCCCTCGTCCACCCAGGGCCCACCCATGACAATCAACAATAAGCTCACCGAGCACCTCAACCGTGGCAGCGTCGGCTTCCCCACCGCGCTGGCCAGCACCGTCGGCCTGATCATGGCCAGCCCCGTGATCCTCACCGCGACCATGGGCTTCGGCATCGGCGGCAGCGCCTTCGCCGTGGCCATGGTGATCGCCGCGGTGATGATGCTGGCGCAGTCGACTACCTTCGCCGAGGCGGCGGCGATCCTGCCGACCACCGGCTCCGTCTACGACTACATCAACTGCGGCCTGGGCCGTTTCTTCGCCATCACCGGCACTCTGTCGGCGTACCTGATCGTGCATGTGTTCGCCGGCACCGCCGAGACCATCCTCTCCGGGGTCATGGCCCTGGTGAACTTCGAGCACCTCAACACCCTGGCCGAGTCGGCCGGTGGTTCGTGGTTGCTGGGCGTGGGTTTCGTGCTGGTGTTCGGCGTGCTCAACGCTTTCGGCGTGAGCGCTTTTGGCCGCGCCGAAGTGGTGCTGACCTTCGGCATGTGGACCACGCTGATGGTGTTTGGCGTGCTTGGCCTGATCGCGGCGCCCGCCGTGGAGCTGGACGGGCCGTTCGGCGTGTCGCTGGTCGGCACCGACCTGATGACCATTCTGTCGCTGGTGGGCATGGCCATGTTCATGTTCGTCGGTTGCGAATTCGTCACCCCGCTGGCCCCGGAACTGCGCCGCTCGGCCTGGGTCATGCCCAAGGCCATGGCCCTGGGTTTGTTCGGCGTGGCCAGCTGCATGTTCATCTACGGCGCGGCGATGAAGCGCCAGGTGGAGAACGTCGTGCTTGACGCCGCCAGCGGCGTGCACCTGCTGGACACGCCCATGGCCATCCCGCGTTTCGCCGAGCAGGTGATGGGCGATATTGGCCCGGTGTGGCTGGGCATCGGCTTCCTGTTCGCCGGCGCCGCCACCATCAACACGCTGATGGCCGGGGTGCCGCGGATTCTCTACGGCATGGCGGTGGACGGGGCGCTGCCCAAGGTGTTCACCTACCTGCACCCACGGTTCAAGACGCCGTTGCTGTGCATCCTGGTGGTGGCGCTGATCCCGTGCCTGCACGCCTGGTACCTGGGCGGCAACACCGACAATATCCTGCACCTGGTGCTGGCGGCGGTGTGCGCCTGGAGCACCGCGTACCTGCTGGTGACCCTGTCGGTGGTGATCCTGCGCATCCGCCGGCCGGACCTGCCACGCGCCTACCGCTCGCCGTGGTTCCCGCTGCCGCAGATCGTCTCCAGCATCGGCATACTGCTGGGCATGTGGTTCATCACCCCGCCGGGCATGAACCCGGCCGATGTCTACGTGCCGTTCGCCGTGATGCTCGGCGCCACCGCGGCCTACGCGCTGTTCTGGACGCTGTGTGTGCAGAAGGTCAACCCGTTCCGCCCGGCGCGGGTCGAGGACGTGCTGGAGAAGGAGTTCGCCGCCGAACCCGGTCATTCTCACCACGAGCAGGTGCGCCATGTCGGCAAGCTGGCTTGAACGCCTGACCGGCCCACGCACCCCGGCCGGTTATCGGCCTGGGGCGACCTTGCAGCGGGTGTGGCGAAACCTGGGATTGACGGATTTGCAATCCGCAGCATCGTTTACCTACCGCGAAGATGGCCCTCGGATCGAAGTGCGCGAGCGCACTGAGAGCCATCTGCTGATGCATCTGGTGCTGTGCGAGTTCATCCTGCAGGTGCCTGCCTTGGGGCAGGGCGCGGTGCGGGTAGAACTGCACCATACCGGGGCGTTGCGCCGAACGGGGCTGGCATGCCGCCTGCGGGGCGGCGATCAGGTGCTGTTCGAAGCGCTGCGCGAGCGCCTCGGGCGTGCTCAGGCTGTATTGATGCCGCTGGATTTCAAGCGCCTGGCCATCGAGTGCCGCGACGGTCAGTGGCGGGTAACCCTGGAGCATATGGGCGCCAGCGAGGTGGTCAATCGGGTGCCCGCGTTTCGCCGCTACATCCCCCTCGACATTGAGCAGCGCAAGCATCTCTGGCGAGCTTTCGATGCGCTGCAACTGATGCTGAGCGACCTGTAGAGCCAGGGGCCGCTTTGCGGCCTTGTGTCTTGCTCAATTCACCTGGCACGGAACCTGCTGCCAACACCGGCAAATAATGACAGTTGTACGCTCATTGATAACATGTTAACAATTAGCGCATAACAACAACGCCCGCGTGTGGAGGTTGCCATGCCCCAGCCCGTCACTCAGTGCAACGCCAGACCCGCCTTGGACGGCCTGGAGCGCTGGACCACGGCCATGCAGAAGGTCTGCGGCCGGTTCCAGACCGAACTGGCCTTCAACCGCTCGCTGTTCATCGGCGAGATCTCGACCTACAACCGCGCCGGCCTGGCCCTGGCCAACCTGCGCACCAACGCCGGCACTATCCGCCGCCTGGGCGACAACCCCGACCGCGACGACGACCAGCATTGCTTCCTGGTCAGCCAGCGCATGGGTTACTCGCAGATCACCCAGGATGGCGTGAGCATCCAGCTGTCGCCGGGCGAACTGCTGCTGATGGACTCGGTGGGCCCATGCGAGATCACCCCGTTCGGCCTGATCGAGCATGTCTCGCTGTCATTGTCTCGCGAGCAGGTGCGCAAGCACGTGACCGGGCAGGGCGCGACCTTCGGCAAGATCTCCTCGACCAACGCCTGCGGGCGCATGCTGCACCTGCTGATGGACCAGTTGTGCCGCGAAGGCGACGAGGCCGGGGAAACCCAGGGCGAGGCACTGCAGGCGGCGTTCATCGCCTTGCTGGAGCCAGGTTTCGAGCGTGGTGACGACAATCCCGGATCCCTCGCCGGGCTCAGCGGCGCCAGCCTGCGCGGCTACGTGCAGAAGGTCATCGACGAGTCGCTGGGCCAGCCGGGCCTGACCCCGGCAAACCTGGCCGAGCGCCTGAGCATCTCGGTGCGTCATCTGTACCGTCTGTTCGAGGAGGAGGGCGACAGCGTCTGCCGCTACATCCAGCGTTCACGCCTCAAGCGCAGCGCGGATGACCTGTCCAACCCGTTCCTCAAGCGCGAGTCGATCACCTCGATTGCCTACAAGTGGGGATTCACCGACTCGGCGCATTTCAGCCGGGCATTCAAGAAGCACTACGAGCAGTCGCCGAAGGATTTCCGGGCGATGGCTCTGATGCCTGGGCGGTAAGGACATCGCGGGGCAAGCCCGCTCCGACTAGGTTCTCATCGAACCTGTGGGAGCGGCGGTGCGCCGATGCGGCTTGCCCACGATGATGCAGTCAGACCAGACGCGCTCGCAGCCCTTCTACGTACTGCGCCACAAAACACCCATGTTCCGCCCCCGGCTGCTGCAACTCGATGAATGCCAGCATCGGGTCTTCCACCGCTGTCCTCACCCCCACCAACTCCTCCATCACCGCCAACCCACAGAACGGCACATAGGCCTCGGCATACCCACCCTCGTGCACCATCACCAATCGCCCTGAGCACAGCTGCTCGGCGGTCTCGCGCAGCATCCGCGTCATGACCCGGAACGACTCGCTGTGCAGCAGCATCCGCGCCAGCGGATCGACCGCGTTGGCGTCATAGCCGCAGGCCACCACGATCAACTCCGGCTGGAAGCGCTGCAATGCTGGCAACACGATCTGCTCCATCGCCTGCAGGTAACCCGCATGCCCGGTACCGGCCGGCAACGGAATGTTCAGGTTGCAGCCCTCGCCATCGCCCACGCCGCGTTCATCGGCGCCGCTGTAGCCCGGTGGGTAGCAATGCTCCTGGTGCAGGGACACGGTCAGCACGTCACCGCGCTGGGCATAGATCGACTGGGTGCCGTTGCCGTGGTGCACGTCCCAGTCGATCACCGCCACCCGTCCCAGGCCGTGGCGTGCCTTGGCCGCCTCAATAGCGATGGGGATGTTGGCCAGGAAGCAGAAGCCCATGGCCTGGTCGGCCAGGCAGTGGTGCCCCGGCGGGCGCGACAGCGCGTAGGCATTGTCGGCTTCGCCGCGCAGTACCGCGTCAACAGCGGCGATGGCCAGGCCAGCGGAGAGCCTGGCGATCTCGAAGGTGCCCGGGCCGATCGGCGCCTGCAGCCCCAGTTCGCCGCCACCGGCATCGCTCAGCGCCTTGAAGCGCGCCAGGTAATGCGACGGGTGCACGCGCAGCAGGTCGGCGTCGCTGGCGGCTTCGGCGCTGCGCTGCAGCAACTGGCGCGACAGGCCCGAGACGTCCATCAGGTTCTTCAGGCGTCGCTTGGTTTCCGGCGACTCGGCAAAGCCCGCGGCGGCGGGGGGCTGCACCCAACCGCCGACTGGCAGGGTGAGGGCATGCAGCCCGGCGCTGTGCCAGAAGCACAGTTCGTCGGAGAAAAACGCGGTACGGCGGCTCATGGGTGGACTCCAGTGGTGAGCGGGGAACGGTTAAGGCGGGCGAGCATCAGGCTGATGAACGCCAGCAGCAGGCAGCCGATGCTGCCGAGCAGCACGGCGGGCATGCCGTGGCGCGATTCGAGCAGCGGGCCGGCGATGGCCGGGCCCAGGGCCAGGCCGCCACCGATGACCAGGTTGGCGCTGTTCATCAGACGCCCGGCGCGGTCGTGGTCGGCCAGGCAGGCGAGGATGAACGGCAGGGCGAAGGTCCAGCAGTACTTGAACAGCAGCGCGGCCAGGGCGAAACGGCGCAGGTCGGGGCTGCCCAGCAGCAGGGCGACGGCCAGCGCCATCAGGCCGATGCCCAAGGCCAGAGGCAGGTTGCGCGGCCAGCGTGGGCCGATCAGCGTGGCGCACAGCGAGCCGGCAATGCCCATCAGGGTGGCGATGGACAGGATCCGGCCACTGCTGCCCGGGTCGATCGCCGCGCTGGCGGCGATACTGCCGATGAAGGTCCACACCGCGCTGAGCCCCGTGTAGAACAGCAGTACCGCCAGCAGTCCGCACAGACCCGGGAGCCAGCGGTGCTCGAGCGGGGCGTGCGCAGGTTTCATCGGGCCGGGCGCGGCCGAGGCCGGAAAGGCGCCGGCCAGCGGCAGGCACAGCAGCATCAGCAGCGCCAGGCCCAGGTACAGGGCCTTGAGCCCGAATCCCCCGAACAGCGGCGGCAGCAGCCACAAGCCCACGGCGCCGAGGATCAATTGGCCGCTGACCCACAGCCCATACACCCGGTCGGGCTGCCGGCTGCTGGCCGCGCTGGCGATGCACACCACCATCAGCGTGCCGCCGGCCAGGGCGCTGAGCACGCGCAGGGCCATCAGCGCCAGGTAGCTGTCGCAGCCGGTCGAGGCCAGGTTGGCCAGGATGAACAGCAGCGCCGCGCCTCGCGCCACCCGACGCCAGTCCCAGCGGGGCTGCCAGTAGTAGGCGGGCAGGGTGGCCAGGCTCATGGCCGCCAGCTCCGCGGAAAACAGCTGGCCGACACGCGCCGGCCCGAGGCCCAGCTGGGCGGCGTACTGGCCAGCGACCGCCGGCGCGGTCATCAGCACGCAGGGCACCACGGCGGCGAACAGCACGATGGCCAGCAGCCGCAGCGGTGGCAGGCCGATAGCAGTGAAGACAGGCATGGCGATTCCTCAGAAGACGTGGACGAAACGCAGCAGCAGGTTGTCCTGGGCGTAGGCGTTGTCGGTGGAAACATTGCGGGTCAGGCCGAGCAGCACTTGGTTGCGCCGGTCGAGCCAATGGCCGAGCTCGAAGCCGACCTGGGTGTCGCGCTGGTGGCTGTTGTCCAGGTGCCGGCCATCGAGCTCCAGTTGGCCGCCGTCGGCGTGGATCAGGCGCAGGGCGCCGTAGGTGGTGGGAGTGAAGTCGTAGGAGGCGAAGGCCTGCAGGCGGTACAGCGGCTTCTGCTTGAGCTCGTTGTCGAAGTAATCGTCGTTGCGGCCGTACAACTGTGCTTCGAGATTGGCCTCGAGCAGCCAGCGTTCGCCCACGCCTTGGGTGTAGTTGTAGTTCAGGTGCAGCGCCCAGCGGTTGGCGCCGGGCGATACGCCGGGGTTGCTGGCGTGGTACTCGCCGACCGGCACGCTGAGCAATGCCAGCAGCCCGCTGTAGGTACGGTTTTGCGGATCGTTGATGAAGAACAGCGTGCCACCGACCTGCGGATCGCCGATGCCGCGCTCGCGGGTGTGGCCGTCGCTACCCGGCAGGCGCGCCTCGGTGTCGACGTAGGGCACGATGAACTGCGGCGTGCACAACGTGCCGCAGATGTCAGTGAACCACAACTGGCGATAGGCGAAGGCGTTGACCGCCAGGTCGGCCTTGCCGTTGCCGTCGGCGGCGCCATGGTAGTCGTTGGCGCGGGTCAGCGGCAGGTACGCGACCCCCAGGCGGGTGCCCACCGGGGCACTGACGAAATCGCGGGCATTGAGGTCGGCGGCCTGGGCATGGGCGCCGGCCAGGGTGAGGGCCAAGGCAAGCCAGCGGCTGCGAGGGTCGGGCATGGGCGTGTTCCTTTGTTGTTGTGGTTGGCGAACAGCGGGCAAAGGCGCCCCAACCCCGCGAGCCAGGCTGGCGGGCTGGAGGGCGTCAGGAAGGGGTCAGAGCGGAGGGTGGTGCAGCAGCTGGGTGATCCCGGCCTTGCTGTTCACGCCCAGCTTGCTGTAGATGCTGCGGATGTGGTGGCGCACGGTATTGGGCGCCACCCCCAGTTCGCGGGCGATCTGTTTGTAGGTGCCGCCGCCGCCGAAGCGCTCGGCCACATCCGCCTCGCGGGCGCTGAGCTGGGCCAGGGCCGAACGGGGCCGGGCGGCCAGCAGGAACAGGTCGCCCACGGCGGTGGCGTCCAGTTGCAGGTGCTGGCCACGGTAGCTGGCGGGACTGACCTCGGCCGGCAGGTGCGGGCCGCTCCAGCGCGGCCATTCCAGCAGCAGGCGCTCGACGAAGCCGCGTTCGGCGTGGTGCAGGGTGCCCTGGCGGTCGCAGACGGCCAGCGACAGGGTGTTGGCGCCGTCCAGCGCCTCGCGCAGTGCCACCAGGGCGCGGATCTGGTTGGCACCCTCGGCGGCCACCAGGTGCGGCATCAGGTGATCGAGCAGCAAGCGCTCGTGGGCGGTGAAGCTGGCCGCGCCGTGGGCCCGGTAGAGGGTCAGGTGCACGCTGAGGCGGGTCTGTGGGTCGATATGGATGATGCACAGGAACTCGCCGAAACCGTGGCGGGCGCCGAGCCAGCGCAGGCCCTCGGGGGCGTCGTCGGCCTGGCTGTCGACGATCACCGAGCGGCCCGGCTGGGCATGCACCTGCTGCACGGTGATGTCCTGGTGGCGAATCGACTGCCAGTCCTGCACGTAACCAGGCGGCAGCCTGTAGACATGGCTGCTGTGTTCGTGGGGCAAGCCATCGACCAGCGCGGCGCGGCCCCACCAGGCCTTGTCGAACGGGATCAGCTCGCCGGCGCGTTCGAGCATGCGGTCATGGAAGCTTGGCAGCGGCTGTTCCTGGGCCAGGCGCTGCAGTTCCAGGACCAGGGCGTTGAACAGCGTGAAGCCTGGGGACGCGAGGAAATCGGACATGGGCGGTACCTGGCTGCGACGTTCTTGTTGTTGTCAGGGCCTGGGGGGAGTATCGCCAAGTGGGGAGGGGTAAGACCATCCTGCAGATGCAGGATACAGTGCCTGAAGCGTCATAGGCGTGGGAGCGGGCTTGTCCCGCGATAGCATCAGTCTGCCTGACGAGGATGTACCGGCAGCCGCTATCGCGGGGCAAGCCCGCTCCCATAGGGAGGTATCAGGCAATCGCCAGGTAATGCTTCACAAAGGTCTCGCTCAGCACTTCCCACAGCACCGGCGTGCCCTTGGTCACGAACCAGGCATCACCCGCTTTGTAGCGCGTCACCTGACCGGTGGATTCATCGGTCAGCTGGATCTCGCCGGTCACGATCACCGCCTGCTCGCTGAACGGATAGACCATGCGGAACTTGCCTTGGGTGGTGCCGAAGTAGGCGCTGCTGAGCGGATCGGTGGGGGCGCCGTGGGTCATCTTGCCGTAGCACTTGACCTCGCCTTCGAGGATGGTCGAGCCCAGGTCGGCAACGGTGCCCCAGGCGTCGAGTTCGGACAGTTGCACACCCTGGCGGACGGCGGTGAGGGTCATGGTGGTTCTCCTGGTCTTGTTCAAAAGGAATCAACGGCGGCCGTTGAAGAAGCCCGACAGCTGATGCACGGTCTTGCCGGCGGTCAGCAGCAGCGGGCGGATATGGTCCTTGCCGAGGATGCGCGCATGCTTGACCGAGCTGATCAGGTCGTAGCGGCTGGAGCCTTCGCTCATGCCTTCGGCGAGAATCTTGCAGATGATGTGGCTGGGGGTGACGCCAAAGCCCGAATAGCCCTGCACGTAGAAAGCGTTGGGGCGGTTGCTCAGGGTGCCGATCTGCGGGAACAGGTTGGCGCTGGTGGCCATCGGCCCGCCCCAGGCCAGGTCGATGCGCACGTCCTTGAGGTAGGGGAAGATCTTCAGCATCAGGTTGCGGTTCCAGGCCTTCAGGTCCTTCGGGATGTGTTCCACGAACGGGGTGGCGGCGCCGAACAGCAGGCGGTTCTCGCGGGTGACGCGGTAATAGTCGATTACCGGGCGGATGTCGCTGTAGGCGCCGCGAATCGGGCTGATGCGCTGGATGAGTTCGTCCGGCAGTGGCTCGGTCATCAGCTGGAAGGCGTAGGTGTTGACGGTGCGCGCATGCAGCTCGGGTTCGAGCTTGTTGAGGAAGCTGTCACAGGCCCACAGCAGCTTGTTGGCCTTGACCGAGCCGCGTCCGGTGCGCACGGTGATCCGCTCGCCGTAGCGCACCTCCAGGGCCGGGCTGTGCTCGAAGATCCGCGCGCCGTGGCCGGCCAGGGCCTGGGCCTCGCCGAGCAGCAGGTTCAGCGAGTGCACGTGGCCACCACCCATGTGCAGCAGGGCGCTGCTGTAGGCGTCGGAGCCGATGATCTGCTTGACCTCCGAGCCGCCGAGAAAGCGAATCTCGTCCTTGCCGTTGATCGCCTTGAAGTCCTTTTCCCAGGCGCGCAGGGTCTTTTCCTGGCGGGCGTTGAAGCCCATGTAGCCGTAGCCGTGGCAGAAGTCGGCGTCGATCTGGTAGCGGGCGATGCGGTCCTTGATGATGCCGGCGCCCAGTTCGCTGATCTCGAAGATCTCGCGCAGGCCCTTTTCGCCGACACTGCCCTTGATCTTCTCCAGGTCGTGGCCGATGCCGGCCATGATCTGCCCGCCATTGCGACCGGTGCCGCCGAAACCCAGGTAGCGGGCTTCGAGCACGACGACGTTGGTGATGCCTTTCTCCGCCAGTTCCAGGGCGGTGTTGATGCCCGAGAAGCCGCCGCCGATCACCACGACATCGGCCTCGATGTCGCTTTCCAGGGTGGGGAAGCTCAGGTTGTACTTCTTGGTGGCGGTGTAGTACGTGGGCGTTTCGATGTTGATCATGGCGCAGCCTGGACAGTTGGAATTGTTGGACAGCAGGGCTTGCACAAGCGCTGGCGGTTACAGGCATTGAGCACCTAACGACAGGTAGGTGTCTTGCCTGGGGCTGCCAGGGTGTTGCTTCAGGCTGCCAGAAATTCCATCTCGAAAGGCATACGGCGGCAGCATGACCTCCACGGGAGGTGTGGTGATCATGCGCCTCATGAATATGTTAAGTAAATTACCCCCAGCGACTGTTTTCCCTGTAGGAACGGTGAATGGCTTGGGTTCTTACTTGAAATCCCACTGCATCTGCGTGGCGATGCTCACGCCGCTGGACGACCTGACACACACGTCCAGGTAGTCGGTGAAGCGTGGCGGCACGGCGATGCCTTCTTCCAGCAACCGGCTGTTGTCGAACAGGTAGTTGAGGTCAGCAAAACCGCTGTACAGGCGCAGTGCGCGCAGCACCAGGCGCGGGTTGGCCGGGCCGATGCGGGCTTCGAAGCGGCCGGCCAGCGACTTCAGGTCGTCGACATCGACCTTGCGGTAACGCTCGCCCACCGGTTGCGCGCCATTGGCCAGGGCAAAGGCCTGGTCGATCTCGGCGAAGGTGCAGGCCGAACCGTGGCCGGCGGAGATGTGGTACAGGTCATGGCCCAGGCGCGGCTTGAGAGCCAGGCCGATCAGCGCCTCGGCGCAATAGTCGACCGGGATCACGTCGATCTGTTCGTCGAGGCCACAGGTAAAGCTTTCCAGGGCGAAACCCATGCGGAACACCCAGAAGATGCTGCCCGACGCCTGGCAACCGAGGCTGCGATGGCCGACCACGATGGACGGCCGCGCTACCACCAGGGGCAGGGCGGGCAGCGCTTCACGCAGGCGTCGCTCGATCTCCGCCTTCGAGGCGGTGTAGTCCACCAGTTGCTGGGCCGCCTCAGGGAATTCCCAGGATTCGCTGATCGGCGACTCCCGCTGCGGGCCGCAGCACATGGCGGTGCCCACGTGCAGGAAGCGCTTCAGGCGCGTGGAGCGGCTCAGCACCTGGGCGAAGGCGAAGGTGCCCTCGACGTTCACCGGCCAGATGTTGGGGTTCTTCGAGAATGACGCCACGGCGGCGCAGTTGATTACCCGGTCGATCTGCATCAGCCGTGGGGTCTCGCGGGCCAGCCAGGCGGTGTCGAGAAAATCGCCGCAGATGATCTGCGCCTCGCTCAGTGCCAAGCCCTGGCGCTCATCGACGCCGTGTTGGCGCAGGTTGTCGCGCAGGCGCTGCAGGCCCTGGGCCGAGTTGTCAGCGCGGACCAGGAAGCACAGGGCGCTGGCCTGGCCTTCGGCGATCATCCGGGCGGCGACGGCGCCCCCGAGAAAACCTGTGGCGCCGGTCAGCAGGATACGTTCCTGCGTTGCGTTGAACGTGTCGGGCGCGCCGGTGGCTGGGGTGTTCATAGTTTTCCTCGGTAGATGTTTTGCCCGTACTACATGCCATGGAATGGATGTAAAAGTTTTGTGTACGGTGCGGCTGCAACACAATTGCATGGGCGCGCGTCTTTTCTTTTAATTAAAAAGCGCAGACGCTGACATAAAAGATGAAGTGCTCGGTGTAGGGCGAGCACCCCGTTGCCACGCCAGTCGTGGACCAGGGCGCTGATTGATTGTCGGTCCGTTGAAACGTGAATTCAATTAACTGTTGTGCGCGATATTAATGTTTTTAGTGAAATAATTTTAATGGGTAGTGAGCCGATGTAAATCGGTGTTATCAATATGTAAATATATTTAAAGTTGGCGCGCGGTTGACACTTTTTCACACGAAGGTTATTCACGGTGCCTCCCAGATCCCGCCGTCGCCGATGACGAAAACCCGCTGCCCGACAGTGGCCTGCACGGTGAAGCCGCCGGTGAAACTGCCGAATGCTGGCAGCAGGGTCAGGTGTTCGCTCACGCTGAAACAGGGCAGGCGCACCTGCTGTCGGCCCCGGCCACGCAAGCGATACGCAGGATGCACATGGCCCGCCAGCACGTGACGGCCTGGAAACGGGATCGGCTCGTGCTGCAGGGCGAACGGCCCGAGCAGCAGGGGCTCGGGAACGACCTCGATGCCCAGCTGCGCAGGCGGATCGCCGGCATGTCGGTCATGGTTGCCGCGCACCAGCAGCATCGGCAGTGCGCGATGGCGACCGCGCCATTCGGCCAACGCCGCCAGTGTGCGAGGTGTCCTCCCCGCCGCGCTGTGCAGGAAGTCACCGAGCAGCACCAGCTGTCGACAGGCGAAGCCGCTCAGCAGGGTGTCAAGACGCTGCAGGTTTTCAGCGGTGGTGCCGCTGGGCACCGGCTGGCCCAGCGCCCGGTAACCGGCGGCCTTGCCCAGATGAAGGTCGGCGACCAGCAAGGTACGTTGCTCAGGCCACCACACTGCCTTGCCTGCGAGCAGCCAGAGTTCGCTGCCGGCCACCTGTACGACCTGGTGAACGGGGTGGGTCATGGCTCGTTGTTCCGTGCCTGACGTTTCGGCCGGGGTCGGCCATCCTTGTGTCGCCTCTGGGCTGCGGCTTGAGGCTGTGCACATTCCACCCGTGGCGGCGCCAGGGCCGTGCCCGTGCCGCTCGCGTCTCCGGCCGCCTCTTCCAGCTCGGCCACCATGCGCTGGATGCGGTCCGCCAGTTTTTCCGAACTGAGGCCTTCGCGGAACCGCTCCACCAGCAGCGGGAAGGCGAACGGTGTCGCGCGCCGTAGCGGCCTTACCAGCAGGCGCAGTCCGCGCAGGCGCTGCAGCGTCTGGTCCAGGCGCGTTACGTCAAGTTCCTGGCTGAGTACCTCCTGATGCGCCTGGGTGAGCAACAGGTTGTCCGGATCGTGCTGTCTGAACACATCGAAGTACAACCCGCTCGAGGCCTGCAGCTGCCGGGCGCTCTTGGGCGCACCGGGATAGCCGGTGAACACCAGTCCGGCGACCCGGGCAATTTCGCGAAAGCGTCGTCGTGCCAGCTCGCCGGCGTTAAGGCTGGCGAGCACCTCAGGCAGCAGGTCGTCGCTGGCGAACAAGGCTGGGGTCAGGGCTTCGGCGTAATCAATGGCGCTGGCACAGAGCAGCTCCAGGCCGTAGTCGTTGACCGCGATCGAGAAACTCAGGGGCACATTTCGCGCCAGCCGCCAAGCCAGCAGGCTGGCGAGCCCCAGATGGACCGAGCGTCCGGCGAAGGGGTAGAGGAACAGGTGCCAGCCCTCGCGCGACTTCAACGTTTCCGCCAGCAAGGTGTCCTTGCCGGGCAACGCCGACCAGGCTTTCTGCACCTGCAGCAGGGGGCGCAGCAGCTGCATTTCCGGGCCGTCGTACACGCCCTGGTCCGCTGCATCCAGCTTGGCCAGCATGGCATCGGCCAGCTCGCCGGAAAGCGGCATGCGCCCGCCGTTCCAGCGGGGAATGGCGGGTTTGCGGCGGGTTGAGCGACGCACGTAGACCGTCATTTCGCGCACCTCCACCAGTTCCAGGGAGCGACCGGCGAACAGGAACGTATCCCCAGGGCGCAGGCGGGCAATGAAGCCTTCCTCGATGGTGCCCAGCGAGCCGCTGCCGCCTCGGCCCCAGAACTTCACCGTGAGGCTGGCGTCGCTGACGATGGTACCGACGCTCATGCGGTGACGACGCGCCAGCCGCGCGTCGGGTACCTGCCAGAGGCCGCTGGCGTCCGGCTCGGCACGGCGAAAGTCAGGGTAGGCGGTGAGCGAATGGCCGCCATGGCGGATGAACGCCAGCGCCCACTGCCACTGGGCGTCGGTCAACGCCCGGTACGACCAGGCTTCGCGCACCTCAGCGAGCAGCTCTTGGGCATGAAACCCATCGCCAAGCGCCATGCTCACCAGGTGCTGGACCAGCACGTCCAGCGGATGTTCGGGCGCCTGGCGCGCCTCGACCTTGCCTTCGGCCACCGCAGTGCGCGCGGCGGCGGCCTCCAGCAGCTCCAGGGCATGGGTCGGTACCAGGGTCGCCCGGGACGCTCGCCCCGGTGCGTGACCGGATCGCCCGGCGCGCTGCATCAGGCGCGCCACGCCCTTGGCCGAGCCGATCTGCAGCACCCGTTCGACCGGCAGGAAATCCACTCCAAGGTCCAGGCTTGAGGTACACACTACCGCTTTCAACTGGCCGAGCTTGAGGGCCTGCTCGACCCAGTCGCGCACCTCGCGCGACAGCGAACCATGGTGCAAAGCCAGTAACCCGGCCCAGTCGGGGCGGGCCTCGAGCAGCGCCTGGTACCAGTTTTCCGCCTGCGAGCGCGTGTTGGTGAACACCAGCGTGGTGGCGCTGCCCTCCAGCTCGGCGATGACCTGTCCGAGCATGCGCAGACCCAGGTGGCCGGCCCAGGGAAAGCGCTCGAACACAGCCGGCAGCAGGGTGTCGATGCGCAGGTCCTTGGCGGTGCGGCCTTGCACCAGCCGGCCGGCGGGCATCAGCACCTGCCGGGCGTGTTGCAAATTGCCGAGCGTGGCCGACAACCCCCAGACCAGCAGGCCAGGTTGCCAGCGGCGCAGACGGGCGAGTGCCAGCTGCAACTGCACACCGCGCTTGTTGCCCAGCAGTTCGTGCCATTCATCGACCACCACCATGCGCAGGCTGGCGAAGGCTTCGCGGGCACTGGCCTGGGTCAGCAGCAGGGTCAGGCTTTCCGGTGTGGTGACCAGGGCGCTGGGCAGTCGCCGTCCCTGACGCGCACGTTCGGCGCTACCGGTATCGCCGGTGCGCAAGCCGACGCGCCAGTCTATTCCGAGCGCATCAAGGGGCGCCTGGAGGGCTTTTGCCGTATCGGCAGCCAGCGCGCGCATCGGCGTGATCCACAGTACCGTCAGCGGGGCCAAGGCTGGTTTCCTGGCCCCACGCGTTGTCAGCGCCGCTGGCTGGACGAAGCGATCCAGCGCGGCGAACCATACCGCGTAGGTCTTGCCGGCACCGGTGGCGGCATGCAGCAGGCCCGACTCGCCCTGATCGACGGCCTGCCAGACCTCCTTCTGGAAGGCGAAGGGTTTCCAGCCTCGCTCGGCGAACCAGGTCGACGAAGGCCGTGGCCGTTTCGCCGTCACCATCAGAGCAGCCCCTGCAGCGTGGCCAAGGTGTCGGCCTGTTCTATGGTCTTGTCGGTGCGCCAGCGCAGCATGCGCGGGAAGCGCACCGCAATGCCGCTCTTGTGGCGCCTGGACAGGGAGATGCCTTCGAAGCCCAGTTCGAACACCAGAGTCGGCGTGACACTGCGCACCGGCCCGAACTTCTCCACGGTGGTCTTGCGAATGATCGCATCGACCTTGCGCATTTCATCGTCGGTGAGGCCGGAATAGGCCTTGGCGAACGGAACCAGGACGCGCTCGCCCGGGGCGCTGTCGTCCCACACCGCGAAGGTGTAGTCGCTGTACAGGCTGGCGCGGCGACCATGGCCACGCTGGGCGTAGATCAGCACCGCATCGACGCTGAACGGGTCGATCTTCCATTTCCACCACACGCCGAGGTCGCGGGTGCGCCCGACGCCGTACAGCGAATCGCGGCGCTTGAGCATCATGCCTTCGACGCCGAGCTGACGGGAGGACTCGCGCTGACGGGCCAGCGCCAGCCAGTCTTCGCCACCCAGCCTGGGCGACAGGCGCAAATGCGCGTCGCCGACTTCGTCGACGAGTTGTTCCAGCTGTGCCCGACGTTGATCCTGGCTGCGGTTGCGCCAATCCTGGCCTTGCCATTCCAGCAGGTCATAGGCCAGCAGGGCTGCCGGCAACTCCTCTAGCAGCTTCCTGCCGAGCGTCTTGCGGCCGATGCGTTGCTGCAGCAAGGCGAACGGCTGCACGCCAAACCCGTCGCCGACGGCGTCCTTGCAGATCACCAGTTCGCCATCGAGCACCGTGCCTTCGGGCAGCGCGGCGGCCAGGTTGGCAAGCTCGGGAAAACGCTCGGTGATCAGCTCCTCGCCGCGCGACCAGAGCCAGCCACGCCCGTCGCGCTTGATCAGCTGGGCGCGGATACCGTCCCATTTCCATTCCACCAGCCAATCCTGGGCAGGTCCGAGCAAGGCCTCGAACCGCTCGACCGGCTCCTGCAGCGGGTGCGCCAGGAAGAACGGGTAGGGTTGGCCGCCACGCTGGGCGTGCTCCTCGTGGGATTCAGGGGCAATCAGGGCCAGGTAGCGCTGCGGCGTCGGCCGGTGCGAAAGGTCGGTATAGCCCACCATGCGCTGCGCCACGCGCTTGGCGTCGACCCCGGCCAGGCTGGCCAGCGCCCGGGTCACCAGCAGTTTCGAGACGCCGACGCGAAACGCGCCGGTGAGCAGCTTCAGGCTGACCATCAGGCCCTGGCGGTCAAGCAGCGCCCAAAGCTGCTGCAGGCGTTCGCCCAGTGCTTGCGGAGGCAGCCCGCGTAGCGGCAGCAACTGCTCCAGCCACCATACCAGGCTGTGCTCCGAAGCCTGAGGCGACTCGGGCAACAGCAGCGAGATTGTTTCGGCCAGGTCGCCGACCGCCTGGTAACTTTCCTCGAACAGCCACTCGGGCAACTGGCAGCGCTGAATGGCCAGCTCGCGCAGCAGACGGGTCGGCACCACTTGCCGCGGGCGTCCGCCGGCCAGGAAGTAAACCGCCCAGGCGGCGTCGGCCGGTGGGGCGCTGGCGAAGTATTGCTGCAGCGCGGCAAGCTTGGCATTGCTCGAAGTCGTGGCGTCGAGCCGGGCGTAGAGGTCGGCGAAGGCTTTCATGGCGCGGGTGCCTCCAGGGTGTCGTCTTCCTCGCCGTACTCGGTGTGGAAGGCGCGGGCATCCAAGCCACGTTCACCGAGGTAACGGACCAGCACGTTGACCTGGCCGTGGGTGACCATCACCCGTTCGGCCCCGCTCTGCTCGATGGCCCAGAGCAGGCCGGGCCAGTCGGCATGGTCGGAGAGCACGAAGCCGCGGTCCACGCCGCGCCGCCTCCGGGCGCCGCGCAGCAGCATCCAGCCGCTGGCGAAGCCATCGCTGTAGTCGCCAAACCGTCGCAGCCAGGTGCTGCCGGCGGCCGACGGCGGGGCGAGCACCAATGCCTGGCGCAGCAGCGGATCCCCCCGGGTGGTCGCGGTGGCGGACAAGGTATCGGGCAGGTGTATGCCGGCCTCGCGGTAGACACGGTTCAGCGGTTCGACGGCGCCGTGCACCAGCAGCGGGCCGATACTGGCATCGATGCCATGCAGAACTCGCTGTGCCTTGCCGAAGGCATAGGCGAACAGCACGCTGGCGCGTCCGGCGGCGGCATTGGCGCGCCACCAGGCATCAATGTCGGCGAACAGGCGGGCTTGGGCTTGCCAGCGATAGATCGGCAGGCCGAAGGTCGATTCGCTGATGAAGGTGTGGCAGCGCACCGGCTCGAAGGGCTCGCAGGTACCGTCCGCTTCGACCTTGTAGTCGCCCGAGGCGACCCATACTTCGCCATGGTACTCCAGGCGCACCTGGGCCGATCCGAGCACATGGCCGGCCGGGTGCAGGCTCAGGGTAACGCCACGATGCTCCAGGCGGGCGCCGTAGGACAGGGTCTGCAGGTCGATGTCCTCGCCCAGTCGGGCGCGCAGTATGCCCGCGCCGGGCGCGGCTGCCAGGTAGTGACGATTGCCCCGGTGGGCATGGTCGCCATGGGCATGGGTGATGACCGCCCGGTCCACCGGGCGCCACGGGTCGATGTAGAAATCACCGGGAGGGCAGTACAGGCCCTCGGGGCGGGCGACGATCAGCTCCATGGCGCACCTTGACCTTGGGGGTTAAAAGCTCAGAGCGTTGGGAGACGGGACAGGTTCATTCGGGCCAACGTCCGATCTCAGGATCGACGTCGGACGTTGACCCGTCGGTTAGGCGCGGAAGAACGCCAGCAGATCCTGGTTGATGACTTGCGCGTGGGTGGTCGGCATGCCGTGGGGGTAGCCCTTGTAGGTCTTCAGGATGCCCTGGGGCAGCAACTTGGCCGACAGTGGCCCTGAATTGTCGTAGGGCACGATCTGGTCGTCGTCACCATGCATCACCAGCACCGGGACGTTGACTTTCTTCAGCGACTCGGTGAAGTCCGTCTGGGAGAATGCGACAATGCCGTCGTAGTGCGCCTGGGCGCCACCCATCATGCCCTGGCGCCACCAGTTGAGGATCACCCCCTGGTCCGCCTTGGCTCCGGGGCGGTTGTAGCCGTAGAACGGACCCGCCGGAATGTCGTGATAGAACTGCGCCCGGTTGGCCTTGAGCTGGGCCTGCAGGTCATCGAATACCGACTTGGGCAGCCCGCCGGGGTTGCTGTCGGTCTTGACCATCAAGGGAGGAACCGCAGCGATGATCGCGGCCTTGGGCACCTTGTCTTCGGGATGGCGGGCCATGTAGTGGATCACCTCGCCGCCGCCGGTGGAGTGGCCGACATGGATCGCGCCCTCGACGCCCAGGTGCTTGACCACTGCGGCCACATCGTCGGCATAGTGGTCCATGTCGTGGCCATCCCAGACTTGGCTTGAGCGGCCATGGCCACGGCGGTCGTGGGCGACCACGCGATAGCCTTCGGCGACGAAGAACAGCAGCTGGGCGTCCCAGTCATCGGCGCTGAGCGGCCAGCCGTGGTGGAAGAAAATCACCTGGGCGTTACGCGGCCCCCAGTCCTTGTAGAAGATTTCGACACCGTCTTTGCATGTGACGTATCCCATTGTGCTTCTCCTTTTTCCAGGGTGTGGAGCGGGCAGGCCGGTGACGGTTCACTTGGCCACCGGACAACTCTAGGATTAAAGTGCGCTTGAAGGTCAATACAATTTCAAAGGTGCCGCATGAGAATAGGAGAGCTGGCCAAACTCACAGGGTTGGCTGCGTCGCGTATCCGTTTTTACGAGGCCAGCGGGCTGATCAGCTCGGTCGAACGCAAGGCCAATGGTTATCGCGACTACGACGCCGACGCGGTGTGGGTGCTGGAAATGATCACTAACGCCCAGGCTGCGGGATTCTCGCTGGAGGAAATCCGCCAGCTGCTGCCGGCCAAGGCCAAGGGCTGGCAGCATGACGAACTGCTGGGCGGGCTCAAGCGCAAGGTCGAGGAGATCGAGCGGCTGCAGGAGCGCCTGGCGCGCAACAAGGCGCAGCTGCTGCTGGTGATCGAGGGGATCGAGAGCAAGCCCGAGGGCATGCGTTGCGTGGACAATTCGCAACGGGTGCTGGAGCGGTTGCGCGAGGAGCTCGCCCAGGACAAGGCGCGGCGAGCTACTGACGTGTAGGCGCTCGCCCAGCCCTTTGGGCTGCGCTGTCGCGCAGGGATAACAGTTCCCTGCGCGACAGCGTAGTCCGCAGGGCTGAGGAATCTCCTACATGAGGCGATCACCGTCAGTTCCGTCTCAGTCGCCTGAGGCCAGCGCCGCCAACGGCTTGGGCGCATACAACGCGCTCTGGAACTCAGGCACATACTCGTACTTGACCATTCGCCCCAGCTGCAGATCGCGGATATAGCGCGACAGCTCGCCATCCCCCAGCACTAGCTGCGCCGAATCCCCGCTTATGCTCGAGGCATGCAGGGTCTGGCGCGAGGTGGCGTAGCCGTAGGCCAGCTGGCCCTGGTGGTCGAGGTTGGTGAAACTGTTGGTCACCAGGCCCGGTTCATCGGACAGCCCGTCGAGCTTCTTCGCCCTGAAGATCACATCCACCTTGCCACTCTGCGCATCGCCAATGTCGTAGATCACAGCCCGCGCATCCTCGCGGCGGTCGATCGCGGTCAGCCACTTGGGCAGGTTGTAGCCCACCACGCCGCGCACCCGCGCCAGCTCGGTATTGACCGGCAGCTTGAGCACATAACCCCAGAAATCCTTGGACATCGACTGGCCGATCAGGGAGAAGGGCCCGAGATTCGCCTTGCCGGGTTTGCTGGTGATGATCGACAGGGCGATCTCGTTGTAGCTGTCGTTGTCGCAGTAGTCATAGGTGTAGGCGGTAAACGCCACCAGCCCGCGCCCCGGCCACACCTGCAACGGCTGCACGTGTTCCAGCACTTCGGCGGGCATCAGGGCGCGCAGGCGGTCCAGGTCGGCGGTATAGACGGCGGTGACGCGGCTGTTCCTGTAGTAGAAGTTCGGCGAATAGGAGGTAAAGCCCATGTCGACCCGGGTCTTTTCCAGGCCCTTGAACCAGCTCAGGTCGATGCCCGGCGCCTCGGCCTGGATCACGGCCAGCGGCGGGTTGGAACGGTAGCGGTCGTACAGCCCGCCCTTGAGCACCGGCACCGAGCGCCCTGCAATGTCGATCTGCGTGGTTTCGGCGTGTTCAGGGAGGCCATTGGCGGCGTAGGCGACGGGCATCAGCAGGGCACTGGCCAAGGCGGTTGCGCTTGCGAGTTTCACGGTGCGGTATCTCCAGGGGTGGGTAGAGGCAGTCACTGCGCAATCACCCTAACGTTCAACCCAACTTGAGAGTCAATGCTCAAATGTTCGCCAATCCAGGGCTTGACCTTAAAGTTGGCTTCAAGGCTAACGTCTGCGCAACGCCACTTTCTCGAGGTATTGCCGATGGACGTGTTCTCCCCCCTGACCCTGCCCAATGGCGCGGTCGTCCCCAACCGCATCGCCAAGGCCGCCATGGAGGAAAACATGGCCGATGCCGACCATGCGCCATCGGATCGGCTGATGCGCCTTTACCAGGCCTGGGCACAGGGCGGCGCCGGACTGCTCATCAGCGGCAACGTCATGGTCGACCAGCGCGCCATGACCGGCCCCGGCGGCGTGGTGCTGGAGGATGACCGGCACTTGGAGCGTTTTCGCCAGTGGGCCGCCGTTGGCCGCTCTAAGGGGGCGCAGTTCTGGTTGCAGATCAACCACCCCGGCCGGCAGATGCCGGCGAGCCTCGGGCAGCAGACCTGGGCCCCGTCGGCAGTGGCGTTGGACCTGGGCAACATGTCCAGGCATTTCGCCACCCCGCGGGCGATGCCCCCGGAGATGATCGACGAGGTGATCCGGCGCTTCGCCAACTCCGCACGGCTTGCCGAGCAGGCCGGCTTCAGCGGCGTGCAGATCCACGCGGCCCATGGCTACCTGCTCAGCCAGTTCCTTTCGCCGCTGAGCAACCAGCGCACCGACCAGTGGGGCGGCTCCCTGGACAACCGCGCGCGGCTGCTTCTCGAGATCGTCAAGGCGGTGCGCGCGGTGGTGTCGCCGGGCTTTGCCGTGGCGGTCAAGCTCAACTCGGCGGACTTCCAGCGCGGCGGCTTCAGTGCTGACGATGCCCGGCAGGTGGTGCACCTGCTCAATGAGCTGGCGGTCGACCTGGTGGAGCTGTCCGGTGGCAGCTACGAGGCGCCGGCGATGCAGGGCCAGGCCCGGGATGGCCGCACGCTTGCGCGTGAAGCGTACTTCCTGGAGTTCGCTCGGGACATCCGCACGGTGGCGAAGATGCCGGTGATGGTCACCGGCGGTATTCGCCGTCGACCGGTTGCCGAGCAGGTGATGCAGAGCGGCGTCGAGATGGTCGGCATCGGCACCGCCCTGGCCATTGCGCCGGCCTTGCCCCGTGCGTGGCAGGCGGGGCAGGTGGTGGTGCCGGAACTGCGCCCGATCACCTGGAAGAACAAGGCGCTGGCTTCGCTGGGCAACATGGCCATGGTCAAGTTCCAGCTGCGCAGGCTGAGCGAGGCCAAGGCGCCCGAACCCGGGGTTTCGCCTTGGTGGGCACTGCTGCGCCAGCAATGGACCGATGCCATTCGCGCCAGGCAGTACCGGCGGCGCATGGCACAGGCCTGACACCCCGGAGCGCCAAGGAGATGCGATAATGGCCGCGCTATCACTAGAGGCGCACCATGCTGACCATCTCCAACAACGTGCATCTGCCGGATGCCGAGATCGAACTGACCTACATCCGCGCCCAGGGCGCCGGCGGGCAGAACGTCAACAAGGTCTCCAGCGCCGTGCACCTGCGCTTCGACATTCCGGCCTCATCGCTGCCCGCGTTCTACAAGGAGCGGCTGCTGGCGCTGCGCGACAGCCGCATTACCGGTGATGGCGTGCTGATCATCAAGGCCCAGCAGTACCGTACCCAGGAACAGAACCGCACGGACGCGCTGGAGCGTCTGGCCGAGCTGATCATCGGTGCCGGCAAGGTCGAGAAGAAGCGCCGGCCGACCAAGCCGACCCTCGGTTCGAAGACCCGCCGCCTCGATTCGAAGTCCAGGCGCGGCACGATCAAGGCGGGGCGCGGCAAGGTGGACTTCTAGCGAACTTGGCCAGGCCTGCTTTGCCTGCCTATAGCATTCACGAATAAAAAACAGGATTGAAATTACCCATTGCCCTGATGAGCAGGATCAATTTAGTGATCGGTGACAGGCTCCTTACCCTTTTCGAGGCGCATCAAGACGCCTGAAAAGAACCCTTAGGAGTACCCCATGATCCCTTTGCTCAAGCTGTTCCAACCCGGTCGCCTGCTGGTGGCGGGCAGCCTCGCCGCCAGTCTGCTGTCGCTGTCCGTGCAGGCCGCCACCCTGACCCGTGACAACGGCGCGCCGGTGGGCGACAACCAGAATTCGCAGACCGCCGGCCCCAACGGCTCGGTGCTGCTGCAGGACGTGCAGCTGCTGCAGAAGCTGCAGCGTTTCGACCGTGAGCGCATTCCCGAGCGCGTGGTGCATGCTCGCGGCACCGGCGCCCATGGCCAGTTCACCGCCAGTGCCGACATCAGCGACCTGAGCATGGCCAAGGTGTTCCGCCCCGGCGAGAAGACCCCGGTGTTCGTGCGCTTTTCCTCGGTGGTGCACGGCAACCACTCGCCGGAAACCCTGCGTGACCCGCGCGGCTTCGCCACCAAGTTCTACACCGCCGACGGCAATTGGGATCTGGTCGGCAACAACTTCCCGACCTTCTTCATCCGTGACGCGATCAAGTTCCCGGACATGGTCCACGCCTTCAAGCCGGACCCGCGCAACAACCTCGATGACGATTCGCGCCGCTTCGACTTCTTCTCCCATGTACCGGAAGCCACCCGCACCCTGACCCTGCTGTACTCCAACGAAGGCACGCCGGCCAGCTACCGTGAGATGGACGGCAACAGCGTGCACGCCTACAAGCTGGTCAACGCCAAGGGCCAGGTGCACTACGTCAAGTTCCACTGGAAGAGCCTGCAAGGGCAGAAGAACCTCGACCCGAAACAGGTCGCCGAGGTCCAGAGTCGCGACTACAGCCATATGACCCACGACCTGGTCAGTGCGATCAACCAGGGCAAGCTGCCGAAATGGGACCTGTACATCCAGGTGCTCAAGCCCGAGGAGCTGGCCAAGTTCGACTTCGACCCGCTGGACGCGACCAAGATCTGGCCCGACGTGCCGGAGCGCAAGATCGGCCAGATGGTGCTCGACCGCAACGTCGACAACTTCTTCCAGGAGACTGAGCAGGTGGCCATGGCGCCGTCGAACCTGGTGCCGGGCATCGAGCCATCCGAGGATCGCCTGCTCCAGGGGCGTCTGTTCGCCTACGCCGATACCCAGATGTACCGTATCGGCGCCAATGGCCTGAGCCTGCCGGTGAACCGCCCGCGTGCCGAGGTCAACACTGTCAACCAGGATGGCGCGATGAACGCCGGGCACACCGACAGCGGCGTGAACTACCAGCCGAGCCGCCGCCAGCCGCGTGACGAGCAGGCCGACGCGCGTTATGTGCAGACTCCGCTGAGCGGCAGCACCCAGCAGGCGAAGATCCAGCGCGAGCAGAACTTCAAGCAGGCGGGCGAGCTGTTCCGTTCCTACGGCAAGAAGGACCAGACCGACCTGATCAACAGCCTCGGCCAGGCACTGGCGACGGCGGACGAGCAGAGCCGCTACATCATGCTGTCGTTCTTCTACAAGGCGGATGCGGACTACGGGGCTGGCCTGGCCAAGGTGGCCAAGGCCGACCTCGAGCGGGTCCGGGAGTTGGCGGCGAAGCTCAAGGACTGAACGGCCATTGCTGCGCAGGTCCTTTGATTTGAAGCTGCAAAAACGGATGTATCGGGCCAACCGGTACGTCCGCTCCCGCACGACGACCATGCTGCCCGGCGCGGCTTACTTTCTGGTGAACTTGTCGCCTGGCACATGCAAATACGACAGCACGCTTTCAGTGAGGTTGGTGGCCAGTTTCACCGCCTCCTTGTTGCGCGCCATGACCCCGGCCACCAGGCCTTAGCGGCGAGGCCGGGGAGTCGGCGATGGCCAGCAGCACGTCCGGTCCGGTGATCGCGGCCAGGCGGTAGGCGGCGTTCACGTTGCCGCCTTCCATGCTGATGGCGCAGGTGTTCTTGCAGAATTGATTGTGTACTACGTGCCATGTATGAAAGCACTTTTGATCATATATTTCAGGCCTGCGTGCAGGTTTTGTACGATATTTTCACTAAATAGTATGATTTAAAAGCGCTCCGTCTTCCCGACGCATCGTGCCCGCGCATGCTCGACGTCGAACGCTTTCGTGCGGTGCGTCACTGAGGCTCGAAGATCACATGGCACCGTATCTCAGGCTCAGGATGGAGCCTGAGATACAGCGGTCAATCGGCCGCGCTCAGAATGCCGATGCAGCTAATTACAACTGCACCCGCCGAAGCCTGCCAGTCAACGGCACCACCTCGCCTCCCGGTGTCGGCAGTGCCCGCCCCACCAGCCCCATGCCTTCGCTCACCAGCACAGCATCCTTTACCAGGCACAAGTTGGAAGGGGTGTCCAGGTCACGGGCTAGCACGGTCACCTGCTGCGTTTGCAGATTGCAATGGAGGAGCCGCCCGCTGAAACGGGTAAAACCGCCATGCCGCGGTTCGCCTTGCCAGTCGGGCGTCAAGGGTTGCTGCAGGCTGTCGCAGAGCTCCAGCACCAGCAGGTTGCCGTCGCGGTCCAACGCCAGGCCGGTGGACAGCTGCAGGCCAGCGATCACGATGTCGATCCGGCCACTGTCCGGCCAAACCCGGATCACCTGGCCTGCCTTGTCGGCGAAGTCGATGCCCCGGCGACCTGGATCATCGTGCAGCTCGCCGGAGAACAGGCTGATCAGCACCGCGTCGGTGGCCGGCTCGTACACCAGCGTGACAGGCACGGCCTCCTGGCCTTGGTCCAGTTCGGGCAATGCCACCAGCACATGCTCCTGCTGGCCGTCGGCGAACTCCACCAGCTGGTTGCTGTCGGGCTTCACCGCCAGCCAGCTGCGACGGGTCGGGTGGTAGCACAGCGCATTGAGGTTGCCGTGGCTGTGAAACACCGGCTCGGGCGGCGTGAACCGCAGGTCCAGCAGCCGCGAGCCGCCGACGTAGTCGGTCTGGCTGGCCAGGCAACGGCCATCACCGCAGGCGATGTCAGACAGGCCCATGATTTCGTCGCGCCACATGCGTGCCTGCATGTTCATGGCGCGAAAGCCTTGGGCCACGGTTTCCCGGGGCAGGTAGGCGCCGGGGGCGCGCGGGTCCGGTCGCAGTCGGCTGATGCGGCCGCTGAAGGCCTGTTCGGCCAGGCCCGAGCCGGCTTCGGCCAGCAGCAGGCTGCCATCGGCCTGCAGGCAGACGCCGCGTGGGTTCAGCAGGCCCTCGGCGATGAACGTGCTGGACCGCAGGGTTTCATCAGGATGTATCGGGACAAGCACAGGCATGGGAACGCTCCGTCAACAAGGGGTCAGTGCGGCTGCTGTGGCGGTTGCCAAGGCTCACCGGTCAGATAGGCACGCAGCAGCGCCCGCTGGCTGGGCGACATCGAGCGCACCACCGGCATGAACAGCGTGGTGTTCTTGTAGGCATCCGCGGTGCGGGCGAGGATCGGCGCCTTGGCGGCCATGATCGCGTCGGGCTGGTTCAGCGGGACGTAGCGGGACATGGCGGGGAAGGCCAGGTAGTGGAACCGCAGCACGTTGGGGTACACCTGCTGCCAGGTGACACGGCTGCCCCTGGGGATGCCGAAGTCGGTCTGGGCGAATTTGCGGAAATTGGTGAAGTAGCCGCCGGCGGCCAGGCCGTTGACGCTGTAGCTCAGGGCGACGAAACCGGCCTGCCCAGAGGTGCCGGGCCTTACCTTGACGGGCACGCTGACCGTGAGTTGGCCGGGGTTGACGGGCAGCGAGTCGGGAACATCGAGGAAGTCCCAGTTCTGCGGCGAGCCGTATGACGGGCCCGAGGGCGCGGTGCCAAGGTTGATCTTGCAGGGCGTGGTCACCGGACCGCCCAGGTAACGGACCTGCAAAGTGATCGACAGGCCGTTGGGGTAGTCTTCGGTGTAGACGTTGCGCTGGTCGGCGTAGACCCGATAGACCGACTCGCACGCATGCAGCAGGGTGCCGGCGACCGCGCCGGGCGCATCGACGTGCAGGACCGAGGATTTCGCTGCCTGTTGCTGGCTGGGGTTGAGCGGCAGGTCGACGATGCCGCCATACACGTAGTAGTTGAACAGCGGATTGCTGTTCGGGTCGAGGGTGGCCAAGGGAACCGCGCCGGCGGTCAGGGTGACCGGCCCGTAGTTGGCGTTGGGCCCAATGGGGCTGGTGATGTCATCGCGCACGGCCCTGAAGGTCTGCTTCGGAATCAGGTTGACCATGTCGATGCTCAGCAGGCCATTGCCGCCCAGCTCGGCATAGGCCGTACTGCCGGTGCTCTGGTTCACCAGCTGGCGACCGGGCTGGCAATCGAGCGGTTCATTGGCGAAGGCCGGGGCCAGGGTGCCGATGACCCGGCCGATGCTCGGGTTGGAGGTATAGCGACCGGCGGCGTAATCGGCGTCCAGTTGCGCGGTGGTCATGGCCGGGCACATCTCGAACATCACGAAGCGCAGCACGATCCCGGTCGCCCCGGGCGCCTGGATGATCGCCCGCAGGCCCGGGCTGTTGCGGTTCCAGCTGACGATACTGGTGAGCGGGAAGGTCAGCTGAAAGGTGCCGCTCAGGCGGAACGAGCCTGGTGCATCCATGGACGTGGGCAGGAGCACGCGCTTCTTCACATCCAGGCTGCTGCAGACGGTGTTGCCGTGGATCAGCAGCTGGATATTGCTGCTGGCGCCGATCTGCAGGCCACCGACGAAGATCTGCGTGGTGGTGGTCGAGGTCGGGTCCAGGTCCACCATCATCGGCCCGGAGACCGGCGCCTGCCCGGTCACCGGGTCCACCGAGCCGAGCAGGTACACCGGCTGCCCCACCAGGTCGCCGGTGGTGCCGACATTGCCCGGGCTGCCCTGGGAGCTGATCACGGCGTTCTGCAGGTCGACGACATGCTGCCCGTAGTGGTTCCAGCCGCCGGCGGTGTAGTAATCACCCGTCGGGGCATTGAGCATCGCGTTCAACTGATCGTCGGTGAAGGACTGGGCACCCGGGGCCAGGGTCGAGGTGGTCAGGTCGAAGATCGGCCACTCATCGTTACCCTCGTAGGGAATGGTGGGCGAGTTGTTCGGCAGGCTGACATCGGTACGGATGCCACCCCAGAAGTTCAGGCGCGGGCCATTCAGGATGCTCATGGTTCAATCCTCGTCCTTGATGGGTTTGCCCAGGGGGGAATGGGCGAATTTGAACAGGTAGGAGTAGTCGGACTTGTAGGGGCTCTTCACCGGCGTCGCCATGGAGTGGCAGTTCATGCAGCTGCTGTTGGGCTGGATGTAGCTTTCCATGGTGACGTTGGCCGACAACGCGGGCGTCGGCTGGCCCAGCGGGTTGCCGGGGTTGTCGGGCATCAGCGGACGCTGGGTGGTGATCAGCTGGTAGTACTTCAGCACGCTGCGTTGCAGCCCTGGAGCGGCGCGGTAGCTGGCGTTGACCTGCTGGGTGACGTCGGCGATCGGGGTGACCCGGTTCAGCGGGTTCGGGGTCTTGAAGGTGGTGCCGGGACGGGGCACGCAGACCAGTTGCGTACCCTGGGTTTGCCAGTTGCAGGGCGACTGGTTGAGGCTGGCAGCGGGCGCTGCGGGGTTGAAGTAGGCGTAGGCGGTGCCAGGCACCGGCTGGTCGACCCACTGGCCGTTCACCAGCGCCTTGGGCGGCACGTTGTCGACCTGCTCGAAGGTCGACCAGATCCACTGCGGATAACCCTTGGTCTTGGTGATGACGTGCAGGCCCACCAGCCCGAGGAAGGCCTCGGTGACCCCGTTGCGCCGGCCCTGGTCGTCGAAGGTGGCGATCCGCGCCAGCATGGTCAGGTAGCGGCTGGCGTTGTCCCGGGGCCCGAGAATGCGCCAGCTCGACTTGATCTCGATGACCCCGTAGGGGAACTGGATGGTGCGCGCCCGGGAGACGATATCGGCGTTATAGAAGCGGTTGCCGACGATGTAGTTGTAGGACGCCTCGTTGGCCGAGATGTCGTAGTAGGTCGGGTTGCCGGCCTGGTCGATCAGCCAGCCGCCGACGGCCTGGTCGATGGCGTTGACCAGCGAGCTGTTCTTCAGCGCGGCAATGTTGATGATGCCCAGGCTTCGAGGGCCCAGCGGGCTGTTCCAGGGGCCGGGATCGGCCCCTCCCGGCAGGAAGATCTCGTCGACGGTCTTGTAGGTCTGCCAGACGGTGTAGCCGGCGTCCCCGGGTTGCCGGGTGCAGTCCGGATTGCCGCGTCGGCGGTCCTGGGCGGGCCAGTTCAGGGCAATGAACAGTTGCCAGCTGTACTGGTCGAACTGCGCCTGGCCGGCCGTGGGGGCCGGTGCATTGGCCGGTGGCTGGCAGTTGAGATGGGTGGCCAGGGGCGCTGGCAAGGCCTGTTCCCTGGCCAGCGCCGGCAGGCAGGCCAGGCCCAGCAGCAGCACGGAAAAACGCATCATCGGTTTCATGGCGATCCCTCGCATGGCTCAAGGTTTGCGTTGCATCAGCTGGTTCCACTGCGCCTTGTGGCCGTTGCTTTGCGCGGCGGGTGGCTCGAACAGCTGGCAGGGCGGCGGGTTTGCCGGGCACATGGCGCCGACACGCGCCCAGGTCTGGGCCGGGTCGGGCTTGACCATGCGAAAACCGGTGTAGTTCTGGCTGACGATCGGCGCATTGGCGACGCTGGCGTCCCCGGAAAAGTAGAACGACTGCGGTTGCCGGTAGGGCGGTTGTCCCGAGGCTTTGCGGTAGAAGGCATAACCGAACAGGATCGGCCCCTGGGGCGAGTCCAGGTCCAGGGCGTAGGCCTGCACGCTGGCGCCCAGGTGCTGGCTGCGCGCGGCGCTGTAGGGCAGGTACTTGATGAAGTCCTGGCGCGGCGGATGGTTCATCGGCGAGAACAGGCAGCAGGCCGGCATGTCCTTGGGGCGGTCCTGCGGGTAGGTCAGGAAGTACGCCTTGTTGCCCAGCGAGACGAACGAGCAGGTGTAATTGTTGTTGCGGATCGGGAAGATCGGCAGGCAGTACTTCTCGTAGTGCTCCATCATGGCGCCGAAGCCGTTGCCGTCCGGCGGAATGTAGGTGGTGTCGTAGTAGCTGGTGCCGCGAGAGACCGTGTAGTCCGCCGGACTCAGGGTGGCGGGCGGGTTGCTGTAGGGCGGCGGGTTGTTCTGGTAGTTGCGCATGACCCGGTACATGGTCCAGTCGCTGATCCAGTACGCCGGAAAGAACGGATCGGACGGGTCGCTCGGTGCGCGCTTGGCGATGCAATTGCCGTTGCTCGCATCGCAGCCCAGGGAGTTGTGCACCCCCATGGTGAAGTAGACGGCGCTGTCGTCCGCCTGGGCGACCAGCGCAGGGCACAGCAGCAGGATCAGCAGCAACAGTCGGTCGAGGATGCGCTTGTTCATTGGACACTCCTGTGAAGTATGCCGGGTGACAGCCCCGTCACCCGGCGGTCCTTGTGGTCAAGCCTGCGGGTAGTCGCTCATGCTCAGCGGGATGGGCGGGTAGTTGCGTTTCACCAGGGCCTGCGCCCAGAGCTCCAGCACCGCCCGGCGGCTTTGCGGCATGTCGCGGGTGATCGGCATCGCCAGGGTGCTTTCTTCCTGGTACTGCTTGCTGATCAGCACGATGAGCTGGTCCACGGCGCCTTCTATGCGCGCCAGCGAGTTCAGCGGCATGTACTTGTTCATGATCGGGTACATGTAGAAGAACGGCTGCAGGATGAACGGGTAGATGAAGCGCTGCCAGATCTGCTGGCCGGCATCCTGCTGCTGGTAGACCAGGTTCCAGGCATCGACGAACGCCTGCTGCATGTCCGGCTCCTGCGGCAGCACGCGCAGCGGCGCCAGGAAGTCGGTATAGGCCTGTGACAACTTGAAGCTGAACGGAACCTGCGGCGCCTGCCCGGCCTCATGCACGAAGAAGCGCAGGGTCGGGAAGCCCGGTGCCACGGCCTTGACGGTCAGCAGGGCAATCCCGTTGGCGTCGGTGGTGATCTGCGTGGTGCTGTACTGCACGTTGCCCTTTGGCTCATCCTTCAGCGAGCCCTGGCCCTGGATGGGGTTGGCGAACGCCAGGCTGGGGCTCAGGGCCACCGAGCCTGGCGTGGGCAGGTACTGCTGGTAGCTCACCGGCTTCATGCCGACGGTCGAGTCGGCGGGGTGGATCGCTGTGAGCCGACGCCCCGTGCCTTCGCTGAGCTGGCGGCTGAGTGACGGCGTACCGACAAACTGTGGCAGGTTGGGAGTATTGTTGGCGCGGTTGTCCGGATCGTCGAAAAAAAGCGTGAAATCAGCCTGGTTGCTGAACGCCAGGTAGTAGTCGGTGGTGCACATCATGTAGGCGTTGTTGTACTCGGCCACCGTCAGCACGGTGCCGGCCGGCGCGGGCAGGCCGTCGTACTGCACCATGATCTGCAAGGTCTTGCTGTCGCCGACGTCGATGAAGCTGGCACTCTCGACCACCTCGGCGGTCCACATCTGCTGGGTCGCCGCCTGCACAGGCGTCGCGCCTTGCTGCTGCAGCTCAAGCGCGCCGCTTTGCAGCTGTTTCTGCGCCTCGGCGCTCAGCGGCAGGTCGAGGATCCCCGAGCGTTTGTCAAAGGCTGCCTGCTGGTAGTCGTCGTAGCCGAAACTGGCCAGCGGCGTGAACTGCCCGCCTTGGCGTATCCCCAGCTGGTAGTTGCCAGCGTTGAACTTCGCCGCTACCGGTATCTTGGCCTGGGCATCAAGCGCATAGCTGGGGAACCCGTTGAGCAGGTCCAGCGACAGGGTGTTGTCATGCACCTGTGCAGAGATCACGCCCAATGTCATGGCTTTGAAATCCACGCCGTCCTTCTGCAACTGCACCGGCGTGCAAGGAACCAGCCGCCGCCCGGCCGGCGCCGTGGGAAACTCGTCGTCGAACCACAAGCCCAGGGTGCCCGCGGTACGGCTGTAGGCAGGGTTGAAGAAGATGCTGCCGACATTGTCCAGGCCCTTCTGGTACATCTGCTGAACATTGGCCAGATCCGCCGGTGTGGTGGAATGGGTATTGATGGGCGGTTGGTCGTTGAAGACACCGTTCATGTCGTAACAGGTCAGGTAGGTGGAGAAGCGGAACATCAGCCCCTTGGCGTTCTCCTGTTCCATTTGTTGCTGCAGGTTCTGCAGCAGTTGCGAGTTGCCGATCACCCAGCTCAGGTTCTCTTTCGGGAAGCAGGTCTGCCAGGTGGTGGTCACGTAGATCAGGCCACCCAGGCTTGCCCAGTTGAAATTCAGGAAACGGTCGAGCATGCGGTGCTGGCGCTTGAGGGTCAGGCCGCACTGGGCATCGCCCAGCACCAGCCGGTCGAAATACAGCGCCGTGAAGGTGTTCTGCCAAGGGCTGACGTCGACGAAGCGGGCCGGGGTGGGGGCGTCGCTGCCGAACGGGTTGCCGAACAGGTTGTAGGTCTGGTTGATCAACGGGTCCTGGCTGACGTAACCCCCGCCGGGCAGTTCACCGCCGGTGATGACGGAGGCCGTCGCCGGGATGGTGGGGTCGGTTGGGGTGTAGTTGACCGTGCCGCAGGCGTTGTCACCGAACAGGTTCCACTCGCCGGGGATCATCACACTGGGGTTCTGCGCGACGTTGCCCGGCACCTGGGTGACATACTCGGGGGCCTCGAGCAGAATCTGCGGGGCGATCACCCACGGCATCAGCTTGCTGGCGGCATTCGCCGGGTTGATCCCGTAGTACTCGAGGAAGCGCCAGTTCAGGCGCATCTTCGAGGCGTCGTAGAGTGGAAACATGTCGTTGTTGTTGGCGGTCGGCGGATTCCAGTACAGGTGGCCGCCCAGGTAGATGCGCGGAAAGTTCAGTACGCTCATGTCTTGCTCCTTAGCGTTGCCACTGGGCGCGTTTCAGCGACCAGACAAAGTCCAGTTTGTTGTATCCGGCGAATTCGGACGCCGGTACCGGGGCAGTGGGGTAGACGATGCCGTCCTGCTGCTTCTGGGCAAAGTTGAAGTAGCCCTTGGTCTTGGAGTACGCCGCCGTGCCGTGGCAGGCGAAGCAGGACGACTGGCTCTGGAAGGCCGACTCGAGCTGGGAGTTGGCGAGCAGGGTCGGATTGGTCTCGGACTGGGTACCGATCAGTTCGTACTGGGCAAGCTGCGGGTACTGCGCCTGGAAGGCGGTATTGGCCGTCTGCGCCGCCGGCGTCGGCCCGGTGCTGTTGCTCATCGGGGTGGGCGGAATCGCGTTGGTCACGGTGTACTTGCCGTTGTTGCGATTCTCGAAGGTGGTCCAGACCCATTGCGGGTTCAGCTTGTTGACCACGTGCAGGCCGCTGAGCGCGGCGTAGCCGACCTGGTATTGGCCGTTGTCCTGCTGGTAGTAAGCCTGGGCGATGTAGTAGCCATCGTCTTGCAGTTGCTGCTGGTAGCTCGGGTCGTTGCCGATCCACAGCCAGGCGGCCTTGAGCTCCCAGGCGGTGGAGGGAAAGTCCAGGTTGCTGGTCAAGGCGGCCTGGCCGTTCACGTTGTACACCTGTTTCTGCACGATGTAGTCGAAGGTGTCCTCGCCCATCAACAATTGGAAGCGCACCGGCTGGCCCTGTTGCGCGGTCGGTACCGCGCCGCCCATCTCGAGGATCAGGCCATCCACCTGCTGGACGGCGTTGAGGTTATGGAACGTGCGGTTGAGGTCCAGGCCCTGTGCTTGGGCCGCCAGCAACACCGGAGCCGGCACCGGCTGGCTCTGTCCCCAGGGCAGCGGCGCGGCGCCATTGCTCAGGTAGACCTGATCCGAAGGCTTGAGGGTTTCCCAGACCCGGTTGGGGCTGTTGGACTCGACCGGCTGGTTCAGGCAGACGAACCAGTTCCAGCTCATGGTTTCAGGCCCCTGGGCGAACGCCTGGCGGGCCTGGTCGACGTTGCCGCCGAACTGCATGAACTGATTGCAATCGAAGCTGTTGGTGCCCTCGGCCTGGACCAGTCCGGCCAGTGCGCTGAGGACGGTTATTGAGAGGGCTCGCCGCATGTGTGCTCCTTGGCATTGGCCAGTTCGGTGTAGGGGTGCCCCAGAAAATGCTGCAGGAGCAGTTGTTTCACCGCCGTTGCCGCAAGGCGCTGCGGCAACGGCAGGTCACAATTGGTGATGAGCAGCGGGCCTTCCCGCTCACTGGCGGGCAGCCGGCCATGGCTGCCGCGCACCAGCGTGGTGTCCAGCGGGATGAGGTCCATGTAGTAACGAAAGCCGAGCTTTTTCTGCAGCAGGCGGCGCGCCACCCTCAAGCGGGGGAAGCGTATGGCCGGGTCGATGAACAGCTCCAGCGGGTCGTAGCCGGGCTTGCGATGGATGTCCACGGTGCGGGCGAAGTCCGGTGCCTTGCGCGCGTCGAGCCAGTAGTGATAGTCGAACCAGTGACCGGCGGCGGCCACGGCCACCAGCTCGCCGCTGCGCGGGTGGTCCAGCTGCCAGGCCCGCTGCTCGGTCTTGTCCAGTACCCGCTCGATGCCGGGTTGGCGCTGCAACAGTGCCTTGACCCTGGCGATGTCCACGCACTGGCGCACATAGATGTGTGCGATCTGGTGATCGACGACGGCGAAGGCATCGCTGGCACCGGGGTCGAGCAGTTCCCAGGTCAATGACTGACGCACCTGCAACAGGCCTTCGGCGCGCAGCAGGCGATTAATGGACACCGATTGGCTGACCGCCTCGATGCCGTATTCGGACAGCAGCATCACCGCCGCACCTTGTTCCTCGGCGAAGCGCAGCAGGCGCCCGACCTCGTGGTCGATGGCCCGCACTTCATCGGCGATCGACGGATGACCCGGCCCTAGCCGTTGCAGGCAGTAGTCCAGGTGCGGCAGGTAGACCAGTTGCAGGTCCGGGTGATCGAGTTGGAACTCGGCGATGGCGCAGTCGACGATCCAGCGGCTGGAGGCAATGCCGGCGGCCGGCCCCCAGAACGCCGGGAACGGAAACTCGCCGATCTGCGCCTCGATCCGCGCATGCAACGTTGCCGGTGACGAGTACAGCCCGAAAAGCTTGCGGCCATCGGCCGGGTAGTGCGGGCGCGGGGTGATGGCGGCGTCCACGTCCGCGTACATGTTGTACCACCAGAACAACTGGCTGCAGCGAAAGCCCGGCAGTTCGCGCTTGAGCGTCTGCCAGACCTTCTCGCCCTGGATCAGGGCGTTGGGCTGCAACCAGAAGCGCACCTCGGCCTGGTCGCGAAAATACCAGCCGTTGCCGACGATGCCGTGCTCGGCCGGTGACAGGCCGGTGAGGATCGAGGCCTGCACCGTGGAGGTGACGGCGGGAAACGTCGGTTGCAGGCTGGCCATCCTGGCCGATTGCAGCAACCGGTTGATGTGCGGCGTTGCCGCGCCGAGCAGCGCGGGCGTCAGCCCGACCACGTTGATCAGCAGCAACGGTTGACGTGGCGAGTCAGAGGGCATCGGCATGCACCTCCCGCGCCTGGGGTTGCAGGAGGCGGCGCTGTCGCAGTTGGTCCTCGACCCAACGCAGCTCGTCGCGGATGCCCCGGTGCTGGGCCTGTTCGTCGCTGGGTCGCACTGGCGCGGGCAGTACGCTCCAGCTGTAGGTCTCCACCTCGAGCACCGGGCGCACATCCTCGTGCGCGGCCAGGAAATCGAAGGTCTGCGCCAGGGCCATCTGGCTGCCGCCGAGTTCGGGCAGCAGCAGGTGTTCGCTGAACAGCGGAATGTGGAAATGAACCCGCAGCTCCGGGTAGCGCGCAGGCTGCACCGCACAGGCGGCGAGCGCGGCCGGCAGGTCCGCCCAGCATTGGATGCGGCCCCGGACGTCGCGCGCCTGCACCTGGTGCAGGTAGGTGGCTTCGGCAAAGCTGCCCAGCACGTCGAGAACCTGTACGCAGCGGCTCGGGTCGTTGGTCGGCAGGCGGCAGATCATCGCGTTCGACAGCTGGATCTTGCCGATGGGCACCCCGGCCTGGCGCAGGCTTTCCAGAGACTGCCGGCAGTCCTCGAACATCACCGCCTGGTGGCAGACGTCGAAGCACAGCGCCAGGTACTCATGATGCGGGTCGCTGGCTTGCCAGTGGTGGAAGAAGGCGATGGCCTGGTCGGTGGTCTGCAGCACGCAGTCCGGCTCCATTTCCAGGCACATCACGATCCTCTTGCCGGTTTCCTGATGCAGCCGGGCCAGTGCCGCCGTGAGCTGGCGCAGGTGTTCCTCGGCCTGGTGCTGCAGCGTCGGGTTCCAGTGGGCGGCGTAGCCCAGCGGCACGCTGGAGATCGCCCCCTGCGGGCACGCCGGCGGCAGGGCCTCGGCCAGCAGCCGCGCCAGGTCCAGGCTGTACGCCAGCCGTTGCGGCTCGGCCCAGTTGGGCAGGTACACGGCGGCTTTTACCGTGCCCTCATGGAACTGCCCATAGGGAAAGCCGTTGAGCGAGGTCAGGCATAGCCCGCTGCGCCGCAGCAGATCGAAAAACGCCCGCCGTTTCGGCGGCTCCCGCAGTTCGGTTGCGGCTGCTGCGCTGATCCACAGCCCGCTGTCCTGCTGGTCGAGCCCGCGCAGCCTGCGCACGCCCTGGAAGTGCCGGTCGATGGCAACGCGCAGCGCGGGCAGGTCGCGGGCCGGGTGCACATTGGCGCAGTAGCCGAGCTGCGCGGCGGTCCAACCAAGGCCCAAGGTCATTTGATCACCGGATCCTGGCCACGCAGGGCCGAGTTTTCCTGCCAGCGGCGGCGCTGGTCGATGGGCAGCGGCGTGGCGACCTGGGCCTTGTCCATCTGGCCGCTCTGGGCGAAGAAGTCCACCGGGTTGTCGAACAGCACCTGTTCCACCTGGGCCTCGCTGAAACCGGCGGCCAGCATGGCCTGACCGGTCTTGGGCACCTTCAGCGGATCGCTGATGCCCCAGTCGGCGGCGCTGTTGACCACCATCTTCTCGGTGCCGTATTCCTTGAGCAGGGCCACCATGCGCTGCTCCGACATCTTGGTGTTGGGGTAGATGGAGTGGCCGCGCCAGCAGTCGCTGTCGAGCACCAGCGGCAGGGTCAGTTCGTTGAGGTGGTCGATGATCACCAGGTGCTCGGCAATCCCCACTTCGCGAATCACCGCCAGGGTGCGCTTGGTGCCGCCGATCTTGTCGCGGTGCGGGGTGTGTACCAGCACCGGCAGGTTGAACTGCCGGGCCAGCTCCAGCTGGAGCGCGAGAAAGCGGTCTTCTTCCGGTGTGATGTCGTCATAACCGATCTCGCCGACGGCAACCACGCCGTCCTTGACCAGGTAGCGCGGCAGAATCTCCAGCACCTCGTTGGCCACCGACAGGTCGTTGGCTTCCTTGGGATTCAGGCCGATGGTGCAGAAATGATGGATGCCGAACATGCTGGCGCGAAAGCGTTCCCAGCCCAGCAGGGTATCGAAGTAGTCGACGAAACTGCCGACGCTGGTACGCGCCTGGCCTTGCCAGAACGCCGGCTCGATCACCCCGGTGATACCGGCGGCGGCCATGTTCTGGTAGTCGTCGGTAGTGCGGCTGACCATGTGGATATGCGGGTCGAAATACTTGGGCATGGTGAATCCTCTTCAGGGGAAGGCTTCAGGTCTCGCGGCGGTCGGTCAGGTGTTCATGCCACGCCGACGGCAGGCGTTCTTGCTGGTGAAGGCCGAGCAGGCGCTGGCATTGCGCCGGGCTGAGCAGGTCGAAGGCGATGGCCAGGTGCAAACCGGGCGAAATCGTGCGTGCTGCCGCAAGCTGTTCGTCCAGCAGGTCGAGGGCCAGCTGGTTCAAGGAGACGCCGTGACGCTGCGCCACGCCGACCAGCCGCCGCACGTCCAGCCCCATGCCGAGCGTTTTGAGCACCAGTTGGTGAAAGGCACGCTCCGGGTAGTGGCGGGATGGGTAGGGGGTGTCCAGGGCGAGGGCGGCGAATACCTCGCTGTTGCTGGTGCGCCCGGCCTGCAGGGCCAGCGGTACGCACAGCCCCGAGCTGTCGATCCAGTCGAGGGCCTTGAGCAGCGCGACTTTTTCCTGGTCGTCGCCCCACAGGAACAGTTGGCGCAGCAAGGGCAACTGACCGTCCTGCGGCTGTTGCCCGAGGACCTGGGCCAGCAGCAAGGCGCGCGCCAGCTGCAACTGGCTGCAATGCTCATCGTCACGCATGGCCCGTTCGCGGATCCTGCGTTTGCACTGGCCGCTGAGCAGTGCCGCGGTATTGGCATCCGGCGACTGCCCGAGGCGCTCTTGGGCCTCGTGCCACCATTGCAACTCGGTCGGTTCGAGCTGCGCGGCCAGGGCCTGGTGCCGTGCGGCCAGGCAGTCGTGGCGCATCTTGAGCGCCGCTGTTGTCGACGTAGCGATATCACTGTTCATGTCGGTTTGATCCAGCGCTGTAGGTGTGGAAGCAGGAAGAACACCAGGACGCACAGCAGGCTGCCCAGGGGCTGGTCGGCCACTGCCAGCACCAGGGCATCGAACAGCGGCAGGGCCGCCAGCCCCGCGCCGATGAAGGCGCGCACCTGGCGGCGGCGCGGATCGGCCAGGTGCAGCCAGTAGTGCCAGCCCAGCCAGCCCAGCCACAGCAGCAGCACCGGCCAGAACCACAGGGTGTCGGCGTAGGCCGCCAGGGCCAGGGGGCTCAGCATCAACACCAGCGGCAGGCGGCTGAGCAGTTGGTTGAGGTGCTCCTGGCGCGCCAGGTAGGTCAGGCCGCTGATGTACACGCCAAGTAGCAAGGCGCACAGCCAGATGGGCTGGGTCGGCATCGCCAGGCTGGCCGCCGCGGTGAGGTAGAGGGTCGAGCGGCAGGCACCCATCAACCAGACGCTGTGGGCGTATTTCTTGTGCAGCAGGTTGTAGCCGAGGATGCAGCCCACCAGCAGGGTGACGCTGGCCAGCAGCCAATGCGGTTGCTCGATCAACCGGCTCAAGCCCAGGGCTGCGGCGGCCGCCAGCAGCAACGCCAGCCAGGTGGCCAGGCGCACCTGCCGACGGCTGACCAGGCCCAGGGTGATGGGTCGTGGGTTGTGGTGCTGCTGGTCCCAGTCGGCATCCAGCAAGTCGTTGAGCAGCATGCCCGCCAGGTACAGCAGCGACAGCATGGCCAGCAGCAGGATCCACACCAGCGAGGAAGGTGGCGCCAGGGCTCCGGCGCTGCTGGCCAACAATGCGGCGGCCAGGGTGTTGGTCCATACCGTGGGCAGGTTGGAAACGCGGCCGACGGTCATCCAGGTCTTCATCTGGCTCATTGCGCACAGCCCTCGCCGAGGGCGAGCAGATTGCCGCGATAGCTACCGAGGCGCAGCAGCGCCTGTTCCATCAGGCCGTCGTCGATCTCGTGGAGGTCGACCGATGCGCCGATGCCGCTGAGCATGGGGATGGACAGCTGGCCGCCCAGATGCTGGCGGAACTCCTCCAGCCCCAGCAGCACTCGAGAACGTCCCTGGTCATCCTTCAGGTTCAGCTCCGCAGGGCACAGGTTGAAGCCGAGCCTGAGCAACAGGCTCAAGATCCGCTCGCTGTCGGCATCGCCCAACAGCCCCAGGGCATTGGCATACAACCCGTCCAGGGCCATGCCCACCGCCACGGCCTCGCCATGACGCAGTCGATGCTGGCTGAGGTTCTCCAACCGATGCGCCGCCCAGTGGCCGTAGTCCAGTGGACGACCGTTGCCGCGCTCGAAAGGGTCGCCGGCGCCGGTGATATGCCCCAGGTGCAGCTCGGCGCAACGGCGGATGGCATGGCGGCTGGCCGGGTGGTCGAAGCGGGCGAGGGCGTCGGCCTGGCGCTCCATCCACTCGAAGAAGGTGCGGTCCTTGATCAGCGCCACCTTGACCGCCTCGGCGAGCCCGGCGATCTGGTCGCGGTGACCCAGGGTGGTCAGCAACTGGAAGTCGTTGATCACCGCGGTGGCGGGATAGAAGGCGCCCAGCAGGTTTTTCTGGCCGAAGGCGTTGATACCGTTCTTCACCCCGATGCCGGCGTCATTCTGCGCCAGCACCGTGCTAGGCAGGCGAATCAGGCGCATGCCGCGATGGAAGGTGGCGCAGGCATAGCCCACCGCGTCCAGCACCGCGCCACCGCCCAGGGCGATGACGCAGCAGTGGCGGTCCAGCCCATGGGCCAGCATGTCGGCATACAGCTGTTGCAGCACCTGGGCGTCCTTGCTCAGCTCGCCGGCCGGCACGGCGATCGGCGCCGCCTTCAGGTGCAGGTCGTCACCGTAGGCGGCGAAGTACGCGTCGATCTGGCCCGGCAGGTGCGGTGCGCAGCGCAGCAGCTGCTCATCGGCGAAGATCAGCACCGTCACCCGGCCATTGCGCTGGACGGTGAGCTGGCGATGCAGGCAGGGATTGAGCGGGTCGAACAGGTGGTCGGTGAACAGCACCGGATAGTCGTAGCTGACCGTGAAGCGCCCGCGCAGTGGCCGTGAGGGTTCACGCCTGCGCAAGGCCTTGACCAGGCTGTACCCGGCAATGAACAGGCCGGGCAGGATCATGCTGGCGAGAATCGTCACCAGTAGTGCGTTCTGCTCGACGAGGAAGCTGCCGATGGCGCTGTAAGCCAAGGCCAGGCCCGCGTTGGCCAAGGTGGTGACCAGCACGAAAGCGCGCATCGGATAGCGCTGCATGCCGGCGGCCACCACCGAGGTTTCCGCCAGCACCGGCACGCCGCGCAGACAGATCAGCGACAGCGTGCCCAGGCGGTACGCCAGTTGCCCCGGCTGGCGTTGGTGCAGGCCGAGGCGACTGGACAACATCCGCAGATACCCGGCACCCAACGCGTACCCCAGACCTGCGCCCAGGCACAGGCCAATGAAGATCGTCAGGTAACCGCCGACGCTGCCCAGGGTGGCCACGGCCAGCAGCGCGACCATGCTTGAAGGTACGGGCAGCACCACGTCCAGGGCCAGCAAGGCGATCAGCAGCAGTGCCAGGTTGAACATCTGGACGGGGGTTGAAGGGCGATACAGGTCAAGATGGGTGAGGAAACCCTGGATCTGCTGTTCGAACAACAGGAAACTGGTAATAACCAGCCCTGAGAAACACAGCAGTGACAACCAGAAATGTGCGGCCGGCCCTTTTTCAAAGAGCACACGATAGCCATGGCTGCGCTTCATCAAGCGTCCCTCTTGTTGTTTTGACTGAGTTCCGTTTCAGTAACTACATGCAGCGGCAGGCGTCGCCTGGAAGAATAGATTCTCCTGCTCTGAGGGGCGGTCGTGTTGTAGTTGTAGTGTTGGCAAAGACAATCACAAAACTAGTCGGTCGCGTCGCTTTTGCAAGGGCAAAAGGCCCGTAATCATTAGATGAAACGCTGGGGCTGCGCCACGACATTAGAAGCTTTGCGAATTATTGTTTTTGATTAAATCCTTTTGATTAATTATTTTTTATGGCTTCGATAACGGGTTTGATCTCTAATGAGAATCGCTAGTGTGCGAGAGGGTGGTTGCGTCAAGGTCTGGTAATCTCGAAACCTGATCATCGTTGGTGCCCTGTTTATAAAAGTTGCAGCCTGCATATATAAGTCTCTTTAAACAGCGAAGACCGGCAGAAACTTTTGGGCGCAGGCACCACGGCTACCGGAGGCGGCAAGGAAACATTTGTGCTCTTCCTGGTTCGACGCCCTTTCAGGGGTGTCCGCTGGATCTTGCATTGAGGTAAAATTCCTACCTGTTCCCGGCGCTCAAACCCGTCAGACAAAGGATTGTATGCCCGCCACCGCCACGCTTCGGCGTCTGTTCCTATCCGCCGTTCTTGCAACGCTCACCGGCTGCCAGCCCGAACCTGCACCGCCCCTCGACCAGCAACTGTACATTTGGCAACGCCAGTGGCGGCCGGCCCATGAACAGGCCTTGGCCGAAAGCCGTGCCGACTTCTCCACCCTGCGTGTGCTGGCCTTGCAAGCCCAGCCCAAGGCCGGCTGGAGCAGGGCGCTGGTCGAGCTGCCCAAGCTCAGGAGCGATGGCCGCCCGGTGATCGCCGTGGTGCGTCTTGATGGCCAGTTGCCCGCGCTCGACGTACAGGCGGCCGGTACCCATATCGCCCAATTGCTGGCCGACTGGCAGGCGGCTGGCGTGAACCCGAGTGGACTTGAGATCGACCACGACAGTGGCAGTGCGCGCCTGCCGGGCTACACCCAGTTCCTTCTGAAACTGCGTGAGCAACTTCCACCGGGCGTAAAACTGAGCATCACCGCGCTGCCCGCCTGGCTCGACAGCCCACACCTGCCGGCGCTGTTGCAGGCGGTGGACAGCAGCGTGCTGCAGGTGCACGCGGTGAGCGATCCGCGGCGAGGCCTGTTCGATCCGAACCAGGCGAAAACCTGGGCCGAGCGCTGGGGGCGGGTCAGCGACAGACCGTTCTACCTGGCCTTGCCCGCCTATGGCGTGGCGTTGCTGGCGGATACCGGCGGCGCGCCGTTGGTGGAAAGCGAAACCCCATTGAACCGTGCCGGCGAGCGCCGCGAGCTGCTGGCCGACCCGCAGCAACTGGCGGACTTGGGCAGGCAACTGCGCGACAAACCGCCCGCCCATCTGGCCGGGCTTATCTGGTTCCGCCTGCCGTTGCCCAGCGACCGTCGGGCCTGGAGCCTGACCACCTTAAAGGCGGTGGCGCGCGGCGACGCGCTCGCCAGTCAATGGCGGCTCGAACTGTCCGGGCAGGCCGGGCTCTACGACATCAGCCTGGTCAACGTCGGCAATCTCGACCTGCCGGTACCCGCGCGGGTGGAACTGAACGTTGAGTCTTGCGATGCCGCGGATGGGCTCAACGGCTACCGCCTGCAGCAATCCCCGCTACACCTCGTCTTCAACCGCCAGTCCAGCGTGCGTGTGGCCGCTGGCGGCCGGCGCGTCCTTGGTTGGGCGCGCTGCCATGGAATCGAACAAGGAGCCTGGAATGTCTACCCCTGACTGGACCCGCCGTTTGCTGTGCCTGTCCCTGAGCGTACCGGTCGGCACGGCGCTGGCCTGTGGCCCGGACTTCCCGATGCGCCTGCTGGACGACCGGGCGCAAACCCTGGCCGAGCTGCCAGAAGGCAATTTCGGCTTCGAGGTCAATCGCCTCGGCGAACAGTTGGCAGGCCTCAAGCCCACCACCGAGATGACCTTGACCCCTTACTGGGACGGTGACGACAACGACCGACCGTACCGTGAGCAGCGCAGCCGTATCGAGGCCAGCGAGTTGCCGGAGTCGCTGCGCGAGAAGGTCGCGCAACTGCGTGCACTGGCCGATCCGCAGCAAGTGCTGAAGCAGGGCGCCGAACTGCCGGATGAACTGCGCCTGTACATTGCCGGCGCAGTGGCCTTCGATGCCGACGATCACGCCCAGGCGGCGGACTATTTCGCCAAGGTGCTGGCCCTGCCTGGCGAACAACGCAAGCTGCGCAGCACCTGGGCGGCCTACTCGCTGGGGCGGGCCTTGATGGCCCGCAGCTTCGAGGCCAGCGACGATCCGCAACAGACGCCTCAGGCCCTGCAAGCCCAGGCCCGCGAGGCCTTCCACCGGGCGCGCGCGCTCAGCGCCGAAGGCTTCAGCGACCCATTGGAGCTTGGGGTGGCCAGCCTTGGCGAGGAGGCCCGCCTGGCCAAGCTCGCCGGCGACTGGAACAGCGCCATCCAGTTGTATGCCAGCCAGAGCCGCCTGGGCTCGGGCAGCGGCTACAGCTCGCTCAGACAGCTTGCCGACGAACTGGTGAGCCTGCCGGATGAGCAACTGAAGGCGCTGCTGGCGCAGCCAATGCCGCGCAAGCTGCTCACCGCCTACCTGCTCAGCCATGTCGGCTGGGACTACGACGGCCAGCCGCCGACCCAGGTCCGACGCCTGCCCGCGCTGCTGCAGGCCAGTGTTGGCGGCAAGCTCGAAGACGCCGACCGCCTGGCCGCGTTGACCTACCAGCAAGGTAACTATGCCGCGACCAGAAGCTATCTGCAGCAGGCAGGCGACACCGGCCTTGCCTGGTGGCTGCGCGCCAAGCTGGCCTTGCGCGACGGTGACAAGAGCCAGGCGGCGGCTGCCTATGCCAAGGCTGCGGCCGCGTTCCCACGTGAAGAATCATGGGGCTCGCGACAGACATCGGATTGGGACTATGAGAGCGTTAAACCCGGCTGCCGGGTCGAAGGCGAGGGCGCGATCCTGGCGCTGGAGCGCGGCGATTACCTGCAGGCCTTCGACCTGCTGTACCGCAGTCAGGAAATCTACTGGCAGGACACGGCCAACGTGGCTGACCGCGTGCTGACCCTGGATGAGCTCAAAGGCTATGTCGATGCTCATGTGCCAGCGCCGCCAGCGCCCAAGGTGGAAGAGGGCGGCTATGTGCCGCGCCCGGTGGCGACCCAGTTGCGCGAGCTGCTGGGGCGACGCTTGCTGCGCGAAGGACGCTACGACGAAGCGCCCGGCTACTTCGCCACGCCGCAATTGCAGGCCGACGCCAAGGCCTACGGCCAGCACCGCCAGGATGCCGTCTCGCGCTGGACGCCCACTGGCCGCGCCGAGGCGCTGTACGCTGCGGCAACCCTGGCGCGCAGCGCGGGCATGGAGATTCTCGGTTATGAAATGGCGCCCGACTACGCCTGGTTGGGCGGCAGCTACAGCCTGGGCAGCGCCGAAGTGCAGCCAGGGCCGTTCCTGGCTGCTGGCGAGGTGCAGCGCCAACGGGCGACCGAGGCCAAGCCCGATCAGCGATACCACTACCGCTATGTCGCCGCCGACCTGGCCAACCAGGCCGCTGACCAGCTGCCACGCAGCAGCCAGGCCTTCGCCGCAGTGCTGTGCATCGCGGCCGGCTGGGTGCCCGGCAGCGAACAGGAAAGCGCGCTGTACAGGCGCTACGTCCAGCAGGGGCCGTTCGTGCAGTGGGCGGAGGATTTCGGCAAGCAATGCGAGGAGCCCCGGTTCGACCAGGCCAACAAGCGCTACCTGACCGAGAAGCTCGATAGCGTGCGCACGGCGTTGCGGCCGTACAAGGCGCAGGTACTGCCGGTGGGGTTGGTGGTGCTGGCGGGGGTTGCCTGGGCGTGGATGCGGCGGCGCAAGGCAAAGGCTTGAAATGAGATCGAGCGCCGCGAGGGCGGCGCTCGATAAACCGCCGTCAGTTCTGCGCGGTCTTCTGCCCGGCTTCCAGCTTCACCGTCTCCTCCAGGGTGAAACGCCCCAGCGGGTTCTGCAGGAAGTTCTGGATATTGCTGCGCGAGATGTTGATGTACGGGCTGTAGTACAGGTCGATCCAGTGCACGTCCTGCTTGGCCAGTTTCTGCAGCTCCTCATACATCTGCTTGCGCTTGACCGGGTCGGTCTCGACACGGGCCGCGGCCACCAGGTCCTTGACCTTGTCGTTGTGGTAGCGGGTCATGTAGTTCATGTTGGTGTCGTGGCCCAGCACGAAGGTGGTCTTCTGGTCCGGGTCGAGCACGTCGTTGGTCCAGTACATCACCGACAGGTCGTAGTCGCCGTCGACCAGCATCTGCCAGCTCTGGGTCGGGTCGACCTTCTGCAGGTTGGCAGTGATGCCGACATCGGCCAGTTGCTTCTGCACCAGCACGGCGATCTGCTCGTCGGCCTCGTTGCCGGCGTTGACCACGTAGTTGACCTTCAGCCCCTCGGCGCCGGCTTTTTTCAGCAGCTCGCGGGCCTTGGCCGGGTCGAACGGGCGCTGTGGGTTGTTGGCGTTGTGGTAGAGCGCACCCTTGGGAATGTAGGAGTAGGCCATTTCGCCGTGACCGAAGGTGACCGTGTCCACCAGCGCCTTCTTGTCGATCGCCAGGTCGATCGCCTCACGCACTTCCCGTTTGCCCAGCAGCCCCTTGGAGTGGTTGATCAGCAGGTGGTCTTCACGGGTCGAGGGGTCGATATGGATAGTGATCTTCTTGTCCTTCTGCAACTCGTCCACCTGGGTGAACGGCACAAAGATCGCCGAGTCCAGTTCGCCGGCCTGGACCTTCATCATGCGCGTGCGATCATCCGGGATGGAGATCCACTCCACGCCATCCAGGCTGACCTTGTCGGCCTGCCAGAACTCGGGGTTCTTCTCCAGGATCACCCGGTCGCCCCGCAGCCATTCCTTGAGTTTGAAAGCCCCGGACACCACCGGGTTCTGTGCGTATTCCTCCTCGCCGAGCTTGTCCATGGCCTTTTTCGACAGGATCGAGATGTTGGCGGTGGCGAGCTGGGCCAGGAACGGCACCGACTTGCTGTGCAGGGTCACCACCAGGGTATGCGGGTCGGCGGCCTTGGCGGTGTCGATGATCTTGTACGAGTCGGCCCAGAGCGAACCTGGGTTGTCGCGGATGCGCAGCAGGGAGAAGGCGGCGTCCTCGGCGGTGATCGGCGAGCCGTCGGAGAACTTGGCGTTGCGCATCTTGAAGGTGTAGGTCAGGCCGTCGTCCGAGACCTTCCAGCTTTCGGCCAGGCCCGGCACGAGTTGGGTGCCGCTGTTGTCGACGCGGATCAGCACGTCATAGACGTTGGCGAACACCCAGCTGTCGCGGTTCTGCGCGCTCTTGATCGGGTCGAAGGTGGTGCTTTCCTCTCGGCAGCCGATGGTCAGCACGCCGGCTGCCTGGGCCATGCCGCTGGCCAGGGTGCTGGCGGCCAGTATGGCGGCGGTGAGAAGTTTCAATGCGGCGGGTTTCATGCTCAAGCTCCGTTTGATGGTCATGGTGGTGATGTCAGCAGGGCAGTTGCGGATGCACGCAGGCGTGGCGCCGGGCGCCCTGGATATGCTCGGGTGGCGTGGTTTCAGCGCAGCCGGGCAGCGCGTGCCGGCAACGGGGATGGAAGGCGCAGCCGGAGGGCAGGTGCAGCGGGCTTGGCGGCTCGCCGGCTAGCGGGTCCTGCGGCAGGCGCCGGGCCGGGTCGATGTCGGCGATGGACTGGATCAGCGCGGCGGTGTAGGGGTGGCGCGGGGCGGTAAAGACTTCATGCACCGGGCCTTCCTCGACGATCTGCCCCAGGTACATCACCGCCACCCGGTCGCACAGGCGGCGCACCACGCCCAGGTCGTGGGTGATGAACAGCAGCGCCAGGCCCATGCGCTCGCGCAAATCCAGCAACAGGTTGATGATCTGCCCCTGGATCGACACGTCCAGCGCGGCGACGCATTCGTCGGCGACGATCAGCCGGGGTTCGACGGCCAGGGCCCGGGCGATGCCGACCCGCTGGCACTGGCCACCGCTCAGCGAACCGGGCCGGCGCTCGGCCAGCTCGGCGCGCAGACCGACCAGCTCGAGCAGTTCGCCGACCCGGGCCGGAATCTGCGCGGCGGGCACCTTGCGCTGCACCTGCAGCACCTCGGCGAGGATCTGGCCGATGCGTTGGCGTGGGTTGAGCGCGCTGTACGGGTCCTGGAAGATCATCGCGGTCTCGTGGCGCAGGCGGGCGATATCCGCCGGGCTGCCCTGGTTCATGTCGGTGCCGTCGTACAGCACCTGGCCGCCGCAGCTCTGGGTGAGCTGGAGGATGGCCCGGGCCAGGGTGCTCTTGCCGCAGCCTGACTCGCCCACCAGGCCAAGGGTTTCGCCGGCAGCTAGATTCAGCGAGGCGCCGTTGACCGCGCTGACCTTGCGCGGGCGCAGGTTGAGCAGGCCGCTGCCTGCGGCGGGAAACTGCACCTGCAGGTCCTTGACCTGCAACAACGTGGTCATGACGGGCCTCCGGCCAGCAGCGGCGTATGACAGGCCAGGCGGTGGCCGGGGCTTGATTCCAGCAGTTCGGGCAGTTGTTGCCGGCAGAGCGGCATGGCCTGGGGGCAACGCGATTCGAAACGGCAGCCTGGCGGCAGGTCATCAAGCAGCGGTGGCTGCCCGGCGATGGTGGTCATGCGTAATGCCTCAGGCTGCGCGGCAGGATGGCAAGCCAGCAGCCCGGCGCTGTAGGGATGCTTGGGCCGGGCCAGCATCCCGTGCTTGGCGCCGTGCTCGCAGAGGCGCCCGGCGTACATCACGGCAATGCTGTCGCAGGTCTGCGCCACCACGCCCAGGTCGTGGCTGATCAGGATCATCGCCAGGCCGCGGCGGTCGCGCAGCTCCAGCAGCAGGCGCAGGATCTGCGCCTGCACGGTGACATCCAGGGCCGTGGTCGGCTCGTCGGCGATCAGCACCTTGGGGTTGCAGCCCAGGGCCACGGCGATCATCGCCCGTTGGCGCATGCCGCCGGAAAACTCATGGGGATAGTTGTCGACCCGGGACTTCGGGTCGGGGATACCGACCTGGCGCAGCACCTCGATGGCCTCGGCCCGGGCCTCGCGGCGAGACGCGCCCTGGTGCAGGCGGATACCTTCGGCGATCTGCTCGCCGATGCGCATCAGCGGGTCCAGGTGGCTGCTGGGGTTCTGGAAGATCATCCCCAGCTCACGGCCGCGCAGGCGGCGCATGCCAGCTTCGTCCAGCCGCAGCAGGTCATGGCCCGCCAGGCGCACGGCCTGGCCTTCGACCCGCAGGTTCGTTGCTGGCAGCAGGCGCATCAGGCCCCGGCAGGCCAGGGTCTTGCCCGAGCCGCTTTCGCCCACCAGGCCGAGGATCTCGCCTTCGCCGAGGTCGAAGGACAGCCGATCGACCAGGGTGATATCCCGTTGGCCGGCGCGGGCGATGACGCTCAGCCCGCGAACCTGGAGCAGGGGCGTGGTCATGAGCGGTCTCCCAGGCGTTCGGCGACACCGTCGGCCAGCAGGCTGAAGCCCATGGCCAGGGTCACCACCGCCAGGCCCGGGAAGGTGCAGATCCACCAGGCGCTGGTGATGAAGCTCTGCCCCTCGGCGACCATGGTGCCCCATTCCGGGGTCGGCGGTTGCACACCGAGGCCCAGGTAGCTGACGGCGGCGCCGTTGAGCAGCACCAGCACGGCATCCGACATGCAGAACACCACCGAGCCGAACAGCGCGTTGGGCAGCAGGTGGCCGAACAGCGTGCGCCGGTGGCTGAAACCCAGGCTCCTGGCGGCCAGGGCGAAGTCGCTCTGCTTGAGCACGAGGATCTGCGAGCGGATCAGCCGCGCATAGGACACCCAGCCGACGAGGGCCATGGCGATATAGAAGCTGCCCAGGCCCGGACCGAGGATGGCCATGATCGCCAGCATCAGCACCAGGAACGGGAAGGCCAGGACGATGTCGATCAGGCGCATGCAGGCGTTGTCCAGCCAACCGCCGACGTAGCCGGACACCGCGCCGATGCAGGTGCCGAGCAGGAACGGGAAGATCACCCCGATCAAGGCCATCTGCAGGTCGACGCGGGCGCCCCAGATCACCCGCGAGAGCACATCGCGGCCGAAGTTGTCGGTGCCGAAAGGGTGCGCCAGGCTGGGCGCGGCCAGGCGCAGGTCGCCGTTCTGCAGCAGCGGATCGAACGGCGCGACCCACGGCGCGCACAGCGCCAGCAGGCACCAGCCGAAGACGATGGCCAGGCCGCAGTACAGGGTCAGGCGGCCATCGCCCAGGTTCCAGGCCAGGCGTGCGCGCAGGGCGACGATGGCGCTCATTGGATCTTCACCCGCGGATCGAGGACGGTGGTCGCCACGTCGGCGAGGAAGTTCACCGCCACCGTGGCGCAGGCCAGCACCATGGCCACGCCCTGGACCACCATGTAGTCGCGGGTAAAGATGCCGCGCACCAGCAACTGGCCGACGCCCGGCAGGGAGAACAGGCTCTCGATCACCACCGTGCCGCTGATCAGCCAGCCGATGTTGACCGCCAGCAGGTTGATGGTCGGCACCATGGAGTTGGGCAGGACATGCCGGCGCAGGATCGCCCCTTCGCCCAGGCCCCGGGCACGGGCGGCGGTGACATGGTCGGCCTGCATCTCCAGCAGGATGCTGGCGCGCAGGTTGCGCACCAGTACCGCCGAGAGCGCCAGGGCGATGGTCAGGCAGGGCAGCACCAGGTGGTGCAGCTTCTCGACCCAGGTGCGACCATAGCCGGATACCGGGAACAGCCCCCAGTGCACGCTGAACAACAGGATCAGCATCAACCCCAGCCAGAAAGCCGGCAAGCCGAGGCCGGCGGTGGTGAACAGGCGGATCAGGTTGTCGGCCCAGCCGCCCTTGTGGCGGGCGGCGAGGATGGCCAGCGGCACGGCGATCAGCAGCGCCAGGGCCACGCTGCCCAGCACCAGCATCAGGGTCGGCTCGATGCGGCTGGCGATCAGCGGCAGGGCGTCGACCTTGTACAGCAGCGACTTGCCCAGGTCGCCATTGAGCAGGTTCTTGAGGAAGTACAGGTACTGCGCCCAGATCGGCTCATCGAGGCCGAATTGCGCGCGGATCTTCTGGATCGCGTCCGGGGTGCTGCGCGCGCCCAGCAGCACCCGCGCCGGATCCCCGGGGATCGAGCGCACCAGCACGAAGGTGATGATGCTGATGCCCAGCAGCACCGGCAGCAGTTGTAACGGACGGATGAGGACGAACCGGTAGCGTGCCAGGCTCATCGATCAACCCCGGTTGCGTTGCAGGAAATCCAGCAACACCGGGAAATAGGCCTGGGGCTCTTCGTAGAACGGCATATGGCTGCTGTTGGGGAACACATGCAGCTCGGTACGATCATGCAGCGCCAGCTTCATGCGCATGGCGCAGGCCGGGGTCAGTTCGTCGTGCTGGCCGGTGGTGATCAGCACCGGCATGCGGAACGCGCCCATCTGCTCGAGGCGGTTCCAGTCCTTGAGGTTGCCGATATAGAGGAACTCGTTGGGGCCCTGCATGGTGCTGTAGGGGCCCATGTTCCAGTCGCCCAGCGAACGCTGGATCGGCGCCGGCCATTCATCGAGCCGGCAGACGTGGCGGTAGTTGAGCAGGGTGATGGCGGCCTGGTACTGCGGGTGGTCGAGGGTACCCATGGCCTCATGGCGCTGCATCATCGCCACTGTTTCGCTGCCCAGAGCGCCGCGCAGGCGTTCCAGCTCGGTGATCAGGTGTGGGATGTCGCCGACGGTATTCTCGAGAATCAGACTTTTCAGCGACTGCGGGTGATGAATGGCGTACTCGATCGCCAGCCAGCCGCCCCAGGAATGCCCGAGCATGTGTACACGGCCCAGGTCCAGGGCCTGGCGCACCTGCTCGACCTCGGCCACGTAGCGGGTGATATTCCACAGACTGTCGTCATCGGGGCGGTCGGAGGCGCCGGTGCCCAGCTGGTCGAAGGCGACCACGCGGATACCCTTGTCCTTGAGCCAGGCATGGGCGTCGCGCAGGTAGTCGCAGGGCAGCCCCGGCCCACCATTGAGGCACAACAGCACCTCGTCCCCTTCACCAAAGCTGTACACCACGAGATTGTGGCCATCGACCGATACGTTGAACTGCTGGTCAGGTTGCATCTCACGCCACATCGCTACTCTCCTGTTGGCCATGGCTTGCAGCTATAACTAGCGCAGGAGTTTTCGTCGCCTACAAGCTAGTGTTTCCTATAGGTTTCGTATGGCAGTCCCGCGCCAAGCCGTGGCATTCTACGTGCCGGACTTCGAGATGGAAATCCAAAAGGAATCACAGGGAGTGTCAGGTATGCAGGCCAAGGTGGCTGAACTCAATGCGCGTCTGGCGTCGGACGATAGCCTCGATGAGCAGATGGACAGCGTCGCCGAACTGGCGGCGGAACTGGGCTTCGATGCCCTGGTGTACGACTACAGCCCGGTGCCACTGGACCATGTCGGCGAGCTGATCACCCCGAGCGTGGTCCGGCTGCGCCAGACCCCGAAGGACTGGCAGGACCTGTGGTGTTCCGAGGGCTTTTACCAGATCGACCCGGTGCAGCAGGTGGCGGTGTCCTCCATCGCACCCTTCGTCTGGTCGTACCTGCCCAAGGGCGAGACCGTTCTGCAGCGCCACATCGACCAGCGCCACGCTCCGGTGGTCGGTTACCTGCACGACGCGCAACTGACTTGCGGCGTGACCGTGCCCATCCACCTGCCACGGGGCGGGCTGGCGACCCTGACCGGCCTGCGCCCCCAGGCCAGCCAACGCGACCTGGACGACGCCCGGGAGCACCTGGGCGATTTCAGCCTGATCGCCCATGCCTTGCAGGAGGCGGCCTATCCCTTGCTGGCCAAGGAGTCCGCCACCCGCGTCATCCGCCTGACCCGCCGCGAGGTCGAATGCCTGCGCTGGGCCGCCGAAGGCCTGACGGCGGGGGAGATCGCCGAGAAGCTCAACCGCTCGCTGGCGACGATTTCCCTGCACCTGACCTCGGCCATGCACAAACTGGGGGCGAAAAACCGTGTCCAGGCGGTCGCCCGGGCGGTGCATTACCGCCTGCTTGATCAGTGAAGACACAAAAAAGGTCGAAAACCTAGAGAACTCTCTAGTTATGCCGCGCCACGCGTAGGGTTATTGTGTGCACCATGATTCGCACGGAGCCGGATGACATGGAACTCACCCAATCGCGTGAAGGTTTTGCCCCTTTCGGCGACTACCAGACCTGGTACCGCGTCACCGGTGACCTGGATTGCGGCCGCACCCCGCTGGTCATCCTGCACGGCGGCCCAGGTTGCACCTTTGATTATGTCGACGCCTACAAGGACGTCGCGGCCGGTGGCTACCCGGTCATTCACTACGACCAACTGGGCAATGGCCGCTCGACCCACCTGCCACACATGCCGGCGTCGTTCTGGACGGTCAAGCTGTTCCTCGAGGAGCTCGACAACCTGCTGGAGCACCTGGGCATCAGCGAGCGCTACGCGCTGCTGGGGCAGTCCTGGGGCGGCATGCTGGCCAGTGAGCACGCGGTGCGCCAGCCGCGGGGCCTGCGTTGCCTGGTGATCGCCAACTCGCCGGCGGACATGCGCACCTGGGTGCGCGAGGCCAACCGCCTGCGCGAAGAGCTGCCCAAGGACGTCCAGGACACCCTGCTGCGCCACGAGGCCGTCGGCGACTACACCGCCGCCGACTACATCGCCGCCACCCGGGTGTTCTACGACCGTCATGTGTGCCGGCTCAAACCCTGGCCTGAAGAGGTGGCGCGCACCTTCGCCCAGGTGGATGCCGACCCGACCGTGTACCACGCCATGACCGGACCAAACGAGTTCCATATCATCGGCAGCACCAAGGACTGGACCATCGTCGACCGCCTGCCGCAGATCAACGTGCCAAGCCTGCTGATTTCCGGGCGCTATGACGAGGCGACGCCGCTGGTGGTCAAGCCGTACCTCGACCTGATCCCCGGGATCCGCTGGGCGCTGTTCGAAAACTCGAGCCACATGCCTCATGTGGAAGAGCGGGTGGCGTGCATGGGGACTGTGGTGAAGTTTCTTGACGAGAGTCTGTAGCGCGTAGCATTCGACCGTTTTCCCTTCCTCAGGCCTGTCCGGGTTCATCCCGGCGGGCCTGAGTTTTATTCCTTCCTTCACATCAGCCGTCATCCCAGGCCTCGAACCAGACGATTAACAGCCTGCCCCCCCAGCGCTATTCTTTGACCATTCCCCAAAGGATTACCCATCATGCGCCGGCTGCTACTGCTGTTGCTGATTACCGCCATCCCGGGCTGCCAGGCTCCGATGCCAGTCGCCAACCCCGAGATGGCATGGGTCGACCTTTCGCTGCCATTCCCCAACGACCGCGTGCTGCTGGCCGAACGCCTGGACAAGCAGCGCCTGGAGGAGGGCCGCTTCTTCCAGGTCACTCCCGGCAGTCATCAACTGGTCGTCAGGTTCGACTACGAAACGAGTGGCGGAGGCGGGTTGAGCATGATGGGCGGCACCACCGTCCGCCAATGCTATCTGACCCTCGACTACGCCCACTTCCAGGCCGGCCAGCGTTATCTGCTCGAAGCCCGCTCCATGGCCCTGACACCTGAGGCAAGGCTGTACAATGCCGCCCGGGAGATCGTCGCAGAGGTCAGCGAGTTCTACTGCCTGATGTAAGCCAATGCCTGTCGATGAAGGAAATCCAACCGTTGTGTGACGCATGAATCATTCGCTGTTCATTTCCCTCGACGGGCCCAAGGGCACCGGCAAGACCACGCTGCTGGAATCCGTCACCCAGGCGCTGAGGGCGGACAACAGGAAGGTGATCCGCATCAGCGAGAAGAAAAGCGATCCTTATCGGGGCGAAACCATGGCCCTGGTCAACCAGTTCGTCAGGGACCCTTGCCGGGATCTGGAGATGAAGGTCTGTGAGCGCCTTGCGCTGAGCCGGGCCTGGATTACCCAACATGTGCTGGCCAGGCAGCCCAAGGACAGCATCATCCTGATCGATCGCTGGTACCCGTCCGAAGCCGCATTTCGCCGGCTGGTGCCGTTTGCCGAGATCTTGCGGCTGAACATCGAACACGGCGTGCGTGTGCCGGACCTGCACGTGGGTGTTGTCACCGACCCCGAAATCTCGTGGAGCAGGGCAGCGGCGCGCTCGCGTGGGCTAAGCAGTACCGTGATGCATGAACTGCATGAGCATGTGGTGTGCACGCAAGCTTTCGAGCGAGCGGTTGCCGATCACGGCTGGGTCTTGTGCCGTAATGAAGGCACCCTCGAAGCGGCGACGCGGCAGGTGGTATCGGCGATCCAGGGCGTGCTGCCGCCGTCTGATCAGTAGCGTTCCAGCGCGGCGAGGCGGCTCGACAGCCAGGCGTGCAACTGTTTCACCGCAGGCGACAACTGCTTGCGGTGCGGGCACACCAGGCTCAGCGGCATGGTCGGCCCGGGGTGATCCTGCAACAGCACGACGAGCCGTCCCGCCAATACGTCGTCACTCACATCCAGCCAGGACTTGTAGGTGATCCCTTCGCCCGCCACGGCCCAGCGCCGGGCGATATCGGCATCGTCGCAGAACAGGGCGCCACGCACCTGCACGGTCTGCGTCCCCAGTTGCCACTTGTCGTAGACCCGACCCTGCTGCATGTACAGCAGGCACTGGTGCTCGCGCAACTCCTCGGGAGTGTGCAGCGTGCCTTGCCGCGCCAGGTACTCGGGCGAAGCCACCAGCACCTTACGGTTCCACGGCGCCAGTGGCAGGGCAATGTAGTTGGCGTCGGCGTTAAGGCCGTAGCGGATGGCGATATCCACCGGGTCGCGGAACAGATCGGCGATCTGGTCGGAGAGAAACAGGCGCAGGTTCAACTGCGGGTGTTCGCGGCGAAACGCCGTGAGCCAGGGCAACAGCACGTTGCGCCCCAGGTCGGACGGCGCGGCCACCTGCAGAATACCGCTCAACTGGGCGCTTTCCCGCTGCAGGTTGTCCCGCCCTTGCCGGAGGGCTTCCAAGGCGGCCAGGGCCGAGGGCAGGTACTGCTCGCCTTCGGCCGTCAGGCGCAGGCTGCGCGTGGTGCGGGCAAACAGCCGTACGTCCAGCTCACGCTCCAGGCGCTTGACCGCCTCGGCCGCCTGGCCGGGCAGCAGCTCGGCTTCATGGGCGGCCGCGGTAAAGCTGCCCAACGCGGCGCTGCGCACAAAGATGCCGAGGTCGTCGAGACGGATCATTTTCACTCCTGCAATGAAAGTGTTCACGGGCTCAGCCCGTTTTTCCAAAGTACCGAACACGCCAGACTGGATTCACGAATCAAACCATATCCAGCAGCGAGTGCCTATGAAAGCGATCGGTTACACCCAGAACGGCCTGCCCATCGAAGACCCTGCGTCCCTTCAGGACATCGACATGCCCAGGCCGAATCCAGGGCCCAGGGACATCCTGGTGGAGGTCAAGGCCGTGTCGGTCAACCCCGTCGACACCAAGGTGCGTGCCGGCACTTTCACGGCCGAGCCAAAAATACTTGGCTGGGACGCGGCCGGCATCGTCCGTGAAGTTGGCCCTCAGGTGACCCTGTTCAAGCCAGGCGACCAGGTGTACTACGCCGGCTCCATCGCCAGGCCCGGCAGCTACAGCGAATACCACCTGGTCGACGAACGTATCGTCGGGCACCAACCGCGCAGCCTGGGCGCGGCGCAGGCGGCAGCGCTGCCGCTGACGGCCATCACCGCCTGGGAACTGCTGTTCGACCGCTTAGGCTTGGTCGAAGGCGGCGGGGAGGGCGATGCCCTGCTGATCGTCGGCGCCGCCGGCGGTGTCGGCTCGATGCTGGTGCAACTGGCCCGGCAACTGACCCGCCTGACGGTGATCGGCACGGCCTCCCGCTCCGAGACCGCCGACTGGGTGCGCGAACTGGGCGCCCATCATGTCATCGACCACAGCGCGCCGCTGCACGGGCAACTGCAGGCCCTGGGGATCGAGTCGGTCAGCCATGTCGCCAGCCTTACCCATACCGAGCAACATTTCGCGCAACTGGTCGAGGTGCTGCGGCCACAAGGTCGCCTGGGGGTGATCGACGACCCGCAGACCCTGGATGTCATGCCGCTCAAGCGCAAGTCGCTGTCGCTGCACTGGGAGCTGATGTTCACCCGCTCGCTGTACCAGACCGACGACATGGTGCGCCAGCACGAGCTGCTCGAGCGGGTGGCCGGGCTGATCGACCAGGGCATCCTGCACACCACCCTGGGCGAGCATTTCGGTGCGATCAATGCCGCCAACATGCGCCGTGCCCATGCGCGGGTCGAGAGTGGCAAGTCGCGCGGCAAGATCGTTCTGGAAGGCTTCTGAGCCCATCCGAGAGACAACGGCGGGCCGGTCGATCCGGCCCCTTGCGATTTACCAGGAGCTTGATGTGAACCCACAAGACCATCCCCTCGTTTCCCTTGCCATCCTCAAGGCCAAGCCAGGCCTGGCAGCGTCCTTGAAAGCGGCCTTGCTGGCCTTGATCGAGCCGACCCGGGCGGAACCCGGCAACCGCGACTACATGCTGTTCGAACGCAGCGATGAGCCCGGGACGTTCTACATGCGCGAGGCGTTCGACCACCAGCAGGCCCTGGACACACACCTGGCCACCGAGCATTTCCAGCGCTTTGCCGAGCAGGCCGACCCGCTGTTGGCCGAGCCGCTGCAACTGATCTTCCTTGACCCGGTGTCCACCGCCGTCGCGCCTCATCCCTGAGAAGCACCTGCGGATCACCAGGGAACGGGGCTGCCATCCCAAGCCCAGAACGTACCTGTGTCTGACGGTCCGTGTCGGCCAACGCGTTCGAGGATGCAACTGGCGGCAAACGCGGGCGCGAACAGCTTGTCGCGCGGTACATTGCCCTGGAACGGGCGTGAAAGCAGGGTACCAGTGGTCCCAGGGTGCAGGGCCAGGACTGTCGAGGCAGGGTTGAGGCGCTTGAGCTCGATGCTTGCCGTGCGCAACAGCTGGTTCAGTGCGGCTTTGCTGGCGCGATAGCTGTACCAGCCGCCCAGGTGGTTGTCACTGATCGACCCGACCCTTGCTGATAAGGCGGCAAAGGTAACGGGCTGCCGGCGTAGCAACGGCAACAGGTGCTTGAGCAGCAGGACTGGAGCGAAGCAGTTGGTGGCGAAGCTGGCCTGCAACCCCGCCAGATCCAGTTGCGCCAGCGACTTCTCGGCCCGCGCCGGCGGCGCTTGCAGCACTCCGAGGGTGCTGATGACCAGGTTCAGCTGATCGCAGTAGCCACGGACCTGATCTGCCAGTGCTTGCAGCGCTTGTTCATCACGAGCGTCGCAGTCGAGGCGAAGCAAACGGCGGCCATACGTCTGGGCCAGCACATCCAGCTCAGGGCTGCTGCTTGCCTGTCGCGAAACAGCGAGCAGCAGCCCGACGTCATCACGTGCCAACAGTTGCGAGCACAGGGCAAGACCGATGCCTTGGCTGGCGCCGCAGACCAGCACGTTGGCGGGTGTATTGTGATGGGGGATCAAGCTCATTGGGCAATCTACCTGTAAGCTGCAGGTGAGCTTAAATCTATACGAGATTTGCTTTATCTGTACAAAAAACTATTCTTGTACAAGTTCAGTCTTCTTGCAGAATCGTCATGGCATTCCTTGCGCGCTTGGCCTGTCTCTGCCTGCTGCTGACGTCGATGCCAGCGGCTATTGCGGACTGGCGTGCGGCGTTACCGGCGGCCCAGCAATTGGGCAGTGGCGACTTCACTTGGTTCGGCCTGCGGCTGTACAGCGCACGCTTGTGGACCGAAGGTCCGCGCCATGACTGGAATCAGCCGTTCGCCCTGGAACTGACCTACCACCGCTCATTGTCCCGGGACACGCTGGTGCAAGCCAGCCTTGAAGAGATGCGGCGCCTCGGCGCCGGTCGCGTGACGCCGCAACAGCTCGAAGCCTGGGCCAAGGTACTGCAGGAGGCATTCGTGGATGTGCGCCCCGGCATGCGCATCACCGGCTTGTACCAGCCGGGGCAGGGCGGCCGCTTCTATGTCGATGACCTGCCCACCCGCACCCTTGCCGACCCGGCCTTTGCCCGGGCGTTCTTCGCCATCTGGCTGGACCCGCGGGCTCGGGATGCCCAGTTGCGCCTGCAGCTGCTCGGCCTGGCCGGCAAGCCCCGAGGCGGATCATGAACATGTAGAGGGCGCTGTTGCTGGTCGCCTGCCTGGTGCTGGGGAGCTGTGGCTGTTCTTCCGCCGGCTGCCGGAGCCCGCGCCCTGAACCTGAACACGCTAAGCCCCTGAACATCTACAAGAGCAATCCCAGCCATACCGCCCCAAGAATGACCAACTGGCCGGGAATGAGGTATCGAGCAAAACTGAAACCGCCGTTACTCAGAGCCAGAGCACATTTGGTCAGCGCGTTTGCGGTCAATGCAAGTAATCCTGATATCACCAGGTCATCAATACCGAGCCTGCCGGCGATGACCAGCGAGGCGATCGAGGCAGTGGCCGCATGGACGTCGGCCAACCCGCTGACGAACGCCGCGACGTTCGCGCCGTAGTGCCCCAGGTGCTGAAGAAGAAACGCCGAGAACAATGAGATGCCGGTTATGGCAGCGGTGACGGCCATTGCAGTCCAGAGGCTGAACGCACCAGCCCCCGGCTGCGCCGCCGACCCGCCATGAGTCGAGCGCCAGGGCGCCAGCAGAAGTACCCCATACACAAGCGTGGCCAGCGCACCGAGCCAGATCGAAGGCCATAAAGGCTCGAGCAAGCGACGATCAACGATGCCCAGCACCAGGGAAAACTGGGTGATGCTGGCGAGATTGGACAATATGGCAGATCCGGCGAATGACCTGGCAGCAGAGCCTTGCTGACGAGCGCGGTGTGCGAGCAAGGCAATGGTGGCAGTGCTCGAGGCAAAACCCGATGCGATTGAGCTCAAGGGCAATCCGTACCGAGGCCCCATCAGGCGCATGGCTATGTGTCCCAAAGCGCCAACAGCCATCAGCAAGACCACCAGATGACAGATCGTACGCGGGTTGAGTACGTTGTAGGGGCCTAGAAACTGGTCCGGAGTCAACGGCAGCACCACCAATGCCACCGTTGACAGCATCAAGCCATTGCGCAGCTCTTCTTCGCTCAGTTGCTGCAGCACGAAATGATGCAATTCGTGTCGCAGCGCCAACAGCACGGTCAGTACCACACCCGCAGCGGCGGCAAGCTCAGGTTCATTCAGGCTCAGTGCGCCCAGTGTCAGTACCAGAAGCAGCGCAATTTCACTGGTAATGTCAGGATCGTTGTCGACATGCTTTCGGTAATGCGCACAGAGCATCAACATCAGTGCGAGACTCGCGACCGCTACCAGCACCGCCCCTGCCAGTACCATGCTGAGGTAGCCTAGCAACGCGGTGATAGCGAAGGTCCGCAAGCCAGCGGCAGCTTGGCGTTCGTTACGTCCTTTCCTGCGTTCGCGCTCAAGGCCCACCAGCATGCCAATACCCAATGCCACGGCACCGTGGCCCACATTCACGGTATCGAGCATGGTGCCTTCATAATGGCCTTGGCCTCCCATTCACCGTCGCCTTGTTGCAGCGTGATCAGTGCGGCCAAATCGAGAATCTGCACCAGCCTGCCATGGATTTCGACGATACCCAGTGCTCGCAGGCGGGCGACGGATCGGCACACGGTTTCCAAGCGTAAACCCAGGTACGAGGCCATGTCTTCCCGGGACATCCGCAGCATGAAGCCATGGGCAGAGTAACCGCGACAGGCGAAGCGCCCGGACAACTCCACCAGGAAGCCCGCCAGCCGTTGTTCCGCAGTGAGATTGCACAGCATCAGCACGCGTTTGTGTTCGCGCACGATCTCCCGGCTCATCAAGCGATTCAGGCTTTGTTGCAGGAAAGGAAAGTCGCGCGCCAGGGCTTGCAAGCGGTGATAGGGGATCGGGCAGACTTCGCTGTCTTCCAAGGCAATCGCGTCACAGACATGGCGCTCAGTGGCAATGGCATCGAGCCCAAGCACGTCACCCGGCATCCAGAAGTTGATCACCACACCCTGGCCCTCGGCGGTGTTCATGCGGGTCTTGAAACTGCCACAGCGCACGGCATAGAGCAGGGTCAGCGGGTCATTGGCATTGAACAGCGCGGCGCCCCTTTGCATGCGCATTCGCGGGCCTATCAATGCGCCCAGGCAGCTGTTGTCGTGAACAGGCAAACCGGTGGGAAGGCACAGACCGCTGACCCGGCAATCCCTGCACAGGGACGCCGAGGGTTTCAGGTGGATGGGATTGGTCGTACACGAAACGTTGGGCGAGTCGAGCGACCTGACCTTCAATTGGCCGTACATTTTCAGGCCTCCTTCGCTCGTCGCTGATCGCCTTGGGCCCCTGCGTCAGTATGCATGCCGCGGGTGCCGCGAGGTGAACAATCAACCAGCATGTCAAGCGAATGGGGAGCCTCGAGGCGGCCTGTGAGCCGCTCGACAAATTGCTCGGCTTCGGCAGCCGTACTGAACCCCACCCGCCAGTCATCCATATGCACCCACCAGCGTTCTGGCTCGGAGCTTTTTTCGACATGGATGTTCATCAGCGCCTCCAAAGCATGGATAGGTAATGAAAGCGTCCATGCTGGCAGCGGGGCGTGGATCACACCGTCGCGCTGTTGAGCGAACACTTCGCAGGCAACCTCAGTGTCAGCGAGCCGGAAGCGGTGCGTGACCCGCGGCGCAGTATCTACGGATACCTGAATGTGTCTGGAATATGGGAATAAAGTGCGCCAGCGAACGCTCGCCGCATTGATCCGTGTCAATGTCCCGCGTCTTGGGTAATGCCGTTGGTCTGCAGGCGCCTCCAGTTGACAAACATCAAACGTGCAAGACGTGGGAAGTAGATGCTCTTGCTTCCTAGCGCAATCCCGGAGGTGAGCCATGCAAACGCCGCAAAGACTCCTGCTGATCGCATCGCCCCTGATGCGCCGAACCCCGGTCTACGACCGTGCAGCGGCCCTGGCCAAGGCCAAGGGGATGGCACTGCACATCGTGGCATTCGACTATCTGGAAGGACTTGCCACGGCAGGCCTGGTGAACGACCAGGCGCTGGCGGTGATGCGTGAGGGCTACGTGCGCCAACACCGTGAATGGCTGGAAAGCCAGGCACTGTCGATGCGGCGCAACGGCGTCATCGTCACCACCGAAGTGGTGTGGGTGCAGCATCCTTTGGACGAGATCCTGGTGCATTTGCGTGAACAGCCATTCGCCATGCTGATCAAGGCGCTCGAACATGAGCCCTGGTGGATGCGCGCCATGTTCACCTCGCTGGATATTCAGCTGCTACGCGAAACGCGAATCCCTTTGCACCTGGTACACAACGCCAGCCAGGCATTGCCACGCAGGATTCTGGCCGCGGTGGACCTGTCCAGGCCGGAAGAACAATATGAAGGCTTCAACGATCAGATCATCAGTGAAGCGTTGAAACTGGCCTTGCAATGCAGTGCCCAGGTCGAATTGCTGTACGCCTACGACCTGGGCACCCTGTACCTGGGCGTCGACGGTAGTCGTGAGCACTCGTTCCTGTTCGACTCGAACCTCGCCCAGACCCTCCACGAAGCCCAGAGCGTTGCGTTCCAGGCGCTTGCCGAACGTAACGGGATCGCCGTCGAACACCGCCACATGCGCATAGGTGACCCGGCAAAGGCCCTGGCGCTGTTCATGGATAACAATGAAATCGATGTGCTGGTGATGGGTAGTTATCACCATCATGGCGTCGGCGGGTTCATCGGTAGCACTGCCGAGCGGGTTCTGCATCGATTGTCCAGCAGTGTGCTGGTAATTTCGCCCGAGCGCTCCCAAGGCTGAAGCACGAGGCCCGCAAGGGCCTCGCCTGCTCAAGGCCGCAAATCCAGTTGGTGCAGGATCTCGCGCACATCTCCACCCGGATAGCATGATGTAAAGCCCAGAGCCTTGGCCAGCCGGTGCATGGCATAGTTGCTCGCCATATCCCTGGATACCATGCGCTCAAATCCCTCGCGGCGTGCTGCCGCGATCAGGTGTCGCATCAGGCGCCTGCCCAACCCCTTGCGCTGCCAGTCTTCGCTGACCGCCACCGCACATTCGCAATACTGGCTACCAGCAATGCCGGCGTAACGGCTGATGCCAATCTGTTGCAATTTACCGTCTGCATGCACCAAGGCGACATAGGCCATGCACGGGGGATGATCGACTGGCATGCAGTGCGTGTTTACACCAGGCAAGCAGCCGCTCAGTCCGGCAATGAAACGAAAGCGCCGGGAGTCATAAGCAATTGTGCTGAGAAAGCGCCTGTCCCTTTCGTGGTCCTCCTCGCGTAGTGGGCGGATCAGCACCGCCGAGCCATCCTCGAGTTTTTCGACCCAGTGTTCAGCTGTTTGCGGCTGTGCGGCCTGCTGCCCGTTCATGGTGCCTCCTGATGACGTGATCAGTAGCTGTTGCAGCCGTTTTAACGTGGCGGGCCAGCGTGGTTCTGACAATCATCAAGTTCAGGCTGGGTAGCGGCTTTCTGATCTGTATCAAGCAACACCGACCCTTCGCGCGGAACATTGAAGGCATCATGCCCACGAGCGCGGAGGTTCACCATGGGTCAGTATCGACATCTGCTGGTGCTGCTCACCGAAGTCGATCCACATTCCGCTGCTTTGCGCAGGGGGCTTGCGTTGGCCCAGCTCAGCGGTGCCAGCGTGCATGTGTTGGGCTTGTTCACGCCGAACCAGCAGCACCTGCTGCGCGAAGAGCGGCTGAATGTGGCCGATATCACGCGCCAATACGAGCACTACCGCGTGCAGTTGAAAGGCTTGATCGAGCGGTATCACGGCAGCGCAATAGCGCTGACGGTCGACAGCCTGAATGCAGAGGATGTCCGTAGCCAGGCGATCGATTACATCAGTGAGCTGCGGCCGGACATGGTCATCAAGGACAGCGAAGCTGTATCGGCCTGGGGGCGGCTGTTCGGTATCCCGTTGGATTGTGCGCTGATGCGTGGTTTCAAGGGTGTCAGTCAATTCGTGCCGGCGGCTGCCATCTCTGTGCCGCGGCGTATCCTGGTCGCCGTGGATACGGCGTTCAGCGAGACGCCAGACGTCCAGGCCCGCTTCAACCGTGGACTGATCCGTGCTGCCCAGGCTTTGGCATTGCAATGTGACGCGCAGTTGCATCTGCTTTCGGCTTACAGCCTGGCTGGGGTATTCGCCTCGGACATGAACGTCACCCAGGTTTGGATCGAAGAGATGCGCGATGCACTGCAGGCACCCTTCGAAGCGCTGGCCGACGCCGAAGGCGTTGCGCCGCAGCGCAGGCACTTCATTGAGGGCCGTCCGGTACAAGTGATCCGTGAACAGGTCGCGGCACTGGACATCGATGCCCTGGTGATGGGCGTGGTACAGCCCAAAGGGCTGGATAAATTACTGGGCGACACCACCGAACGTCTTGTCAGCCGTCCACCGTGCAGCGTGCTCGCGGTTCATCCCCAAGTCGCCGAAACCTGGGAGCCCTGGCCATGCAACTGACCTTTCTTGGCGGCACCGGGACGGTGACTGGCAGCAAGTTCCTGCTGACCCGTGGTAGCACGCGGATCTTGGTCGACTGCGGACTCTTCCAGGGTTTCAAGCAATTGCGCCTGCGCAACTGGGCGCCACCGGCGCCGGCACTGAGGGCGCTGGAGGCGGTGGTGCTGACCCACGCCCACCTCGACCATAGCGGCTATCTACCGGTACTGGTCCGGGAAGGCTATAGCGGGCCGATCTACGCCACGCCGGCGACGTGCGCCCTGGCGCAAATCCTCTTGCTCGACAGCGCCCGGTTGCAGGAAGAACAGGCTGAGCATGCCAACCGCCACGGTTACTCCAGGCACTCACCGGCACGACCGCTCTATACCGAGCAGGATGCCAAACGGGCCCTGGCACTGTTTCGCCCCGTGGAACTGCACCACCCGACGCCGATCGCCGAGGGCATGGAACTGCTGTTGCGTACCGCCGGACACATTCTGGGAGCGGCCACGGTCCAGATCAGCGCCGAAGGCCAGACCTTGCTGTTTTCGGGTGACCTGGGACGCCCCCAGGACCCGATCATGCGCGCGCCCGAGCTGGTCAGAACGGCGGACGTGCTGTTGATCGAGTCTACCTATGGGGATCGCAAGCACCCTGCGGAATCGACCGAGCAGTACCTGGCCAAGGTCATCAATGAAACGCTCCTGCGCCATGGCATCATCCTTGTGCCCTCGTTCGCCGTCGGCCGTGCCCAGTTGCTCATGCATTACCTTTACACGCTCAAGCGCGACCGGTTGATTCCTGATATTCCGGTGTACCTGAACAGCCCGATGGCCACCGATGCCACTGTCCTGTACCAACGGTACTGCAGCGAACATCGGCTGACAGCGGCTGAGTGCGCCGCCCTGCGCAAGAGCACGCACATCGTCCGCACGGTCGATGAGTCCAGGCACCTTGACCAGCTGCGCGAGCCTGCGGTGATCATCGCCGCCAGTGGCATGGCGACCGGTGGGCGGGTACTGCACCACCTCAAGGCGCTGGCCCCCAACCCACGCAACAGTATCCTGTTCTCGGGTTTTCAGGCCGGGGGCACGCGGGGCGCCGATATCGTCGCCGGTGCCCACAGCGTGCGTCTGCATGGCGAGGATGTGCCGATTCGTGCACGGGTGCATGCGATGGAGAACCTGTCTGCGCACGCCGATGCCGATGAGATCATGGAATGGCTGCGCGGGTTCATCCGGCCGCCACGTCAGACCTATGTCATCCATGGCGAGCCCCACGCTGCCGACACGTTGCGGCGGCGGATAAGCCTCGAACTCGGCTGGCAGGTGTGCGTGCCTGAGTATCAGGAAACCGTTGCCATCGACCCTGTGCGCTAGCCTGGCGCGGGAGGTGCTCATGACTATTCAAGCAAGGGCAAAGCTCAGGGCATGGATGCAACGTCCCAAGGGGAGCCTGGGCTGGATCCTGGCAATCGTTGTATTGCTGCTGGCCACGTCGGTCTACCGCGGACTGAGCCCGGCCTGGCGCCTTATCATGCATGATCCGGCAGTACTGCTGGCCATACTGGCCCTGACCGTGGCGCTAGGCTGGGCAGTGCAGCGGGGTGTGAGGCGCACGGTCGGCAAGGCTATCTTCAACGGCCAGGAGACAGGCTGGCAGGACCGCTTGGCGTTCCTGCGCTCAGTGGCCCGGGAATCGAACCTCCTGCTGGTGATGCTGGTGTGCCTGGCCTTGCTGGGCACGGGCACCTTAGGATTGGCGGGGCGTTCGGTGGCGCAGATCGCGGCGAACTGCGAGGCCAATCTGCAGGCCCAAGTCGACACACCCGAACATGAAAAGCTCAACGCGCTGGTCGGCAGACCCGTTTGCACGTGCCTGGCGCAAAGGTTCATGACACGCAATGGGATATTGCGCATGGCCTTGTTCGAAACGCCCCTTCAGGGCGTGACCGGTTTGAAAGCGCTCACGCCCGATGATGAGCAGCGCTGTCTCGAGCAGTTCGACCTGCTGCCCGAGGAGGCTCATGCACGCACGCCCTGAACCAGGCCGGCGCCACGACGGGTCATGGCGCGCGACTTCAGGTCAGCTCAGTGCAAGCCGGTGGATGACCTGGCTAGGATCATCGGGGTCGGTAGTCGTGGTGAATCCTGCGGCCTTGGCCAGCTCACGCATCGCCTGGTTGGCGGCTGAGTCGATCGAATACATTTGCCGGAAACCTTTGCTCCGTGCCTGATCAGTCAGGTGCTTGAGCAGCAAGCGGCCAAGACCGTGGTGTTGCCAGCTGTCGAGTACGGTGACCGCGCACTCGCAGTCATCTTGATCAGCACAGGCGGCGTAACGGGAAATGCCCACTTCCTGCAGTTCGCCGTCCACATGCGCCAGCGCGACGAAGGCGGCCTGGCGGTCCTGATCGACCGCCATCAACTGGTCGAGCATTGCCTCACCAGGCTCCTTGATCTGGCACAGAAAACGGTAGTGCCGTGATTCTGGTGACAGGCGTTCGATGAAGGCCCTTTCACGCTGCCGGTCCTTGGCTTGCAAGGGCCTGACAAGCACATGGGTACCATTGTCGAGTGCTTCGATCCAGTGCTCGCCAACGGGCGTAGGAAACGCCGAGGCAGCAGGTTGATGGGGAGGTTTGACGGGAGTCATGGCGATGCCCTCATGCGTCTGGAATGAACAGTGGGAAGACAGTTTCGGTGCGCAGCCTCGCTCCGACTTGATCGTTGTCAACTGCGCGGCTGGCGGCCACTTTCAGCAGGAAGACGTAGCGAGTGCAGGGGCGTGGCTGGTTAGCCGAATGGCCCCAGCGGCTATTTGGCTTTCCAGTACTTCTGCATTTCCAGAAACAGGAATGAAGCGGTCCAGGTAATCAGCACCAGGCCGGTCAATCCCTGCAGGCCCGTGAGGTACTTGAGGTGCCCGCTGGGGGCAACATCACCGAAGCCGATGGTGGTGTAGGTGGTAAAGGAGAAGTACACGCAGTCCAGAAGACTTCCGTCGAAATTGCCGTTGAGCGTGCCCCAGCCTTTGGCATGGACCATCAGGTAGTAGGCCAGGGCAAAGCACCAGACCTCCAGGGCATGGGCCAACAGAGCGCCGAATACGCCCGCCACGATACGAAACCGGCTCCAGAGCTTGAGGCGCGGTAGCCAGTCATTCAGACGCAGCAGGCATTCGTAGTGGATGATCACCACCAGGATCACGACCAGCATGTTGATCAGCGTGACGGTGAGCATCGCAGGAACTCTAGGACGGGCGGTTCATCTCGTGCATGTCGACATGCTTAGCCAGCAGGACCGTTGGTCTCGCACTCACGACTCAGGGTGACGCTATCGCGCCGGGTGGCCTTGATATTTATCAATAATGGACCAGCGCCGGACTGAATGGGTCAACGCTGCCATGGCTTCGCGGCGCCACGGCGCAGGAGCAAGGGTAGGGCGGTCGCGAGACCCGATGCCGCGCCGCCCGGACGCGTCAGTCTTTGCTGGCGTTGAGCTTACGCAGCTCTTCGTAGGTGGCGGACTGGACGAACCAGAAGCCGGAAACGATGCACCAGCCGAGGCTGCCGACCACGAACACACCCAGGGCAGGCAGGAACCCGCCGGTGAACAGCGTGATGAGCGCGAAGAGCCAGATAACGGCCAGGGAAACGTAGAGGACGATGTTGTTGACGCTGATGACGAAGTCTTTCACGAAGCCTATTCCTTGCGGGATTTCAAAAGATTGCCCCTCCAGGGGCGCGCGGATGCTATCACATTGCTTTCATTGAGGGCTTGACTTGCTGACGGCACATGCTGTTGAATGCGCGCCCTCGAATCCCCGCAACCTTTTCCCAAAGTGGTGAAGCCAGTGCCCTGCGCCATCAAACACGCCTGATACCGACGACGGTCCATCGTGCCTGATGGCTGCCCGCGCCTGCGCGCGGCGGCGCTTCATCCTCGTACCTACCTGATCCTGTCGTCGGTTTTTCCCTATTTCCAAGGAGAAACCCATGAACATGGATTTTCGTGCCGACGCACATTCCCTCGAACTGCTCAAATACCCCCGCACACCCCATCTGCAAGGCTCGCGCCTGCAGGACGGCGACAGCGATGCCGGCCAGGTGGCCTATGGCACGTTGACCGGCCAATGGCTGGTGGTGGAAGAGAAACTCGACGGCGCCAACGCCGGCATCAGCTTTAGCAACGGTGGCGAACTCCGCCTGCAGTCGCGTGGCCACTACCTCACCGGCGGTGGCCGCGAGCGCCAGTTCAACCTGTTCAAGCAATGGGCCGTCGCCCACGAGCACTGGTTGCTGGAGCGTCTTGAAGACCGCTTCGTGCTGTATGGCGAGTGGCTGCACAAGAAGCACTCGGTGTTCTACGACCACCTGCCGCATTTTTTCTGCGAGTTCGACGTGTGGGACCGCGCCACGGGGCTGTTCCTGTCCACCGCGGCGCGCCGCCGCCTGCTCGCCGACGGCCCGGTGCTGTCGGTGCCGGTGCTGTACGAAGGCCCGGCACCGCGCCGCTACGCCGAGCTGATGGCGTTGCTCGGCGACTCGCTGGCCAAGACCGCGCAATGGCGCGAAGTGTTCGAGCAGGTGGTGCGCCGCGAAGGCCTCGATCTGGCCCGCGCCTGGCGCCAGTGCGACCGCTCGAGCCGCATGGAGGGGCTGTACCTGAAGCTTGAAGACGAGCGCCAGACCCTGGGCCGGCTCAAGTGGGTGCGCCAGGACTTCGTCCAGGCCATCCTCGACGCCGACCAGCACCATGCCAACCAACCGTACATACCCAATCAACTGGCCGCCGGCGTCGATCTCTACGCGCCGCGCCTGTCCCTGGACTGGCACGGCGTACGCCGCGGCGACTGAAGGAGCTTCCTGAAATGGACATTCGACAACTGCAACAACTGGTGCCCGACCCCGGGCAGGATATGGACAGCGCCGCTTGCCTGGCGGCCATTCCGGCCCTGGCACGCCTGGCCGACACCCCGCAGGATCCGACTTATCACGCCGAGGGCGATGTGTGGGTCCATACCCGCCTGGTGGTCGAGGCGCTGCTGGCGCAGCGCGCCTACCGCGACGCGAGCGCCGAGCAGCGCTTCGTGCTGTTCCTCGCTGCCTTGCTGCATGACATCGCCAAGCCCGACACCACGGTGATCGACCCGCAGACCGGGCGCATCGGCCAACCCGGCCACTCGCGCCGAGGCGCGGTGGATGCGCGTCTGCTGTTGTGGCGCGCCGGCGTGCCGTTCGCGCTGCGCGAACAGATCTGCCGGATCATCACCGTGCATCAACTGCCGTTCTTTGCCCTGCAGGGCGATCGCAGCGGGCGTAGCGCGGAATTCCTGCTGCACAAGCTGTCCTGGGAGCTGCCGGTGTGGATGCTCTGCGCGGTGGCCGAGGCCGATATGCAGGGCCGCCACTATGCCGGCAAGGCCGATGTGCTGACCGCCATCGAACTGTGGCGCGAGCTGGCGGCAGAGGAGGGATGCCTGTACGGCCCACGGGCGTTTGCCGACGACTACACACGCATTCAGTACCTGCGTGGCGCCCGCGTGCACCCGGACTATGCGTTGCATGAACCCCAGGGTTCCCAGGTGGTGATGCTCTCGGGTCTTCCGGCCAGCGGCAAGGACACCTGGACCGCCCGACACCACCCGGACCTGCCAGTGGTGTCGTTCGACGACGCGCGCCAGGCCCTGGGCCTGCGCCACGGCCAGAACGAAGGCGCCGCCGCCCACTACGCCATCGACCGGGCCAAGGCGCTGTTGCGCGAGCGCAGGCCCTTCGTGTGGAACTCGACGCACCTGTCGGGGCAGATGCGTAGCCGTACCCTGGACTTGCTGTATGGCTACGGGGCGCAGGTGGAGATCGTCTATCTGGAGCGGCCGGAGGACGAGATCATGCGGCGTAACCAGCGACGGGACACATCGCTGCGCAATGACGATATACGGCGGATGCTGTTCAAGTGGGAGGTGCCGCTGCCGACCGAGGCGCATCGGGTGAGGTATGAGGTGGTGACGGGGTGAGCGGCACTCGATCGATCAGTAGCTGGCCACTGGGTTGATATTGGCGGCGCCGATTTCGTCGCTGGGACCGCAGGGTGGGTGGGACAAGGAGTTTTGCTTGCAAGGCAAGGAAGTGGGCATCTCTGATGTTCAGTACGGGACTCGGCTGCAGGGGAAGCTGTTGAGACTTCAACCAGTATGCGTTTCCCTGATTTGAGTCAGGCAGGGGCCGGGCTGACGATGCGGTATGCCTGATGCATCTTGTCATTTGCAATGGCTTAGGGCAGGGTCGATGCCATGGACCTATCTGCCAAAGGAACCGCACCATGTCGAAGATCTATCCCGGTATCGATCCCGAAGGGCTGGTCGAGTATTCGGTGGTCTACACGGACCGCTCGCTCAACCACATGTCCCAGTCGTTCCAAGGGGTGATGAAGAACATTTCAACCACCCTGAAACAGGTCTACAACGCCCAGGCGGTTGCGGTGGTTCCGGGCAGCGGCACGTTCGGCATGGAAGCGGTGGCACGGCAGTTTGCCACCGGCCAGCAATGCCTGGTGATACGCAACGGCTGGTTCAGTTATCGCTGGAGCCAGATCCTCGAGATGGGCAACATTCCGGCGGCCACAACGGTGCTGAAAGCCCGGCCGGTTGAAGCGGGGCGCCATGCTGCCTACGCCCCGGCCCCTCTGGACGAAGTGTTGGCGGCCATTGCGTCGCAGAAACCGCAGATTGTCTTCGCCCCCCACGTTGAAACGTCATCAGGGATCATCCTGCCCGATGAATACCTGCGGGCCGTGGGCGACGCCGTGCATGCGGTGGGTGGCCTGTTCGTGCTGGACTGCATCGCCTCCGGCGCGATCTGGGTTGATATGCACAAATGCGCGGTCGATCTGCTGATCAGCGCACCGCAAAAAGGCTGGAGCGCCTCACCTTGCTGCGCCCTGGTGATGCTCAGCGCCTTGGCCCTGGAGCGCATCGAATCGACGCAAAGCACCAGCTTCGCCTGCGACCTGAAGAAGTGGCTTCAGATCATGCAGGCCTATGAGCAGGGCGGCCACGCCTACCATGCGACCATGCCCAGCGATGCCCTCGCGCGGTTCAACGAAGTGATGAAAGAGACGCAAGCCTACGGTTTCGACAAGGTCTGCGACGAACAACAGGCGCTGGGTGACCGGGTGCGCGCAATGATGACCCGCAAAGGTATCAAGAGCGTCGCCGCAGCAGGCTTTCAGGCCCCTGGCGTGGTGGTGAGCTACACCGATGATGCCGATATCAAGAGTGGCAAGAAGTTTGCCAGCCACGGCCTGCAGATTGCCGCCGGCGTGCCGTTGCAATGCGACGAGCCGGCCGACTTCCAGACCTTCCGCATCGGCCTGTTCGGGCTCGAAAAGCTGCACAATATCGAGCGTACGGTCAGCACCCTTGAGCAGGCGTTGGACGAGGTGATGGCCAAGTAAGCTCTTGGTGGGAGAACTTGCAATGACAGCAGACGATGCGAGGTGCCGATTCGAAGCCAAGCTTATTCGTCCGTTAAAGCCCGGTGATGACAGGTCGTGGGCGTTTGCAGTTCTTCCAAGGGACGCGAGTGAACGGCTTCCGAGGCGGGGAAGGACATCCGTTGACGGCACGATCAATGGGCATCCTTTTCGGGCAACCCTGGAGCCCGATGGTCAACTGAGCCATTGGCTGAAGGTCAGTAGCGATTTACTCGATGCGGCAGGTGTGGCCGTTGGAGATATCGTTACCCTCGAACTAGTACCGGTGAAGAAGGAGCCCGAGCCTGATATTCCAGCGGATGTCGAGGAGGCCCTGGCAAGCACACCTGAGGCTCAAAAGGTTTGGAACAGTACGACGACCCTTGCGCGGGTGGACTGGATTCACTGGATTACTTCTGCGAAGCAACTCAAGACGCGTGAAAAACGAATAGGTGATGCCTGCGATATGCTTGCGAGCGGCAAGAAGGCGGTTTGCTGTTTTGATTCGTCTGGCTACTACAGTAGAGCCTTCCGGGCGCCGGAAGCGGAAAATTAAACGTGGGCTGGCAATGCGCAGAAGGGTACACAGCGCTGGCAGTAGCAGCGCACAGTATTAGCTGCGGTGCCTTCTGTGAGCATGCCTCAGCTGCTGCGCTGGTGCTGTCGGCCAGCTCTGCCAGCACCGTCCATCCTATTTATCCCCCATTTGAGGTTTAAACTTGTCCATCGATTTGAGTAAAGTTGAGGCAGATATCGTCCATCGGTTTGTGATGAGCGTGACTATTCCGATCCTCCATGAACTGGGCGATGCGGCTGCTTTGCTAGCCACCGGCACACTTTTCAAAATAGCGGGGCGCTCTTTCATCATCACCGCACGTCATGTCTTCGACGAGGTATCTGACCTGACACTGCTGGCTTATCCCGAAAATCCGCTGAAGGGGAGTCTGCACACTTTTGGTGATATGGCAATCTACAAGCCTAAGGAAGAGCACATCGATGTCGCGGTCATTGAACTCCTTGATCCTGAGACACTGCGTCGTCTCCACGCTGGATGGCAGTTCCTAGAACTCAAAAATGTTGGCATCCCTTCGAAAAATCTAGATGATGGCAGTGTATTTGTAGGGGGTTACCCCCAATCACTGACAGATCTGCAAGATGGCTGGACAACAGGTGCTTTCTTGACTGCGTACACCCAGCGCATACCAGATACTCCTAGCGGTGCGTTGGAACCAGTCTGTGAAGACTTGGATATGTTTTTCGATTATGGGCACTTAGCACATACATTGACGGGCGAGCCCATCACTACGCCAGTGCTCAAAGGTGTAAGTGGTGGTTCGATATGGGAGATGGTAGAGCCGACGTCAACTGTATGGTCACCCGATCAGAATGTCAGAGTCATCGGTGTTCAATCCTCTTTCCGCCACTCTGATTTCATACGGGCCAAAAATTGGTGGGCTGTGGCAGCTGTGCTGGAAGAAGTCGACGAGGGACTGGCCGCCGAAGTCCATGCGAAGCTTAATCAGCGCGATCGCGTTTTTTGAGCTACGGATTGGCATGTGCCTCCGGCTTTAGCCCGCACTCCTGGATCCCTCGCGACTGTACGCCGATCACGCTGGAATATCAGAGGTCGATGATCGTTTTTAGCCAAAAAAACGATGGCGCCATCGACTTCTTTCACTGCGCCAGGATTATGGACGTATTGAATGTTTGGTCTGACCGTCAGCCAATTGGCCACGTGCAAGCAGGACTACCACCTGCCTTGGCCGCTGACAATCTGGTTGATGGAGGGCCCCCGTCCGCTCGTCGAGGTGGCGTCCACCCTCTGCACGTCTTTGTCTAAATTCGCACAGGTCACCTGGGCTGAACAGTCCGCTCCAGGACAAACGAAGGCTCGTTTATTGGTAATAACACCTGCCCAAAACAGGTCATAGGCTCGATCGGGATCGACAAAGTCTCCAGCCTCAATGCTAAACGCAACATCCAATGCCATGTTTTTTGTCAAACCTCCTGTAATCCTATTGATGGCCCCCAACGCTAGCGGGTGACATAAAGGGCTCGATGTGATGACAGCGGTCTGGTATGCCCTCAGTAACCATCGCCGTGGCCGAATCCTCGCACACAATCTGGAGCAGGGCGACTCTAACGATGGCGAAATGAAATCATTTTTTTTCTTGTGCCAAACGAGAAAGCTGCGACTGACCTGCTCATGCAGATTTACCGTGATCGCCGGTACCTCTGGCCAGATCAAGAAAAGGCTGGACAACATGCGCCGTCAACCAGCCGTTAACAATCAGCGGCCCACGTATGGCCCAATAGGTCTGGACTGAGTCTTTGTATGTGAGCTAAATCGGATTTTCCCTCTTCTCTGTAGTCCATTTCCGAAACATACTCCCACCGCCTTACAGCCCATTGCAGCAGCCCTATCAGCCATCTAGTCTCGCCAAGTCGCTACTAAACCCGCGACACGGCTTTGACAGGTCGTTGCTGATAGAAGGATTGCACGTTGTCGCTTATGGCGGCTGTACGTGGGGCACCTCGTGTGCGCCGGGTTCCTTCATCCTCGGTCTGTCAACCCACGTACCGCTGCCACCATTCTGTTTGACAGCAGGATCTTGGCGGTTCAATCCCGATGAAGGAGTGTAACCATGCTAAAGATCGTTCCTGACCCACCGCTACACGACAAATACACCACCCACACCCTCGAAGACCTCCTGGTCCAGATCTCTGAATATCTCGTCTGCGCCCTGACCGTCAGCCAGCAAACCGTCCTGCTGCACGCCAAACCGCCAGGCCAGGTCCTGACCCTCGCCGCCATGCACGAAATCGACAGCGCCCGCACCTTGGTGGAGGTGGCGCTGAGTCGCGTGCAGTCCCGGCATTGACCTGGCGATTGATGTTCACCGATCAGGCCCCGCGCCGTTCGCGGGGCCGCAGGAGGAATGGTATGGATAAGGAATTGCAAACCCCGCGCATCAAGAAACTCGCAACCACCGGCGTCGGGCATTTCGGCGAGGCTGGAGAGGAGGGCGGTCAAGACCCGCTGTTCCGTGTTGTGGCGGGCCATTCAATGGAGCATGCGGTTGAGCAGGCAACCGTGCTGATGTGTGCAGTGCACAAGATCAGTGATCTGGCGATGACAGAGGCGGATCATTTGCCTACGCTGCTGACGGCGGTGCATTACCTCAGTGGCATGGCCAAGGCGCTGGCCCAGGATGTGAATCATGGGTTGATGATTGGCCGGAGGGTTGAGTAGGAATGCGCAGGCCGCTCTGGCTGGTGTCATTCTGTTAGACGCCGGGGCCGCTTTGCGGCCCATCGCCGGCAAGCCGGCTCCTCCCTCAGCACCAAGGCAGCTCCTTTAGCCAGTCCACCTATCGATACTTGACCCTTGGGCGTCCAGGGAAGGCTTTTGGTAGGATTGATATAAATACGCAGCTCAGTCTCGAATCCCTCCTCCAACCCAGACACGATCACTAGGTAGAAATTGGCTTTGCTTGCTTCTGCGCGGCGGAACTCGGTTTCAGTTGTGGTAGGAATTCCCTTCGAAATTTCCTGCAAATCGCCAAGGCGTAATGCCCTCGAGCCAGGTGAGATTCATGACATTGACAGCCCCCTTGCTAATACTTCGGCATCCTGAGGTCGCGCCGGCGACAACTGAGAGTTAGATCCGGGGATTTCTGGGCGTGCCGCATCCGCGGACGGCTGTCGTACACCGAGCCACCTATGGCGTCTTGGCCCTACGGGCTTCCATCCTCACGCTCTTCGGCCGTTCAGGCCTGATTTTTACACATGCCCATATGTCTTTTCGATCTACTTATGGAGGGATATAGTAGCGCAGGTTCGGAGTACAGGTGCTGCAGTGCAAATTTTCAGGAAATTTGTCGCTAAATACGACATTTTTATGGTTATTCACCCGGAAAATTGCTCTGGTTGCCTCGCTTACCCAAGGACGCAGTGGTCAGAAAAGGAGTATACACATGGCTGAATCACCCGATGACATTTGGATCGATGCTGCCTCATATGAAGAGCGTTGGGATGTTCTTGATAAAAAAGTAGGAGAGGGTGGCCAGGGCGTTGGGCATCGAGCTGCGCGCAAGTCTGATCGAAAAATTGCGTTTGTTAAGGTAATTGGCGGTGTTGGTCACGAACGCCGCACTAGGAGCTATGGTGAGGTAAAGGCCTACCAGGCTCTTGAAGGTCAGAGCGTACCCAGAATCATAGAAACCAATACGCACAAACACGATGATGACGCTTACGAGCTATATATCGCGACCGAATTTATTGACGGTTTGACGCTGAGAAAATGGCGGGATCGGAACAAGCGCATCAGCCCCGTTGAGGCAATTGAGCTAACGCTTAATTTGTTGAGCATTGTGGAGGAAGCTCACGCTGCGGGAATATTGCACCGCGATATAAAACCCGAAAACATCATGGTGAGCTCAGGTGATGGTCAGCTTGTGCTCGTAGACTTCGGCATTGCTTACAATCGCAACATCACGCTGAAAAAGGCTCTCACAAGTGATGGTCATCAGCTCGGCAACCGGTTCTATCCGCTACCAGAACTATTTGGCGGCAGCGTCGACAAACGCAGCTGTATAACAGATCTAGCATCCGTTTCAGCAATACTTTTCTTTCTGCTGACGGGGAGAAACCCTTCGATCCCCCAAGGTGGAGATGGAAGCCTGCCGCATCAGAGGGAGGATGTAAAAGCGTTCTTTAGCGGTGCCGAGAACAGCGGCATTCGAGCGTTTTTCGACCGGGCTTTACAGTGGAATGTTGGCCGCAGGTTTCAGACGGCTCAAGATCTGAGAGCCTCTTTGGTAAAGCTCAAAGAGTTGATCACCAATCCTGCGCCAATCGACGATATGACCCAGTTGATGAACATTCTCGAAGATCCTACGTTCACAGCGCACGGGGAGCACATGAAGCGGATCCGTGATGCCTTGGGCTGGGCGGTGGCTTGCTATGGGTCTGTAAGGACGCTAAGCACGGGCAAGCTTACTGCGCAGCAAGTCTTCATCAACGAGGGGGCGGAGCCCGGTTACGTGAGGATTCGCTGGGACTATAACGGTGTTTACCGCACCTGCACCCATGTTTGGGTTGAGGCTATCGGCAGTGAGCTTGTATGGCACACCACAAAGGGGGAGGTGTACCGTGCCTCGATAGCGGCGCATCTTGATGAGGCCCACAGCACGGAGTTCGGAAAGCGCTCGGTGCTCCCTGATATGCTGCGGATACTTCAGAATCAGCCCAACGATCTTCCTGAAGAGTTCTCGGCTCGTCTGGTGCTCAGAGACAGGTTGGCGGCATCCACCGCAGAGGCTGTCGAGAGGTCGGCCCGTGAAGGATTACCGGTCTTCGTGATCATTTATGATGACTCGCCAACTAGCGCAGATCGTGAGCATTTGCTTGAGAGGATACTCGGTGATGAGGTTGTGCAGCGGACTATTTTGGCAACTTTCATTCTGCTAATCGTGGGTCGCTCCAAACTGCCTGAACACATCGAGGCGCCAAGGTATGGCGACGCATGTGCCGTTATTGAACTAGGCCAGTGGACACGAATCCGCCCACTGGTGGCAAACCGCAATGCAGCACGTGAAGACATACTCGCTCTGCGGGACGAATTCGAGGCACGAGCTAGGTCTTAACGTAACAGTGCTTATCGTTGATCGAGCTTGTAGATTTTTCAGCCGGATTTGGCGGTACGAGAGCAGAGGGAGTGCAATCGCGCTCCTCCTGTGATGCCCCAGAAGTAGTTACATAGGGTTCACAACCAGACATTCCGTGTGTCCACGGCTTTGGCTCAGACGGCCAATGGCAGATTTCTTGTATCGTCGCTCGCATGTGCATGCCTGGTCGCAGTCAGCATGTGGTCAGTGGCGAGAATCATGGGTGGTTCCGGTGCGAAGATGCACGATCAAATAGCGTGCAAGAGAAGCCGCAGGCACTTACACGGGGCCGCAGAACGGGCAGCTTGTGCACACGGAATACTGGGAAGACGTGCAGCACTGACGAAGGGGCGTTGCGCAGTTGTCGAGATGGCGCCGGTGGCTCGAGCGTGATCTGGCAGACGCAAACCACAGGTGATCGACCCAGGAGGTCACCTCTCATAATATTCAATTTAACATAATATACATTATGCGTAGATTCGTATTGAGCGTCATGCCCAGAGGGAGGCCAGATTTCAGCCTCCATCAAAGCCCCGTCCTCCAATCCAGCTCATTGGAACGTCAATTCCTTCGGCACCCCATACCGACCGCCGTGATACTCCAGGTTGAACGTCTTCGTCGTTGAACTGCCCTCGATTTCCTCACAGTCATCATCACCTTTAACAACGCTCTGACTTCCGGTCGAGATCTCGGTAACCCGCAACCTGCTGAAACCATCCTTGCCAGGTTTGCTAATCGCCAGTGTCCGCTTTGTATCGTCGAATTCACCAGCGCAGACACCGTCCCATTCGCCATTGCTCTTGCTTACAACCAACTGCTCCATGATCTGACGCAACTGCGAACCGTCGTTCACAAAGAGACTCAGGGTTTCGCTGCCGAACGGATTGACCCGCGACGAGCCTGTGTGACGAATGCGCACGCCAAATGCCCGCAGCCCAGGCGCAACCTGATAACGCGCCGTGTCCAGCATCAGGCCTGAAAACTGCACCGCGTCGGAGACGATCGCAGCCTCCTGGTAGCTGTGGGCTATGACCTTGCCGCTGGCGGCATCGGCCACCAGCACATCCAGGCCGTAATCGCCTTGCCCGTGTTCATCGACGTTCACCATCAACGGCAAGGCTGCCAGCACCTGACTGGCGTCTGCCGGATTGACCTTGCAGACCGCAAATTCGCTGGCGAACTCCAAGGTCGGATGCAGGTCCTGGGCCCAGGTTTGCAGGTGCTGCGTGCAGTCGCCCCAGGCAATCATTGGGGCAAGCAACAGCGGTAACACGGTGAATCGATGCATGGAGGTGTCTCATTCCTTTGATGTTTTTGCCAGGCTAAGTGAGTTGGGCGAGAACTTCACACGCTTGATAGATTCCTGCAACTCGCCCTGCGCCCTGCCCAGCCTTTTGATAACTATAAAATATAACTCAACTAAATATTCATTTAGTTGAGTTATATGCATAAGTCCAGGAGATTCTGAAACCATGACATGAGCCTACTGCCTACCCGCCTCCACAGACCTGTTCCGGCCGCCGAAATACCTCCAACCATCTATGCTCACCTGACCTACCCCACGGAGCCTGTTCGAAAATGGACATTCGCCAGAAAACCATCGGGTTCGGTCTGGTCAGCATCCTCGCCGCGCTGTTGCTCGGCGGTAGCGGCCTGCTCGCCGAGCATGACCAGAACCAGGCACTCAAGCGCAGCGAGGCCAGCATGGCCGCCCTACGCAATCACATGGAAGGCGACATGATGCACGACGCGCTGCGCGCCGACGTGCTGGCCGCCCTGCTGGTCAAGCCGGGCGACACGGACACCGCCAACCAGGTGCTGGCCGACCTCGACGAGCACGCCAAATGGTTCCGCAGTGTCGTGCAGAGCAACCTCGAACTGCCTCTGGATAGCGATCTGCACCAGGCTATCAGCGAGCTGGGCCCCCTCCTCGACCACTATATCGCCAGTGCCACCTCAATCATCCAGCTGGCATTGCAGTCACCCGAGCAGGCCCAGGCACAATTGCCGGCCTTCGTCGCGGCGTTCAAGGAGCTGGAGCAGCGCAACAGCACCCTCAGCGACCTGATCGCCGGCAACGCCGACAAGAGCCGCGAGCAGAGCACCGCCACCCTGCACCAGGGCGTCGCCGTGCTGGTCGGCGGGATGGTCCTGGCCGCCTTGGTGCTGGCGCTGTGCACTTTCCTGCTATTGCGCTCGATCCTGCGCCCCTTGAGCCAGACCATGGCGGTGGCCGAACGCATCGCCCAAGGCGACCTCACCACCCAGATCCAGGTCCATGACCGCGACGAGACCGGGCACCTGCTGCGATCGTTGGCCGACATGCGCGACAGCCTGGGCAACATGATCAAGGCCATCCATGAAGAGAACTTGCTGCTGCGTGAAGTGGCCGATGAACTGGGCCAGGCTTCCAGCAGCCTGGTACAACGCACCAGCCAGCAGTCCGACAGCGCCGTGAGCATGGCCTCGGCCACCGAGCAGATGATCGCCAACCTGGCGCGGATCGCCGACCACGCCCGCGATGCGCAGGCTATCTCCGGGCAGTCCGAGCGCCTGGCTAGCGACGGCGGCGAGGTCATCCTCAACGTGGTCGGCGGCATGCAGGGGATCGACGAAGCGGTCAACCGCTCCTCTGAAACCATCACCGTGCTGGGGCAAAGCTCGGAAGAAATCCACTCGATCATCCAGGTGATCAACACCATCGCCGAGCAGACCAACCTGCTGGCTTTGAACGCGGCCATCGAAGCCGCCCGTGCCGGCGAGGCCGGGCGCGGCTTTGCCGTGGTCGCCGACGAAGTACGCGGCTTGGCCGGGCGCACGGCGCAGTCGACCCGAGAGATCACCGGCATGATCGAACGCATCCGACATAGCACGGGCAACGCCGTCGACAGCATGCAGACTGGCGTCACCCGGGTCCGCGCCGGCGTGGAGCTGGCCACCCAGGCGGGGGCGTCGATCCAACAGATTCGTGAAGGCGCCCGCCGCGCCGCGTCGGTTGTCGAGGAAATCTCGCAGACCATCGGTGAGCAGACCCGGGCCAGCCAGGATGTCGCGCAACAGGTCGAGCTGATCGCCCGCATGTCCAGGGACAGCACCGACACCACGCGGCAGCTGGCGTCGGCGGCGCAGCGCCTGGGCGAAATCGCCCAGGGCATGCAGGCGAGCGTGTCGCGGTTTCGCGTGTGACTGGGCAGGCGCTTGCCGGCGCCCTGCCCTCGCCCGCTGCTACTGGCTCAGCGCCTTGGCCACTGCGTTGACGAACACCGCCTGCTCGTCATACAGCGAGCCGGGGCTCTCGGCGTTCTTCCAGGTCGACCACTGCACCACCACCAGATGCTCCGCCGGGTTGATGGCGATGCTCTGGCCGAAGATGCCCAGCGCCCAAAAGGTCTTGTCGCTGTTGGCGGTGCGCTTGGGCTCGGCATCGCTGTCCGGGGCCGGGGCGTTGTACCACCACTGGTAGCCGTACTGGCCGTTGGGCGCTGCGGCCGTCACCGATCCCTTGGCTTGGGTCCAGTGGGTCGAACGTGCTACCCAGTCGTCCGGGAGCAGCTTTTCGCCATCCGGCAGCTGGCCGCCGCTCTGCACAAACTGGCCGAAGCGCCCCCAGTCGCGCAGCGTGGCATTGAAACCGTGGCCGCCCATATCCACCTTGCCCGGCACCAGGGCGTGCCAGACGCCGGCCTGTTGCATGCCGTAGCGGCTCCACACCCGAGTTTGCAGATACTCGGCGATGGTCATGCCGGTGGCATTCTCCAACACCCGACCGACCAGCCAGGCGCCACCGGTGTTGTACGACCAGACCTCACCCGGCTTGACCCCGGGCTTGCGCTTGACCGACCTCACCAGTTCGAGCACGCAGTGATAGGGATCAGCAGTGGCCTCGCACTGGGTCATGTGCGAAAAGTCCGAATCCTTGGAGGCGTAGTTCTCGTCCCAGATTACGCCCGAGGTGTGTTGCAACAGCTGGTGCAAGGTCACGTCCTGCCATTCGGAACCCTCCAGTTCCGGAACGTAGCGGCTGATTCTGTCGTCCAGCGACTGGATCTTGCCTTCCTTGACGGCGATGCCAACCAGCACGCTGACCACCGACTTGGCCACCGATCGGGACGTCCACAAGGTCTGTGGCGTGTTGCCCTTGCCGTAGTATTCGTAGGCGATCTTGCCGTCCTTGAGCACCAGCAGGCCGGTCACGCTCTGGTTGGCCAGGTACTGCGCCAGGTTGTGCGTCTTGCCGCCCAACTGATACTGCACGTCGGTCAGCGCGTGGCTGGCCTGCGGCAAGGGAAATGGCGTGGCGCCGTTCGGGGCGAAGACATCGCCACCGTAGAGGCGGTAAGTGTTGCGAAAGCCCACGACCCGGGTGGCCTGGTCCCAGGTGAGCATATCCCTGGCAGCCGGCAGCACCTTGTCGAACGGCTGCGGACAGGGTTCAAGCCCTGGCACGCCGCAGGCCCCCTTGTTGTCGGCCGCCTGCGCCACACCCGCCAGGGCGGCGAGCGTCAGGGCCAGGATGGAAAGACCGTTGAACGACTTCTTTATTGTTGTTGGCCGCATCGGAGGGCTCCTCGTAAAGCGCGGAAATACGCTGCCCCGAGTGTCGGCAACTTGAACGGGCGGGAAAAGCACAATAAATTTGCCTTCACTATTAAAAAAACTAACAGCCAGGAGCGTGTCCATGGCCGAAGACCGCCTGCCCCCGCTCAACGCCGTGCGTGCTTTCGAGGCCGCCGCCCGCCTGGGTAGCTATGTCGCCGCCTCCCAGGCGTTGCACGTGACCCAGCCGGCGATCGGTCGGCATGTAAAGAACCTCGAGGCCTGGCTGGGCGTGCGCCTGCTTGAGCGCTCCCCCCGCGGCGTGAGCCTCACCCTGCCCGGCGCCCATTACTACAAGGCCGCAGCCGAAGCACTGCAGATCCTCGCTGATGCCGGTGCGCGCCTGGCACAACGGGGAGACGAGCGCTGGCTACGGATCCTCTGCGTGCCGGCGTTCGCCTCGCGCTGGCTGACACCGCGCATCGACGCCCTGCGCAGCCTGCGCCCGGACCTGAGGATCGCCATCGAGCCTAATGCCACCTTTACCAGCGTGGATGCGCGCCAGGCGGACCTGGGCATCGCCTTCGGTCTGCCGGGTGAGCTGAGCGGGGTACGCGAGGTGTTGATCCGCCCGAAGGTGTTCGCCGTCTGCGCGCCGAGCTACCTCGCGCAGTTGCCTGCGAGACTAAGCGCTGCGAACTTGCCCGGATGCAGGCTGATCCATGTCGATGACGGCACCTGGTGGAACAGCTGGTTCGCCGCCAATGGCCTGAGGGTACGGGTCAAGGCCGACACTTCGCACATCAGCAACGATATCGTGCTGAACCTGGCCCAACGCGGTCACGGCGTTGCCCTGGCCACCGAGGTACTGGTGGGGCGTGAGCTGCGCGAAGGCAGCCTGGTGCGCTGCGTGGAACAAGCCGTGGCGCTGGAAAGCTACCAGTTGCTGACGCCAGCGCAGCCGCCGAGTGCCGATGCGTTGTGGTTCATGGGTTGGTTGGGTGACAGCCTGCGTGAGGCATATCCGGACGCGGTGTGAATCTGGCACCGGCTGGCCGGTGATCAGGGGGCAAGTCGCATTGGTGCACCATCCCTCCCACGCAGCCAGCGCTGGTCTGGCTAGAAGTCCACCGAGGTAGAGAACAACACCGACCGCGGCGTGCCCAGCCCACCGGACAGGCCACTGCCATCGCCGCCATTCCACGAACCGATCCAGTAGGCCTTGTTGGCCACGTTCTGCACGGTGGCGCGGAAGGTCACCGGCTTGTCCGAGATCTTCAGGCTGTAGCGGGCGCCCAGGTCGAAGATCGTGTAGGACGGCAGCGACAGGTTGTTGGCATCGGTGGCGTAGCGCCGGCCGGCATAGTTGGCGTTGCCGGTCAGGGTCAAGCCCGGAAGCTCACGCAGGTCGTACTCGACGCCGAGCTTGGCCAGCACCTTGGGCACGCCCGTGGCCTGGTTGCCTTCGTTCTCCTTGCGTATCGATTTCGTCAGCTCGGCCTTGGTGTAGGACGCTCCGCCCAGCAGGCGCAGCCCCGGCTCGAGCTCGCCGAAGAACGACCATTCCAGGCCACGGTTGCGCTGCTCGCCGTACACGCCGTAGACCTGCGTGACCGGGTCGGTATAGGCGCTTGGTTTCTTCACCTGATAGACACTGACCGTGTGCGCGAAGGTGCCCAGGTCGAGCTTGGCGCCCAGTTCGTACTGCTTGGTCTGGTACGGCGCCATGATCGCACCCGCGTTTCGCGCGTTGTCCGGCGCGATACCGCCCTGGCTCAGGCCTTCGATGTAGTTGCCGTACAGCGACAGCTCGTCGGTGACCTTGACCAGCAGGGCCGTGGCCGGCGATACCCGGCTTTCATCGTAGGGCTTGGAGGTGCGCTGGTGGTTGCCGTTGTAGTTCGACGCGCGCACGTTCTGGTGGCGTGCACCGACGGTCCACTGCACCTTGTCATCGAGGAACGACAGGGTGTCGAGCAAGGCTTCGCTGCTCAGCCGGGCACGCATGCGTGAGGTGACGTTGCCGTACTCGCCGATCTCCGGGCGCGGGCCGTAGTCCAGGTTGTAGTAGTTGGTGCGGATGGTCGACGACAGGCGCTTGTCCTTGAAGCTGTTCTCGGAGTCGTAGCGGGTGGCCGCCAGCGACCAGGCGTGATCCACGGGCCCGGTGGCGAAACGCCCGCGCAGGCCAACTTCGCCGGACTTCTGCTCGCCATCGCGGGCCGAGCGGATCGGCGTGGCGGAGATGTCGCCGGCATCATTGAGCAGCATGCCGCTGGTCATCAGCGCGTTGTAGCCCCCTTCCCTGTGGCCCCAGCCGGCGAATGCGGTGAGCGAATCGTTGAGGTCGTACTCACCGCGCAGCACCACGGTGTCGGTGTCGTTGACGGTATAGCCCCACTCCGGGGCCAGCGAATGATCGCCCTTCTTGGCCTTGGGCAGGTGGGTCACCCCGGGGCTGATTGAGGAGATGCCAAAATAGTTGACCCCGTCCATGCGCTCGCGCTGGTGGTAGTAGTCCAGCGACGCCCTCGCCCGCTCGCCGCGCCAGTCCAGGGCCAGCGACGACAGCTGCATGCGGTGCTGCTGGTCGTCCACGGGGGTGTCGCCGTCGCGGTAGACGCCGTTGAAGCGCACGCCGAACTGCTTCTGGTCGCCGAAGCGGCGGCCGATATCGGCATGCATGCCGGCCAGGCCATCGGACTCGTACGAGGCGGTCAGCCGGGCCAGGGGCTCGTCGCCGGCACGCTTGGGCACGATGTTGATGCTGCCGCCGACGCTGCCGTCAGGCGGCATGCCGTTGAGCAGCGCCGACGGGCCCTTGAGCACTTCGATGCGCTCGGCGAGCTCGGTGGAGCCGCGCATGTTCGGCGCCATGCTCGGCAGGCCGTTGAAGGTGATGTCGTTGCCGGTGCTGTAGAGGCCTCGGATGAAGAAGGTCTCGAAGATGCCGCGCTTGCTCGGCACGTACACCGACGGATCGGTGGCGCCGATCACCGAGCCGATGTCCTGGGCCTGGCGGTTCTCGATGTATTCCTTGGTGTAGCTGATGGCGTTGAACGGCGTTTCGCTGAAGTCCTTGTTGCCCATCAGCCCGAGCCGGCTGCCCGAACCGACCTGGCCACCGGCATATTCCGGTGGTGGAGCGCCCAGCGAATCACGGGTGTCCTGTACCAACGTTTCCGGCAGGGTCAGGCCCTCCTCCTTCACATCGGGGGTCTGTTGCTGCGCCGGGGTGCTGGAACGTGGCGGTTGCGCGAAGGCGTTGCCGGCGATGGCGGCCACGCCCAGCAGCACGGCCATGCGCAAGGCCCTGCGGGGCAGGTTCGGGGCCTGGGGATGTTGCAGTGGAGACATGAAGTATTCCTTTCGGGACGAAATGGTAATGTTTCTCATTAGTCATTCCGTACGAGTCGGCGAATCCCTCAACAGAAATTACAGTCATTTGGCCACTATCGGCTGAGCAACCCATTTCGTGTAGGAGATCGGCCAGCCCTTTGGGGCTTCGCTGTCTTGCAGGGAACTGCTGTCTCTGTGGGAGCGGCCTTGCGTCGCGAAAGGGCTGCGCAGCAGCCCCAGCAATTTTGATGGTGTTTCGGAATCTGGGGCCGCTGCGCGCCCCTTTCGCGACGCAAGGCCGCTCCCACAGGAATTACGTATGACCTGAATGCAGGATTAGCCCTGATACCCCTTCACCACCTCGTCCGCCACCCGCTCCAGGCAGGTCACGCTGGCGGTGCACAGGTACCAGGTCTGTGGATCGACGAACACCACATGGCCGTTCTTCCACGCCTTGGTCTGGCGCAGCAGCGGGTTGTCCAGGGTCTCGCGGTCCAGCGCGGCCCGGCGCTCCATCACTGCGGTGCGGTCGATCACGTAGAGGATGTCAGGGTCGGCCTGGTGAATGAACTCGTTGGAAATCGGCTGCCCGTGCAGGCCGGCCTGCATGTCGTCACTGGCCGGCTTGACCCCGAGAGTGTCGAAGATGAAGCCGTAGCGTGAGCGCACACCATAGGCGGTGAACGCGCCGTTGTTGTGCAGCACTATCAGCGCCTTCTCCGGACGCCCGTCGGTCACCTGGCGCACCTGGGCCACCTTGGCGTCGATGCGCGCGGCGGTTTCCCGGGCCCGGTCTTCCTTGCCGAGGATCCGTCCGACGGTCAGCAGGTGCTGCTTGGCGGTGTCGATGACGTTGCCCTGGCGGTTGTCCATGTCGATGTCGTAGTGCACCGTCGGGGCGATCTGGCTCAGCTCCTGGTAGCTCTGCGCCTGCAGCGGCGAGATCAGGATCAGGTCGGGCTTGAGTGCATGCAGGCGCTCGAGGTTGGGTTGGATGGTGGTGCCGACATCGGCCACCTTGGGGTCGTCGCGGTACTTGGCCAGGAAGCCCGCCACATAGTCCTTGGCGATGCCGACCACCGGCGCGCCGAGCTGGTCGAGGGTGTCCAGCTCGCTCATGTCGAAGGCCACCACGCGCTGCGGCTGGTGTTCGACCAGCGTGGTGCCCAGGGCGTGCTCGACCTTCACCGGGGCGTAGTCGGCGCTGGCGGCGCGCGCCTGGGCCGGCGGGGCCTGGTCGCAGCCGGGCAGCGCGGCCGCCACGGCGGCGGCCAGCAGTATCTTGCAGATTCCGTTCATACCAGCTCTCTCGATAGTGATGGGTTGAAGTAGTTGCAGACGAAACCGTGCGCGCTGGGCAGGATCTCGAAGGCCAGGCCGAACAGCGCGCGCAGGTTGGCCTGGGTAACCACCTCGGCGACCGGCCCGTGGCTGTGCACGGCGCCGCCTTTCATGGCGACGATGTGGTCGGAATAGTTGGCGGCGAAGTTGATGTCGTGCACCACCAGGATCACCGTGCGCCCCTGCTCGTCGCAGAGCCTGCGGATTGCCTGCATGATCTGCACCGCGTGCTTCATGTCGAGGTTGTTCAGCGGCTCGTCGAGCAGCAGCAGCTCGGTGCGCTGGGCGATGGTCATGGCCAGGAAGGCCATTTGCCGCTGGCCGCCGCTGAGTTCGTCGAGGTAAGCCCCGCGCAGAGGCTGCAGCCCCAGGAAATCCAGCGACTCGTCGATCACCTGCTGGTCGTCGGCCGTCAGCAGGCCACGGCTGTAGGGGAAGCGGCCGAAGGCGACCAGTTCCTCGACGGTCAGGCGCAGGTTGAAGTCCAGCACCTGGCGCAGGGTGGCCACGCGGCGGGCGTAGTCGGCGATGGCTATGCGGTCGATGTCCTGGCCGTCGAGCAGGATCCGCCCGCGATTGGCCGGCAACAGCCGGGCGATGCACATCAGCAGGGTGCTCTTGCCGGCGCCGTTGGGGCCGATCAGCGAAGTGACCTGGCCGGCGGGAAACGCCAGGCTCACGTCATTGAGCACGGTCTTCTCGCCGTAGGCCTTGTGCAGGTGTTCGAGGGTGATCATGGGGTGCCTCGGGTTCGGACCATCAACGCGAGGAAGTACGCGCCGCACACCAGGTTGACGAGGATGCTCACGCTGGTCCGGTAGTTGAACAGGTGCTCGACCAGCAGCTGGGCGAGCAGGAACATGCCGATGGCCACGGCGCAGGCCAGTGGCAGGGTGACCTGGTGCCGGGCGCTGCGCGCCAGGGCGTAGGCGATGTTGGCGACGAACACACCCATGAACGCGGTCGGCCCCACCAGGCTGGTGGACACCGCCACCAGCACGGCGATCAGCGCCATCTGCAGGCGCAGGCAGCGGCCATGGTCCAGGCCCAGGGCGATGGCCTGGTCGCGCCCCAGCGCCAGCACGTCGAGGACCCGCGTGCCGCGCGCCACCAGCAGCGCCACCGCCGCCACCAGCAGGCCCGAGTACAGCACCTGGGTCGGCTGGGCGCGGTTGAAGCTGGTGTAGCCCAGGCTCTGCAGGATGGAGAACTCCCCCGGGCTGGTCTTGAGCTGGATGAACTGGGTGAAGGTGCCCAGCACCATGGTCAGCACCAGGCCCAGCAGCAACAGGCGGTAGACATCGCCGCGCCCCTCGCGCAGCAGCCAGCGCTGCAGCAGCCACGAGTAGCCGAGCATCAGCGCGATCGACAGCAGCGCGTTGCCCTGGGCGCCCAGCAGCGCCACGCTGGCGGTGCCCAGCCACAGCACCAGCAGGGCCTGGAACAGCAGGTAGATGCCTTCGTAGCCCATGATCGCCGGGGTCAGCACGCGGTTGCCGGCCAGGGTCTGGAAGATCACCGAGGACAAGGCGATGCACACCCCGGCGACAACGATCGCGCCCAGGCGCACCAGGCGCTTTGGGATCACGTAGCTGAAGTCCAGGCCCGAACCCAGCAACAGGAACGCCAGCGCCAGGGCCGGCAGCAACAACCAGGCGGCGCGGCGCATCATTTGCACTTCCGCAGGATCAGTAACAGGAACAGCACGCCGCCGACACTGCCGGCGGTCAGGCCAATGGGTACCTCGTAGGGATGGATCAGCAGCCGGCCGAGGATGTCGCAGGCCAGCAGCAGCGCCGCGCCGCACATGGCAACGATGGGCAGGGTGCGCTTGAGGTGCTCGCCGTAGCGCAGCGCCACCAGGTTCGGCACCACCAGGCCGACGAAGGGGATCGCGCCCACGGTGATGACCGTGGCCGACACGGTCACCGCCACCAGCACCAGGCCGAGGATGGCGGTGGCCGCGTAGTTGAGCCCGAGGCTGGTGGCCATGCCCTCGCCCATGCCGAGCACGGTGAAACGCTGGGCGTACAGGTAGGTGAGCACGACGATCGGCAGGATCAGGTAGATGATCTCGTAGTTGCCCTCGATCACCCGCGAGAAGTCGCCCAGCAGCCAGCCCTGCATGCTCTGCAGGATGTTGTGGCGGTAGGCGTAGAATTCGGCGATGGCGCTGAGCAGGCTGCCGTACATCAGGCCGATCACCGGCACCAGCACCAGGTTGGTGAAGCGGATGCGGCGGATGATCGCCACATACACCAGGCTTGCCAGCAGGCAGAACACCAGGGCGAACAGCATGCGTCCGCTGGCCCCGGCTCCGGGCAGCACGGTCAGGGCCACCAGGATGCCCAGCTTGGCCGCGTCGAGTCCGCCGCAGGTGGCTGGCTCGACGAAGCGGTTGCGCACGATCTGCTGCAGGATCACCCCGCAGATCGACAGGCCGACCCCGGTCAGCACCAGCGCCGCCAGGCGTGGCAGGCGGCTGGCGGTGAGGGTCAGCCAGGCATCGTCACTGGCCGACCACAAGGCCGACCAGGACATCTGGCTGGCCCCGACCATCAGTGAAACGCCACACAGCAGCAACAACAGCGTTGGCAGTAGCACCCGACTCAAGCGGTCACTCCATCGCCTGCCGCCTCGCCGATGCGCCAGCCCTTGGCGGCCCGACGCTGCTCGAGGAAGTGCGCGTACAGCCCACCCTTGGCGGACAACTGGGCATGGGCGCCCTGCTCGCGGATGCGCCCTTGGTCCAGCACCACGATCTGGTCGGCCATGGCCACCGTCGACAGCTGGTGGGCAATGACGATCAGCGTGCGCTTGCCGCGCAGCCGTGCCAGTGCCTCGGCGATGGCCGCCTGGTTCTCGGCGTCCAGCGCCGCGGTGGCCTCGTCGATCAGCAGGATCGGCGCGTCCTTGATCAACGCACGGGCGATCGAGATACGCTGGCGTTCACCGCCGGACAGCCGTGCACCGCCCTCGCCCACCGGCGTGTGCAAACCTTCGGGCAGGCGTTCGAGGATCTCCTGCACCCCGGCCAGCCGCGCCGCCTCGAGCACCTCGGCCTCGCTGGCGTCGGGTTTGCCGAGGCGGATGTTGTCGGCGATGCTGCCCTGGAACAGGTAGGCGTCCTGGAAGATCTGGCTGATCTGCCCGGCCAGCTGTTCGGCGGACATCTGCCGCACATCCACCCCGCCAACCTTGACCCGGCCCTGGGTGACATCGAAGAAGCGCGCGATAAGGCGTACCAGGGTGGTCTTGCCCGACCCCGACGCGCCGACCAGCGCGGTCATGCTGCCGGGCGCGATATCCAGGCTGACCTCGCGCAGCACTTCGGGTTGATCATCGCCGTAGCGGAAACCGACCTGCTCCAGCTGCACCGAACCATCGGCCGGCGCCTGCGGTGCTGCGGGCTCGGGCAGCGGCTCGACGGCCAGCAGCTCGGCCACCGCCTGCAACTGGCCACGGCTGCCGCGCAGCACCTCGCTGTAGCCGGCCACATCCAGCAACGGGTCGATGAAGCGGGTCGCCAGTACCAGCGCGACCAGGGTGGCGATCACCGCCGCGCTGTCGAAGGCTGCACCGGCCTGCTCGCCGAGCCACAGCGTGGCGACCACCAGCAAGGCGGCGAAGCTGGCCTGCACCGCCCAGACATTGAGCACCGACGACAGCGCCGAAAGTTGGATCAGCTTGCGCGCCGCCTGCTGTTGCTGGGCCACGGCCTGCTCCAGGAAACGCGTGCCGCCCTGCTCGCCATTGAAGGCGCGCAGCACCGACTGTGCCTGGGCGAACTCGACCATGCGCTGGCTGGTCTGCGCAGTGTCGCGCTGGTAGCGCTGGTCGGCGCGCTGGCCCAGGCGCATGGTCGCCAGCATCACCAGCGCCAGCAGCGGCAGGCTGACCAGGGCCACCAGGCCCAGGCGCAGGTCGACCAGCAACAGCGCGACGAGGATCACCAGCGGCGTCACCACCCCGGTGAACAGCGGTGTGAACACATGGGCCGGCAGTTGCGCGATCTCCATCATGCCTTGGGTGGTGACGTGGCTCAGGCGTGCGGTGTTGGCGGCGCTGAACCAGCCCACCGGCAGCGTGCCGACATGCTCGCCCAGGCGCTGGCGGCCACCGCGCAGCACCGCGATGCCGACGGCGATGCCGGCCTTCTCCACCCGCCGGCGCAGGTACCAGCACACCACCACGCCCAGGGCCAGTAGCGCCAGCCATTGGCCGGCAGCCTCCAGCTGGTTGCCCAGCAGGTGGCGCAGGATCGGCACCAAGGTGACGATGGTCAGCCCGCAGAGCACGCCATACACCAGCGCCAGGCGCAGGTAGCGGCGCAGGAACACGGCATCGGCGCCGAGCAGTCGAACGAAAATCCCCAGCATGATCAGCGCTCCTCCACCTGCGCGGTCGCCCGCGCCTTCGCATAACCCCCGGCAGCCCACAAGCGGGCGTACAGGCCGCGCCGAGCCAGCAGTTCGTTGTGATTGCCGCGCTCGGCGACCGTGCCCTGGTCCAGCACCAGGATCTGGTCGGCGTGCATCACCGTGTCCAGGCGGTGGGCGATCACCAGCAGCGTGCGGCCCTGGGCGAAGCGCGACAGCGACTGTTGCAGCTTGACTTCGTTCTCGGCGTCGGCTGCCGCGGTGGCTTCGTCAAGCACCAGCACCGGCGGGTCGAGCAGCACCGCGCGGGCGATGCTCAGCCGCTGCAGCTCGCCGCCGGAGAACTGCACGTCCTCGCCGATTACCGCGTCGTAGCCACGCGGTTGGGCAAGGATGCGCTCGTGGATATTGGCGATCCGTGCCGCCGCCTCGATCTGCTCCTGGCTCGCCGAAGGCCGGCCCAGGGCAATGTTCTCGCGCACGCTGGCATGGATCAGGCGCACATCCTGCAGAACGAAGCCGATACGCCGGTACAGCTGGGCGCTGTCGATCTGGCGCAGGTCGACGCCGCCCAGGGTGATGCGCCCGGCGCTGGGGTCGAAGAAGCGCAGCAGCAGGCGCGCCAGGGTCGACTTGCCGGCGCCCGAGGCGCCGACCACCGCGGTCACCGTGCCAGGCTCGAGGGTGAACGACACCTCGCTCAGCACCGGATTGCGCGGGTCGTAGTGATAGCCCAGACCCTGCACTTCGATCCGTGCATCGGCCGGCAGCTTGCCGGCGCCCTGGCCGTCGGTCTCCAGCAGCGGCGTGCGCAGCAGCGTCTGCACACGCTGGGCGGCGCCGGTGGCGTTGTTCAGGTCGTGGGTGATATAGGCCAGCAACAGCAGCGGCGCGCAGATGCCCGGCGCCACCAGGGCGAACGGCAGCACCTGCACCGGGGTGATCCAGCCCAGGCCGACGAACAGCGTGCCGAACGCCAGCACCACGCCAAGCACCGACACCGGGGCGATCATTGCGTTGGCGTTGGCCATGGCGCTGACCAGTGGCCGGGTGAAGTCGGTGAAGGCCGCGGCGAAGGCGTCCACCGCCTCGCGGTAGCTGCCATGGGCCTTGCGCTGGCCACCGAAGGCCTTGACCACCGGGATGCCGTTGACGAACTCGACCACCGCCTGGTTGATCCGCACCATGCCTGCACCGAAGGCCTGCATGTTGCGGGCGCTGGCCTGGTGGGCGCGGGCGAAGAACAGGAAGAACAGCGGGAACGGCAGCATCGACACGATCGCCATGCGCCAGTCCATGGCGAACAGGTAGACGATCGAGGCCAGCACCGCCCCGACGCTGCGCCCCAGGGTGGTATAGAAGTGCGCGGTGAGGCTGTGCAGGATGCCGATATCGTCCTGCATGGCCTGCTTGACCTCGCCCGAGGCGCGGCTGGTGAACCAGCCCAGGGGCACCCGTGCCAGGCGGCGGATGATCGCCAGGCGCAGCGTGCCGGTGATGTGGTTGTCGGCCAGGTGCGCGACCAGATCGCCCAGCGAGATCAGCGCCATGCCGGCGAACAGGCAACCCAGCCCCATGGCGATGACCGGCCAGGCCTGGTCGAGGCCCTGCCCGCCGGCCAGGGCCAGGCGGGCGACTTCGGCGATGGCCGCCAGCGGCGCCAGGGTCAGCATGGCGCCCAGGGCAGCGAGCAGCCCGGCGACGATCAATCGGCCGCGTATCGGTGCAAGCACCGCGGCGACCGGTCCACGGGCGGACGGGTCCGCCACCCCTTGTTCAACACTCATGAATGCTCCTTTTCAGCACGAGGCGCGAGCCGGGCCGTCCCTGAGGCGCCCTGCCCGCATGTCCTTCTCAACCTGTATTCCGCACGAGGCGGGCAAACCCGCAAGAAAATCTGCGCGCCCTCAGGCGCCGCCCAGCCGATAGCGCCTGCAGGTGCGCAGGCCGGCGGCGATGTACTTTTCCACCGAGGACACCGAGACCCGCAGCTCGTCAGCGATGGCGCGGTGGGCCATGCCGTCGAGGCGGCACAGCAACAGGGCCTGGCGCGCCTTGGGCGAGTGCCGCTGCAGGGCCCTGTCGATCGCCCCCAGGGCCTCGATCACCAACGCCCGCGTCTCCTCAGAGGGCACCCACGGCTCGGGCTGCTGGCCATGGTCTTCGAGGTAGCGTGTTTCGCGCTGGCGACGGCGGTACAGGTCGATGACCTTGCCGTTGGCGATCTGCGTGAGGTGGCAGCGCGACTGCTCGGCGCTGGGCACCTGGCCCTTGTTCATCAGGTGCAGGTAGATGTCGTGGGCCAGGTCCGCCGCATCCACCGAGTTGCCGAGCTTGCGCCGCAGCAGGTCGCACAACCAGCCGTGATGATCCTGATACAGCTGGTGCAGCTGCTGACGAAGCGCGAACGTTCCGTTGTCCACGGTACCTCTCCCTGAGCGTGGTGCATTCCAGACGGCTTGCTTTGACGCACGCCAATCTAGATGATAATTATTTGCATCTTTCACACCATAACGAATCCCTTGGATTCACGCAATGCACCCCAGTGGTGCAACCCCTCTGCGCGGCCACTCACCGCGATCCATGGATGGCAGTGAAGGCCGACGCGGGCCTTGAACGATCGAACAGCAGGAAGCTAGCTATGTTGGAACGCAACACCACCCCACCCTCGCCCCAGGCCCTGGACGAACACGAGGAACTCGCCTGGTTCGCCCAGCAGCAGCAACCCGAGCAGCTGCACCGGCAACTGGGCGCCTGGCGCCTTGGCCCCCGGGCCGACCTGTCGCTGCTCGCCCTGGCCGTGCAGGCGGTGGTCGAAGCCACGCCGGGCCTGAACAGCCGCTACCACTTCAGCGACGACGGCGACCTGTACAAGACCCAGGCACCCGGTTGGTACCCGTGCCTGCGCATCGAGCACAGCGCGGCCGAGGGCATGGACGCCCTGCTGCGGGCGCGCCAGGCGGCGCCCTGGGATTCCACCACGCAGCCGCCGTTCGAGGCCCTGTTGCTGGCCGGCGACCAGCAGGCCGCGCTCGGCCTGCTTTGCCATGCGGTGCTGCGTCAGTCGCCGCAAGCCCTGCTCGAGCGCATTCGCGCCGAATACGACGCCCTGGCCGGCGACCAGCCACTGCAGTTCGAGCCGCTGTCCCAGGCGCCCTCGACGGACATCGCGCAACGCATTCTCGACGCGTTCCGCCAGGCCCTGGCGGAGCCTGGCATGACCCTGGAGGATGATTTCTTCGACATGGGCGGCCACTCGCTGCTGGCCACCCGCATCATCGGGCGCCTGCAGGGCGAGCACGGCATCGAACTGCGCTTCAGCGACTTCTTCGCTTCGCCCAGCGCATCGGCGCTCGCTACCCGTGCCAAGCTGAGCCAAGGGCAAGCCAGTCAGGCCAGCGATCAGCCCGGTGATATCCAGCAGGCACCGATGGCCCTGGCCCAGGCGTCGTTGTGGCGCGCCTGCGCGGCGTTCGACTACGGCACCATTTTCAACCTGCCCTTTGCCCTGGACTTCCACGACCCGGTGGACGAAGCGGTGCTGCAGCAAGCTTTCAGCGACCTGCTGGAGCGCCACGCCAGCCTGCGCACCACCTACCATGGCGAAGGCGACAGCGCCTGCCAGCGCATCGTGCCGCTGGCCGAACTGGGCCGCTACAAGTGGTTCTGGACCAGCGCCGAGAGCACCGGCGCGAGCCTGGCCAGCGAGGCGAAGCACCGCTTCGACCTGGCCCGCGAACTGCCACTGAGGCTGCGCCTGCTGCGTGACCCGCACAGCGGCCACCAGGTGCTGTCGTTCCTGGTCCACCACATGGCCATCGACGAGTGGTCGCTGAACGTGATCATGGCCGAACTGGCCGAGGCTTACCTGGCCCGCGCCCAGGACCGGGCGCCGCAATGGTCGGCGCCGGCGCGCACCTTCCACGAATTCGCCCTCGCCCAGAGTGCCCAGGGCCCGAACCCGCGCCACCTGGCGTACTGGACCGAACTGCTGCGCGACGCCACCCGCGGCCTTGCCCTGCCCGCTGACGCCACGCTGCTGCCCGCCGACCAGGCGACCACCCGTGCGCGCTGGCTGGAGCTGCGTCCTGAGCCCGGCGTGCTGGAGCAACTCGGCGCCAGTGCCCGGCAGCACCAGTCATCGCTGTTCAGCGTGATCTACACCGCCATCGCCCTGTCGCTGCACAAGCTCGGCAACCTGTCGGACCTGGTAATCGGCACCTCGGCCTCGGGGCGTACGGATCCGGCGTTCTTCGACACCGTTGGGTACTTCACCACCATGGTCGCCCACCGCGTGCAGTTCGTCCCGGAACAGTCGCTGGGCGAGCTGCTGGGCGATGTGACGCGGATGATCAACGACTCTATGGCCTACGCCGACGTGCCCATGGAGACCATCCAGCAGGCGCTGGGCATGACGCCCGCCGAGGGCCTGATGTTCGATGTGTACGTGCAGATCCACTCCAACAATGCCCTCAATGGCGCCCTGCACACGCCCGAGGGCCAGGCCATTCGCTACAAGCAGATCGACCCGGACAAGAGCGAGTCGATGTTCGGCCTGCAGTTCGAAATCATGGAGGATGTGTTCGACGGCCAGCGCTCGCTGCGCCTGGTGGTCACCTACCGCAGCGATCGCTACAGCGCCGCCCAGGTCGAGCGCCTGTGCGCGATGATTTCCGCGGCGTTTGGGGTATTTGCCGAGGTGGGGGCTGGCCAACAGGCGCTGGGCGACGTGGCGTTGTAAGCATCACCAGCGTGGGAGCGGGCTTGCCCCGCGATGCAGTACAGCACCGGCTTCGCCGGTGATCGCGGGGCAAGCCCGCTCCCACGCAGTCCGATTTAAATCAGGGCTGCGAAGCAGCCCCATCGTTCAACCCTGCGGCAACCCATAGCGCTGGAACGACGACCGCTGCGGCACCCGATACTGCGCCCGGCCCAGCAACTGGTTGAGGATCACCGCATTGCGCACCGGCCCCAGCCCCAGGTCCGGCGAGCCGACGCCATGCTGGAAGATCTCCGCATTCTGCACGAACACCCGGCCACTGCCGCCATCACAGCGCTGCGCGGTGAAATCCTCGCCGACGATGCAGTCGCCGTACGCGTCGGTGGCCAGCACCGTGCCCTTGAGCTGCTCGAACCACTGCGGCCAGGCATGGGCATAGCCGGTCGCCGCGACGATCGCATCGGTGTCCAGGGTCGCTCGCTGGTCCAGTTGGCGGTGACGGAAGGTCATGCGCAAGCCCGCCGAGCCCAGGTCCTCGACCGTCTCCACCTCGCAGCTGGACAGCAGTGTCAGCCCCGGTTCGCGCCCGCCGATGGAGCGTTCATAGATCAGGTCGTAGATCGCGCCGATGGTGGAGAAACTGATGCCTTTGTACAGCAGGCCCTGCTCGGCCACGATCTCGCGGCGCTTGTCCCGGTCGAGGGTGTGGAAGTAGTTCATATAGGCCGGGGTGAAGCATTCCTGGCCGAGCTTGGAGTACTCCATGGGATGGAAGCCCCCTGAACGGGTGATCCAGTGGATCGACGCCCCCGCCTCCACCTGCTCCGGCGTCAACGCATTGAACAAGGCCAGCACGCACTCCGCCGCGCTCTGCCCGGAGCCGACCACCACCACGCGCCGGCACTGCTCCAGTTCCCCCTGGCGCTTGCCGAACTCCGCCGAGTGCAGCACCGGCGCCTGGCTGCGGGTGCGCGCCCAGGCTGGCAGCCACGGCCGGGTGCCGAGGCCGATGGCCAGGTCCCGGCTGCTGTAGCGCCGCTCCAGGCCCGACACCGACACGCTGTCGATGACGAAGCGCTCGCTGCCGCCATCGTAGCGCACGCCGGTGACCTCTTCGCCGAAGTGGCAGGTCGGCAACTGGCGCGCGGCCCAGCGGCAATAGTGATCGTATTCACGCCGGGGCACCTGGAAGTGGTCGTAGTAGTAGAACTGGAACAAGCGGTCGTGCTGGTGCAGGTAGTTGAGGTAGCTCAACGGGTGGCACGGGTCGGCCAGGGTCACAAGATCCGCGAGGAACGGCACCTGCAAGGTGGTGCCCGGCAGCAGCAGGCCCTCGTGCCAGCGAAATTCCGCCTTGCGCTCAAGGAACGCGCAGCGCAGGTCCGGGTGGCGCGACAGCAGCGCTGCCAAGCCCAGGTTGAACGGTCCGATGCCGATGCCGGCGATGTCTACGGTTGCTATGTCCATATGCTCGATGATTTCCCAAAAACTACGGATGGCGCCCCGGGCCGGGCCCAGGGCGGTTGATTCAGGCAGGTGTGGCGGCAAGCAGGCGCTCGACGTCTTCGACCGTGCGGCACGCCAGCAACTGCGCCGGCGACAAGCGCACCGCGAAGGCTTCGCCCAGTCGTGCCGCCAGGGGCTTGAGGTGCTGCGGCCGCAGGCCCATGGCGAGGAAGTCCCGGGCCGGCTGCGTGACGCCGAGCACCTGCTGATAGATCGCCAGCACCTGGGCGCAACGCTGCGGGTCACTGGGCGTTGCTGCCGGCGGTTGCTCGGTTTCGCCTTCCAGCAACGTGCGGGCTCGGCGGCGGTCCGGCTTGCCATTGGCCGTCAACGGCAACTCGGCCACCTCGACGAAGCGCGTGGGCACATGGGATTGCGCCAGCAACGCCCGGGCATGCTCGCGTAGCGCCACGGCGCCGGGTGGCGCGTCGTGGCGCCGCACATAGAGTGCGCCGATGCAGGCCTCGCCCTGTTGCGTATCGCCATAGTCCACCACCAGCACCTGCTGCACCGCCGGATGGCGGATCAGCTCGATCTCGACGTCCGGCAGCGAGACGCGCACGCCGCGCACCTTCACATAGCCATTGACCCGGCTGTCGAACAGCAGCACCCCGTCCTCGCGGTAGCGACCTCGATCGCCGGTACGGAAGGCCCGTACCGATGTCCCCTGCTCGTCGAGCACGCTGACGAAGTCGTTCTGCACCAGCTCACCCTCCTGCAGGTAGCCCAGGGCCAGGCCCACGCCACTGGTGTGGATACGCCCGGCGACGCCCTGCGGGCAATGCTCGCCGTGTTCGTCCAGCAGCCAGTAGCGGTTGCCCGGCAATGGGCGTCCATAGGGCACCCTGGCGCGGTCCTGGTCGCCGATCTCGTGCCAGATGCTCCAGATGGTGGTCTCGGTCGGCCCGCCCAGGGACACCAGCCGCGCCGCCGGCAACAGCTCGCGCAATTCGGCGATCACCGCCGGCTTGATGTAGTCGCCGCCCTGGGCCAGCAGGCGCAGGCTGCGCAAGCCATCGCCCTGGCGGCAGGCCAGGAGCATTTCGAGGATGGCCGGCACCGAGCACCACAGGCTCACGCCGTGCCGCCTGACCAGCTGGTTCCAGCGCAGCGCGTCCTTTTCCTCGCCGGGCTTGGGCAGCACCAGCGCCGCCCCGGCGCAGAGGCTGCCGAACACGTCGAACACCGACATGTCGTGGTGCAGCGGGGTCACCGAGATGAACACGTCATCACGGCTGACCTGCCACTGCGCCAGGGTGCTGCCGATGACGTTGGCCGTGGCGCGGTTGTTCAGCACCACGCACTTGGGCTTGCCGGTGGTGCCGGAGGTGTAGAGGTAGTAGGCCGGCGCGGTGCTGACCGACAACGCCGCCAGGCCTGTCAGGTCCAGGGCGGCCGGCGGGCTGGCCAGCAGTGGCGCGGCGCTATCGACCACCAGCGCCGGCTGGCAGTTGTCCAGCAGGTAGCGCAGGCGCTCTTCGGGCGCTGCCGCGTCGATCGGCACCCAGACCAGCCCGCTCAGGGCGCAGGCCAGGGTCGCCATGCTGTGCTCGGGACCGCGCGGCAGGCAGATCGCGACCACCTGGCCAGGCTGCAGGCCCCGGGCCTTGAAAGCCTGGGCGATGCGGGCGACGCCCTCGCCCAGTTCGGCGTAGCTGATCCGCCGCTCGCCGTGCAGCAAGGCGATGCGTCCGCTGTCCGGGCCGAACAGGTTGTTGGCGATGCGGCCGAGGAAATCGACAGGTGCGGCCTGCGCCTCGCTGCTGTTGAGGCGGTAGTGGCCAAGGTCGATGAACTGCCGTGCCTGGACTTCGAACGCGCCCTGCCCGGCCAGTTGCGCCACCGCCTGGCCAAAGGCTGCGAGCAGCTGCCCGACCCAGCGGCCATCGACCGCTTCGCGGGCATAGTCGATCTCGAACGCCAAGCCGCCCTCGGCGGTGTTGCAGAAACGGATGTCCATGGCCACCTGGGGCGTCTGGGTCAGGCCCGCGCTCAAGGTCATCGGACCATCGAGCGCGCCCACCGGCCAGGACAGGCCATTGGTCAACACTACCGGCAATGCCGGGCCCGGGCCGTTGCTGTCGTACAGCAGGCGGGCCAGGTCCACGCCGGAAAACGCCAGGTGCTGCAGGCCCTCCAGCACATCGGCCTGCAGGCGCTTGGCGCGCTCGGCGAACGTGGGCAGTTTGTGTTGCCAGTCGAGGGCGATGAAGCTGGAACGGTTGGCGAACGCGCCGTCCTGGGGCGGCGCCACCGGCACCGCCACGCACAGGCTGCCCTCGTCGAGCCAGTGGCCGAGCACTTCCAGTACCACGGCCATGATCGTCGAGTTCTTGAACAACCCCTCGCGTGCGCCGGCGCGGCTCAATGCCTTGAACGCCGGGGCCGGGATCACTTGACGCTGGCGTGCGTATCGGGCCACGCCGACCTTGTCCAGGGCGCAGCGCCACGGTAGCCGTGGCGCGCCATCGACCTCGGCCAGCTTTGACTTCCAATACTCGGTATCGGCCTTGCGCACCTCGCTCTGGTCGTCGACAGCCGCCGTCGGCTCGCTGGCGGTCAGCGGCTGGCAGTGCCCGTCGAACAGTTCGACCATCAGGGTGGCGATGGCGCGTCCATCGAGGATCAGCGCATCGAAGCGCACGAACACCACCAGCTCGCCCTGCGGCAGCTGGAAGGCGGTGACATTCCAGGGCGGTCCAGCCAGGTCGAACAACGCGTGGGCATAGGCCTCGCGACGGACCTCGAGCTGCGCCTGGGCTTGCTCACCCGTCAACGCGCGCAGGTCGATCACCTCCAGGTTGACCTGCACCTGGTCGCTCAACGACTGGGTCAGTGCCTGGGCATCGATGCGGGTGCGCAGGCTGTCGTGGCGGCGCACCATGTCCGTGAGGCGGCTGCGCAGCAGCGCCAGGTCCATGTGCCCGCGGTATTCGCGAAACTCCTGCATGGCCACGCCGCCCAGCGGCAGATGCTCGCCACGCCCCAGCAGGTAGGCCTGCTGCAGGGCGTTCAAAGGGCGATCCCGGCTGGCCGCGATCGTCAAAGGCTGGTGCAGCGCGCCCATGTCGGCAGCCACCGCGACGGCCAGGGCAATGAAGCGCTCGAACAGTGTCTGGACCCAATCCGCCGGCAGTGCGTCCAGGCGCACATCCCAGTTGACCAGCAGGCCGCCATCGACCTGGGCCACCTGCGCGTCCAGCGCCACCTGCGGACCCTGGGAGATCACCCAGTCCATCGGCCCGAACACCCGGCCCACGCGCTCGGAGAACAGCTCGCCACCGGGCAGGTCCAGCCCTGCGGTGAACACCACCGGCGCCAGTTGCGGCGTGCCGTGGTGGCGCGACAGGTCGCGCATCAGGTCCACGCCTGGATAGGCGCTGTGCGCCAGGCGTTCGACCAATTGCCGGTGCAGGTCCTGGCACAGCGCGGCAAGGCTGGCGACGCCGGTGAAGTCGACATCGACCAGCACCAGGTTGGCGAACTCGCCGACGATCCGTTGCACCGGTTCCAGCACCGGCTCGCGCCAGAACACCGGCACGTTCAGGCGCAGGCGGCGGTCCCCGGTGTGCTCTCCCAGGGCGGTGGCGAACAGCCCGAGCAGCAACGCCGACGAAGTGATCCGCTGCGCCCGCGCCGCCTGTTGCAAGGCGCGGTACTGCTCGGGTTCGAGCCGGGCGGCAAAGCGCTCGCTGCGCGCCGGGCCCGGGGCAAGCAAGGGCAACGTCGGCGCCGGGGCGATCTGCGCCAGGCGTGCCCGCCACCAGGCGCGGTCGCGGCTGCGAGCGTCGCGCAGGTCGGCATCGGCACGCACCTGGTCCAGCCAGTCGAAGTAGCTCGGCGTGATCGGCAGCACGGTTTCAGGGGTGTCGTACAGCCGGGCCAGGTCTTCCATCAGCACCCGGAAGCTGGACGGGTCCACCGCAATCATGTCGGTGTCCACGTGTAGCCGAGCGGCATTGCCCGGCAACAGGCTCAGGCCGAAGCGCGCACCCTGGCCAGTACTCAGGTCCAGGCGCTGGTGGCTCCACTGGCGGCGTCTCTCCAGTAGGCGTCGCTCCACGGCTGGACCGTCCAGATCGCTGAAATCCTCCAGCTCCAGCTGGGGGCGCAGCGTCTCGTCGATGCTCTGCCGTCCCTGTCCGTCGATGCGCAGCTTGAGCATCGGGTGTGCCCGGTACAGCCCCTCAAGTGCGACTTCAAGGCGCGCCACATCGATGGCCTGGCCATCGAACTCGGCATACAGGTGAGCGCTGACGCCACCCAGTGCCGCATGTGCATCCCGCCCGATCCAACAGGCGGCCTGCATCGAAGTTAACTCTCTCATCGCTTACCCGCGTAGTTGACAAATCCATGTGTTTCGCGTCCTCATATTTACTAACGAGAATGATTATATTTCAAGGTTTTCTTTCTCACCCATCGGCCAAGGAGGCTACCCATGAAGACAGGCACCCTGCGTTTGCAAGACAGGGACACCGTGCCGCTCAGCCAAGAGGACTCGAGCTTTTCATTCACATCCGGCGACCGCGAGCTGAGCGTCAGCGGCCTGCGTGAGCGGATCGACACCCCGGCCCACGGCAGCCACCTTGCCGGCGGCGCGCTGCGGCGCAGCATCGACCAGGCCTTCGAGCGCGCCCGCCAGGCCGGGCAGGACAACCCGATCGTGGTCGGCGCCATCCCTTTCGACACCACTCAGGCATCCAGTCTGTACGTTCCCCAGGCCTATGCCTGGCAGCAACGCACCGCGGCGCCCGCCCAGGCCGGCGCGCTGCCGGCGCTGCTCAGCCAGGCCAACATCCCCGACGAACACGGTTTCAAGCGCGCCGTGCGCCATGCCATCGTCAACTTCCAGCACAGCGATGTGCGCAAGGCCGTGCTCTCGGTGCAGCGCGAACTGCACTTCGCCACGCCCGTGGACCCGGCACAGGTGCAGGCCAACCTCAAGGCGCTGAACCGCGAGGGCTACCACTTCCGCGTGCCCCTGGCCAACGGCGCCACCCTGCTGGGGGTGAGCCCGGAGCTGCTGGTGCACAAGCAAGGCACGGCCTTCGTCAGCAACCCGCTGGCAGGCTCCGTGCGGCGCATGGCCGACCCTGAGGCCGATCGCGCCAATGCGCAATGGCTGGCGGCGTCGGAGAAGGACCACTACGAGCACCGCCTGGTCACCGAGGACATCGCCCAGCGCGTCGGCGAACTGTGCAGCCGCCTGCAGGTCCCCGAGCGACCGTCGTTGATCAGCACCGCCGCGCTGTGGCACCTGTCCACTCGTATCGAGGGCGAACTGGCCTCGGCCGATATCGACGCCCTGCAACTGGCCTGCCGGCTGCACCCGACTCCCGCCGTGTGCGGCTACCCCACCGAGCGGGCTCGGCAACTGATCCGCTTCGTCGAGCCCTTCGAGCGCGGCCTGTTCACCGGCATGGTCGGGTGGTGCGACGCCCAGGGCAACGGCGAGTGGGTGGTGACCATCCGCTGCGGCACCTTCAGCGGCCAGCGCGTGCGCCTGTTCGCCGGCGCCGGCATCGTCGAGGCCTCCAGCCCCGACACCGAATGGAACGAAGTGCAGACCAAGCTCGGCACCATGCTGCGTGCCTGCGGCCTGGACCATTGACCTCAAACCCGTTTTCCGAGATGCCCATGACCATCGAATTCACCCCCTGGCCCGCGGACCGGGCGCAGCGCTATCGCGCCGCCGGCTACTGGAACGACCAGCCGCTCAGCCAACTGCTGATCGAGCGCGCCGCCGCGCAGCCACAGGCCCCGGCGATCCTCTGCGGCGAACGCTGCATCAGCTACGGCGAACTGGACCGGCGCGCCTCCAACCTGGCCTCGCGCCTGGCCGCCCACGGCCTCGGCCAGGGCGACACGGCACTGGTGCAGTTGCCCAACGTCGCCGAGTTCTACATCGTGCTGTTTGCCCTGTTCAAGGCCGGCATCGCCCCGGTCAACGCGCTCTACAGCCACCGCCAGCACGAGCTGGGCGCCTTCGCCCGGCAGATCCACCCCGCCTTGCTGATTGCCTCGGCCGAGCATGAGGTGTTCCGCAACGACGCGTTCCTCGACGACCTGGCCAAGGAAGGCCTGCGTCCGAAGCTGACGTTGATGCTCGATGCTCTCGACGAATGGAGCGCCAGCGCCGATGTGCGCGGCACCCACTACGTGCCCAGCCCGGCCGGCGAAGTGGCGCTGTTCCAGCTGTCCGGCGGCAGCACCGGCACCCCCAAGCTGATCCCGCGCACCCACAACGACTACGCCTACAGCGTGCGGGCCAGCGCGCAGATCTGCGCCCTGGACAGCGCCACGCGCTTTCTCTGCGCCCTGCCCGCCGCGCACAACTACACCCTCAGCTCCCCCGGCGGCCTGGGCGTGCTGCACGCCGGCGGCTGCATCGTCATGGCGGCCAACCCGGAGCCGCTCAACTGCTTCGCCCTGATCGAGCGCCACGCGGTGACCATGGCCGCCCTGGTGCCCAGCGCCGTGGCCCTGTGGCTGCAGGCCGCGCCCGGGCACGCGGCCAAGCTGCGCAGCCTGCGCCTGCTGCAGGTCGGCGGTGCGAGCTTCGCCGAGGCCCTGGCCCGCCAGGTCCCCGAAGTATTGGGCTGCCACCTGCAACAGGTGTTCGGCATGGCCGAGGGCCTGGTCAACTACACCCGCCTGGACGATAGCGACGAGCAGGTGTTCACCACCCAGGGCCGGCCGATCAGCGAGCTGGACGAAGTGCGCATCCTCGACGAACAGGGCCAGCCGGTCGCCGACGGCGAGCCAGGCATGCTCGCCACCCGTGGCCCCTACACCTTCTGCGGCTACTACCAAAGCCCCGAGCACAACGCCCAGGTGTTCGACCAAGACGGCTTCTACCACTCCGGCGACATCGTCCAGCGCAGCGCCGATGGCAACCTGCGAGTGGTCGGGCGGGTCAAGGACCAGATCAACCGCGGCGGCGAGAAGGTCGCCTCGGAGGAGATCGAGAACCTGATCGTCATGCACCCGGACGTGACCCATGCCGCCCTGGTGGCGCTGCCCGACGAACTGCTCGGCGAGAAAAGCTGCGCCTTCATCGTCTCGCGCAACCCGCAGCTCAAGCCGATCGCCCTGCGCCGCCACCTGATGGGCCTGGGTATCGCCGAATACAAGCTCCCGGACCGGATCCGGCTGATCGACGCCATGCCGCTGACCGCGGTGGGCAAGATCGACAAGAAGCAACTGCGCGCGCTGCTCGCCGTCGCCCAGACCGCCTGACCGTCCAAGGACCCGACATGACCATTCCAACCATCCACGACTATGCCATGCCGCAGCGGGCCAGCTACCCGGCCAACAAGACCCAATGGCAACCCGACCCGGCCCGCGCCGTGCTGCTGATCCACGACATGCAGCGCTACTTCCTGCGCTTCTACCAACCCGACGGCGCCCTGCTCACCGCCCTGGTGCACAACCTGTCGCGGCTGATCCACTGGGCCCGCGAGCAGGGCATCCCTGTGGTCTACACCGCCCAGCCCCATGAACAGCCACCCGAGGATCGCGCCCTGCTCAACGCCATGTGGGGCCCGGGCCTGCCGGCGGCCAGCCCCGAGCAACAACCGATCATCGACGCCCTGGCGCCGCAGCCGGGCGACACGGTGCTGACCAAGTGGCGCTACAGCGCCTTCCAGCGCTCCGACCTGCTCGAGCGCATGCGCACCTGGCAACGCGACCAGCTGCTGATCGGCGGCGTGTACGCCCATATCGGCTGCATGATCACCGCCGCCGACGCCTTCATGAACGATATCCAGGCGTTCCTGGTGGGCGATGCGGTGGCCGACTTCTCCGAGGAGGAGCACCGCCTGGCCCTGAAGTACGTCGCCACCCGCTGCGGCCATGTCACCGACACCACCGCCCTGTTGACCCAACCCGCGGGCGAGACCACACGCGACTGGCTGCATGGCCGAGTGCGCCAGATGATCGAGGACGATAGCGACCTTGACCCGCAGGAAAGCCTGATCTTCTACGGCCTGGACTCGCTGCAGGTGATGAAGCTGGCCGCCGAGCTCAAGCAGCGCGGCATCGCCGTCAGCTTCGAGGAGCTGGCCAACGCGCCGACCCTGGATGGCTGGTGGTCGCTGATGCAAGCGCGGGGGGCCGCCTGATGGCCATGGCCCGCTTCACCGGCCGGCGCGTGCTGGTCACCGGCGCCGCCAGCGGCATCGGTCGCTGCGTGGCGCAGCAGTTTCTAGAGGAAGGCGCCGAGGTCATCGGCCTGGACTGCGAGGAGGCCGACGTGCCCTTCGCGCTGCTGCATGTCGACCTGACCGATCCGGCCGACGTGCAGCGGGTCTGCGACCGCCTCAAGGAGCAGGCGCAGTACCTCGACGTGCTGGTCAATGTCGCCGGCGTGCTGCGCCTGGGGCGCAGCGACGAGGTGTCCTGCGAAGACTGGCAGCGCTGCCTGGATGTCAACGTGAGCGCGCCGTTCTACCTGATGCGCCAGTGGACCCCGGTGTTCCGTCGCCAGCGCCGCGGCGCCATCGTCAATGTCGCCTCCAACGCCGCCCACGTGCCGCGCCTGAACATGGCCGCCTACTGCGCCTCCAAGGCCGCACTGGTCAGCCTGAGCCACTGCGTGGGCCTGGAGCTGGCACCCTACGGCGTACGCTGCAACGTGGTGTCGCCAGGCTCGACGCGCACGCCGATGCTCGCCGGCATGCTCGGCGACCCGGCGGGCGAACGCCAGCTGGTCGACGGCCTGCCCGGGCAGTTCAAGCTCGGCGTGCCGCTGGGCAAGATCGCCACGCCCGACGACATCGCCAATGTGGTGCTGTTCCTGGCCTCGGAGCAGGCCGGGCACGTGACCCTGCAGGATATCGTGGTCGACGGCGGCGCCACCCTGGCCGCCTGAGCCTGATGCGGCACTGACAAGGACTTTCACCCGCACCGCGCTCGGCCCTGGCCGGCCGAGCGCGCACCATGGAGCTGGACATGACATTCTCACCCGCCGACCACAAGCGTCTCGAGGCCTTCTGGCAGTACTGCCTTACCCACCAGTACTTCAATGTCGGCTACCCCGAGTCGGCCGACTTCGACTACAGCCTGCTGCACCGCTTCATGCGCTTTTCCATCAACAACTGCGGCGACTGGAACGAGCCCAGCAACTACCTGCTCAACTCCTTCGACTTCGAGCGCGAGGTGATGCGCTTCTTCGCCGAGCTGTTCCACATCCCGTTCGAGGACAGCTGGGGCTATGTCACCAACGGCGGCACCGAAGGCAACATGTTCGGCTGCTACCTGGCCCGCGAGCTGTTTCCCGACGCCACCCTCTACTACTCCAAGGACACCCACTACTCGGTGGCCAAGATCGTCCGCCTGCTGCGCATCAAGGCCCAGGTGGTGGAATCCCAGGCCAACGGTGAAATGGACTACGACGACCTGGTCGCGCGAATCACCGCCGACGGTGAACGCCACCCGATCATCTTCGCCAATATCGGCACCACCCTGCGCGGCGCCACCGACAACATCGCCACCATTCAGCAGCGCCTGGCCCAGGCCGGCATCCGCCGCGAGGACTACTACCTGCATGCCGACGCGGCCCTCAGCGGCATGATCCTGCCCTTCGTCGATACCCCCGAGCCCTACTCGTTCGCCGACGGCATCGACTCGATCTGCGTCTCCGGGCACAAGATGATCGGCTCGCCGATGCCCTGCGGCATCGTAGTGGCCTGGCGCCACAACGTCGAGCGCATTTCGGTGGAAATCGACTACATCAGTGCCCGCGACCAGACCATCAGCGGCTCGCGCAACGGCCACACGCCACTGATGATGTGGGCCGCATTGTGCAGCCGGTCGCGGGAGGACTGGCGCGCACGCATCCAGCGCTGCCTGGACCTGGCCCAACATGCGGTGGACCGGCTGCGGGCGGCCGGCATCGAGGCCTGGCGCAACCCCAACTCGATCACCGTGGTGTTCCCCTGCCCCTCGGCCAGCGTGTGGAAACGCCATTGCCTGGCCACCTCGGGCGACACCGCGCACCTGATCACCACCGCCCACCACCAGGACAGCACGCAGATCGACGCGCTGCTCGACGAGCTGATCGCCGACCTCAAGGCCCGCACCCGATACCCGCTGCAGGCGCCCCTGGTGGAGGGCCTGGGCAGTCGTACCCGGGTCTACAGCACGGCAGGACATCCTCGGCCGGAGCCGCTGCCGGGCCATCCCAGACTCGCACGTGACAGCGGCCTTGCCCGCCTCAAGGGCAGCGATATCTGAACACCGAGTCGTCTTTACAGCCATTTACATGTAAGCCTGTTCCTACAGCGTGTTGCTCCGGGACCTGGCGTACCGAAAAACAGGGGCGGGCCTGCCCGCCCCCTCGGCACCTTGACCGCACAACACGTTGCAGTCTCCTGCCGATGGCCGTTTGACGGCCCATCGCGTGACTCTATAGTCCGTTTCCTGGCAGCGCCAAGGAGTTGCGCTGGCCTTGGACAAGAACCCGCCATGTACAGGAGTCGCATGATGGCCATGCTCACGGATGACGCACTCTCGCCTCACCCTTCACACACATCACCCAGCCGCGCCGACCTGCGACGACATCTCCGTCACTGACCCCAGCCCCGCCACGTGCCCGTGACCTGCCCTGGGCGGTCACTGCCTTCGTTCGCCTTCAATAAAGACAAAAGGTGCGTCATGACTGCGACCCGTTCGCCGCAAACGGCCGTTGCGCCGTTGCCGGAAACCGAAACACTGCGCTGTCGCCCGGCCAGCCCCGCCGATATCGAAGCCCTCGCCGCGCTGTTCCAGCAGGTCTATGGGCAGACCACCCACCCTTGCCAGAGCCCGGACTATATCCGTCACTCGCTGCGCAGCGGGCAGCAGCAGTGGTTTGTCGCCCAGGCCCAGGGCCAACTGCTCGGATGCTGCTGCATCGCCCGCCGCCCCTGGAACCGCTCGTGGGAAGTCTGCCACGGGGTGATCCACCCCGATGCACGCAGGACCGGCGCCATCTCCAGCCTGATCCGCCTCGGTTTCGAGACCCACCGGCCCGAACCCATGGAGCTGGGCTTCTACATCACCCGCAACATCGCAAGCCACAGCGTCATGAACAAGATCCGCCCCGCCGTGCTGGTGGGGCATGACGGCGGCCCGGACACGGTCGACGGCCTGCGCGAATATCACCTGACCGCCATCCAGCCGGTGCTCCAGGCCGGCTTTGTCCATGTGGCGCCCTGGTACGTGACCGCCCGCGCCGCCGAATTCGTCCGCCGCCTGCTTTACCCCGCCCTGCGGCTCGGCGTCACTCCCGGCAGCTACCCGGACACCTTTCTGAGCGGTCCCACCGGCGCCGAACGCCATGGCCAGCTCAGCTACACCCACGATCCCCAGGCCGGCGCGCTGATGCTGTCGGGCCAGTGCGGTCGCTACCTGTCAAGCCAAGCTGTGCTGGCGGAGCTCGGCGCGCTGCTGCGCCAACATGCGCAGGCGGAGTACGTCAGCCTGGTGATCCTGGCAGACAAGCTGGAGCTGCTGGCCAGCCTGCGCCGCCTGGGTTTTGCCATCACCGCCTACCTGCCGGCCTGGCACCTGGAGAACGGCGTGCGCTACGACTGTATCCAGCTGGTGTTCCAGGACTTCGCCGTGCCCCCGCGCAGCCACGGCTTCGACGACGACATCGCCCGATTCGACCTGGCCTACGCGCACCTGGCCAACAACCTTTGCAGCCTTCCCGCCGACCCGGCTTCCCGGGCCGCCAGCTAACCGATCGGAGTTTTTGCAAGTGACCAAGGACCAATGGCTTAGTGTAAGAAAACAGATCCCCGACGGCGCCCGGGAACCCTGGACCGTGATGCTCTGGGTCGCCGACCTGCTGTTGTTGGCGGTGGCCTGGAACCTGTGGCTCGCCGACTCCACCGCCTTGCAGTTGCTGGGCTTGGCGCTGGCAGGCCTTGCCACCGTGCAGCTCTACCTGATCATGCACGAGGCGACCCACGGCGCCGCCTCGGCCAACCGCCGGCTCAACGATTTCATCGGCCACTGCGACGGCTGGCTGATCGCCTTGCCGTTCCTGGTCCGCCGGCGCTTCCACATGGCTCACCACACCTGGACCGCGCACCCGGTGAACGACCCGGAGAACCGCGGCATGATCGAGCGCTTCTCGGTGATGACGAAAAAACAGGAGCGCACCCTGGAGTTCGTCTGGAAGCACTGGATCCCGATGATCGCCGCCAACCATTTCCTGCTCAACTGGCGCGCGCCGTTCATTGCCCGGGCCAAGGGCGACAGTTCGCCGAGGATTCTCAAGGAGATCCGCTTCGCCCGCCTGTACCTGGCCGGTTACCTGGCGGCGGCCGTGCTGGCCTGGAGCCTTGGGCACCTGCTGGACCTGGTGCTGTTCTACGGGATCACCTGGGTGTTCCTGTTCTTCATGGTCGAGCTGCTCAACCTGCCCCACCACGCCGAGGCGCCGTTGCTGCCAAGGGACGCCGACCGCCTGCAGTTCTGGGAGCAGGATGGGGTGTCCCACGACTGCAAGGACCTGCCGCTGTGGTCGCGCTATGTGATCCTCAACTTCAACCTGCACATCGTCCACCACGCCTTCCCCTCGGTGCCGTGGTACCGGTTGGCCCAGGTGCAGAAGCTGCTGAGCGAACATGAGGTCGGCCATGCGCCGTCGCAGACCCATGAGTGGGCGTTCGCGGTGAAGAACCGGCGCCGGCCGTTGTTGCAGCTGATGGGGCATTTCTTCGATCAGCGGGGTTGAGCTGCCCCTCCGGGTCAGTACAGATATGCGTGGGAGCGGGCTTGCCCCGCGATAGCGTCAGTTCGCTAATGACGCCATCGCGGGGCAAGCCCGCTCCCACAGGTGCCATGCTCAGTCCGGAAAATGCCGGTTCGGCACATACCGCAACCCCAGGTTCTCCCGCAACGTACGCCCCTCATACTCACGCCTGAACAACCCCAGCCGCTGCAACTCGGGCACCACCTGCCCGACAAAATCATCCAGCCCACCCGGCAGGTGGGTGAACAGCAGGTTGAAGCCATCTGCCGCCCCTTCCTCGAACCAGCAGGCCATCTCCTCGACGATCTGCGAAGGCGTACCTACCAGCAGCCGGTGCCCGCCCGCGCCGAGCCTGGCCAGCAACTGCCTGGCTGTGGGCCGTTCGCGGCGGATCAGGTCCACCACCAGCTGCTGGCGGCTCTGGTGCCGCTCAGTCAGCGGCAACGGCTCCGGCAGCACCACCGGGGCATCCGCGGGCAGCCGCTCCAGGTCGATGCCAATGTCCAGCAGGAACGACAACGCCTTGAGCGCCGCCTCAGGATCCACCAGCGCCTGCAACTGCTCGTGCTTCTCCTGGGCTTCGCTGGTCGTGCGCCCCACCACCGGCGCCAGGCCCGGAAACACCAGCAACGACTCCGGCGCCCGCCCTGCCGAGGCCAGGCGCTGGTGCATGTCGGCGTAGAACGCCCGGCCCTCGCTCAAGGTCTGCTGCGCGGTGAACACCAGCTCGGCGCTGCGTGCCGCCAGTGCCCGGCCGGCCTGCGAGGAACCGGCCTGGGCGATCACCGGCCAGCCTTGCACGGGCCGTGGAGCATTCAACGGGCCCCGTACGCGGAAATGCTCGCCCTGGTGGTCGAGCACCCGCATGCGCGCGGTCTCCAGCCAGGTACCGGAGACCTTGTCCAGCGGGAAGGCATCGTCTGCCCAGCTGTCCCAGAGTCCGGTGACCACGTCGAAGAACTCCTCGGCGCGGGCGTAACGATCGGCATGGGGCAGGTGCGTCGCCTGGTTGAAGTTCTCGCCACCGATCAGCGCGGTGACCAGGTTCCAGCCGGCGCGTCCACCGGACAGGTGATCGAGGGAGGCGAAGCTGCGGGCGATGTTGTAGGGCTCGTTGAAACTGGTGTTGGCGGTGGCGATCAGGCCGATGTGACGGGTCACCACCGCCAGCGCCGGCAGCAGGGTCAGCGGGTCCCAGCGCAGGCTGTAGGCGCTGCTGCGCAGCACCCGTGGGTCCAGTTCGCCGACGGCGACGTTGTCGTTGAGGAACAGCGCGTCGAAACGCCCGCGCTCCAGGGTCTGGGCGTACTGCCGGTAGCGCTCGAAGTTGATCGAGGCGTCAGCGTCCGCTTGCGGGTGTCGCCAGCTGCCGGCGTGGGCGCCAGCGCCGGAGAGAAAGGCGCCCAGCCGCAGGCGGCCGTCACGCCTTGCCATGGCTGGGCTCCTGGGCGGGTACGCTTACCTTCTTCGCTCGCAGCAGCAGGGTCACGCCACCCCAGACCAGCAACAGGCTGACGGCTAGAAACACCATCAGCGCCTGGTAACCGTCGAGGAACGCGGCATGCACCCAGCCCTGCAGCACATCGCCGCCCTGCCCCAGGTGCTCGCCCAACAAAGCCGCACCTTGCTCCGGCGCCGCCGCCGCCCTGGCCAGCCAGTCGGTCTGCACGGGCACGCCGGTGGCTGCGGACAGCGTGTCGACCGCCACCGCCCGGTACAGCCCCACCCCGACTGCCAGTCCCAGCCCGCCGCCGACGTTGTGCAGGGTCATCAGCGAGCCCATGGCCACCGAGCTCACCTGCTGCGGAACCGAGGAGATCCCCAGCACCGTCGAAGGCCCGAGGATGCAGGCCCAACCCAGCCCCATCACGGCGAATGCGCCCAACAGATGCAACAGTGAGGTGTGCTCGCCAAATGCCGCCTGCAGCACGGCGGACAGCACGAACAGCAGCAGCCCGGCCTGCACCAGCAACGCCGGGCCCTTGCGGTCCACCAGACGCCCCACCAGCGGCGACAGCAGTGCCACCCCGAGCGTCGTCGGCAGCAACAGCAGGCCGCTGGCCTGCACGCTCTCGCCACGGATCAGCGCCAGGTACAGCGGCATCACGAAGAACGCCACGCAGTAGAACACCGCCAGGCCGAAGCTGGCGGTGACCGCCGCGACGAAGCGGCGGTTGGCGAACAGGCGCAGGTCGATGATCGGCGCCTCGACCCGCAACTCGACCGCGACGAAGGCCAGCAAGGCAAACAACGCCAGCGTCAGCAGGCCCAGGGTAGTGGCCGAAGCCCAGCCCCAGGCGGCGCCCTGGACGATGACCAGCACGAGGCTCGGCAAGCCCACCAGCAACAGCACCGCACCCAGCCAGTCGGGCCGCGCGCGATCCTCGCTAGCCCGCGACTCGTCCGCCGCCACGGCGATGATCGCCAGGCTCAACAGCACGAACGGCACGTTGACCAGGAAGATCCACTGCCAGCCGAAGGCGCTGGTGATCAGCCCGCCCAGCACCGGCCCTACGGCCAGGCCGATGCCGTTGACGCCGAACAGCACACCGAACGCCTTGCCCTGTTCCTCGCTGGAGAAGGTGGCCGCGACGATCGCCCCCGACGCGGTGTACAGCACCGCGCAGGCCAGGCCCTGGGCGACCCGGGCGGCCACCAGAGTATCGATGCCGCTGGCCAGCCCCGCCGCCAGCGAGGCCAGCCCGAACACACCCAGCCCGATGTTCAGCACCCGTCGGCGCCCTTTCAGGTCGGCCAGCCGGCCGACCAGCACCATGGCGCTGGACAGCGCCAGGATGAAGCCGTTGATCACCCACTGCAGGCTGTCCACCGAAGCGCCGAGGTCAGCCTGCAGTGCCGGCAGCGCGGTGTTGACGATGGTGAAGTCGACGCAGCCGAGAAAACTGGCGATGCTCACGCCGAGCAAAGCCCACCATTTGCGTTGCTGTTGCGCAAAAACGCCCATGCAAACTCCTGTTCCGGATTTCAGTATGAAGGCCGTCGTCCGTGTGGCGTGGGGCCGGGGTTGCAGCGATTCAGATGGCGATGGCGCTGGCGGCCCAGGCCGGGTGCACCGCCCCTGGCAGGGTGAAGGGAATCGGGATGCCGCGCTTCTTGAACTTCAATGGCAGCCAGTGCACCCGCTCCGGCGCGTGCGGCTCGACCAGCAGGCGCCGGGCGGTGGCCATGGCATCGGTCATCTGTTGCGGATAGATCACGTAGTCGTACCCCTCCTCGGCCCATTGGGGCAGGATGATCGGCACTTCCTCGAGGATGTACTCGCGGCATTGGGCGGCAGCGCGCTCCAGGTCCGCCTCGGGGTCGCGCAATCGCAAACGCTCGATGAACACGCCGATGGTCGCCTCGATGGCGCCGCGCAGGTCCTCGCTGTCGCGGTACAGCTGGTTCACCTGCTGGCGCAGTTCGGCGTAGCGGTCCGAGGCCAGCTCCTGGTTCCAGCGGCTAATGCGCACCGGCGCCTCGAGCCCGGCCAGGTACTTGCGGTTGCGCGCCAGCCACGCGTCGCCGTCGCGGATCGACGCCGACAGCGCCTCGCCCGGCGACTTGCCGTGTTTGTTGTGGCGCTGCAGGGTGTCGGCCACCACCACTTTCACCTGGCTGAAGCCGGACTTGTTGATCAGGTGCACGGTGGAGCTGAGCTTGTGCTCCTCGTGGTATTCCTGGCCCACGCTGACCGCCAGCACGCAACGCTTGCCGGTGAAGTCCAGCTCTTCGCCACCCTTGTTGAAATAGGCTTTGAGGTTGATCGCTTCCACATTGCTCATGTCGCTTAGCTCCAGTAGGCCAAAGGCTGGTCGTCGCCGAAATAACCGATGAATACGCCGAGGGTGACCCGCGTGCTGGTGGCCGAAGGGCGCACCGCGTGGATCAGCCGCGGGTTGAGGAAGATCAGGTCGCCCGGCTCGGGCTTGACCACCAGGTCCGGCGGCGGCAGCAGGTGTCGCTCGATGCCGTAGGCGCGCTGGCCACGCAGGCGCTGGTATTCGGCCTCGTCGGGGTGCAGGTTCCAGATCTCCAGCTCGCCGCCGTCCTCGGGGATCTGCAGGTAGATGTTGGTCGACAGCTGGGTGAGCAGCCGCGGCTGGTGGTCGGCCGGGGCGTTGCGCGCCAGGTCGTCGGTATGCGGCGTGAGGTCGACATTGTTGCCCTGGAAGCGGGCAATGCCGACGAAGCACTTCTGCCCGTTCACATCCAGCAGCCGAGCCCCTTTGGGCCAGACCTCGTCGAGCAGCAGGCGCAGGTGATCGATGGGCGACGCCAGCGGGCCGAAGGCGCTGCGGATCTTGCGGATGTTGCCGATGGCCTGGCCGTGGTACTCGGCGCGGCTGGCCTCGTCCCTGATCTCGATATAGGCCTTGCCCAGGCGCACGAACTCGGTCTGCTCGCTGAACGCGCCACGCAGTTCGTGATGGCTCAGGCGCTCCAGGGCCAGGGCCACGGTATCGGCGGGTGCGAAACCTTTGATCAGGATGCCCAGTGTACGGGCGTGAATCACATCGTCTAACTGTGCGGCGGTCAACTCCTCGACCGTGGTAATCGTCAGCATGAACACTCCCTCGCGTATTCCTGAACGGTTTGACTGCACCTGTGATGGGCGAATAACCGGCGACATCCGATGGTCGCCAGGCCATCATCAACAAGCAGCAAGCACTTGTGAAATATCGTTTTTCTCTAGCGTCAAAACTTTTGTCAAAATATTACAGAGCAACTTCAGCCATTATCAGAAATGCGCATGAACATTATAAAAATGACAACTTTCATCACGCACATCGGGTAACTTTCACTGAACTTCCGGTGCCTCATTGAACTGCCTGTCGACCTGTTGTTCGGCAACGAAACCCGGGCCGATCACTCCCTCGTCCCGGTACAGCCGGGCGGTGTCGGCCAGATCCCTGACCAGGGCGTCATCCACCGCGACCCGGCGTGGCTGTGAATAGCGGTTCGAGCGCAGGTGCACTTCCAGTGGCAGCCCGCTCTGGCGGGCCTGGATCGCCGAGAACTGCTCGACATGAGCATTGGCCCAGTCCCAGGCGCGGCCGACCCGATGCAGGAAATCCCGCAGTTGCGCCGGCTTGTCACGGATGGCCGCAGGGTTGGCCACCAGCAGCATGTTGCCGGCGAACAAACCTTCGCCGCTGACCAGTACCCGCGTGCCGCCTTCGAGCTGGACCATGCTGGTGTATGGATCCCAGGTGGCCCAGGCATCGGCGCCGCCGTTGGCCAGCAGGCTGCGCGACTCGCCTGGCTGGAGGAACACGAACGTGGCGTCGCGGCCGTTGTGGCCGCTGGCGCGCAATGCGGCCAGCGCCAGGTAATGGCCGATGGAGCCGCGGGTGGTGGTGATGCGCCGGCCTACCAGCGACGTCGCGTCGGTCAGGGGCGACGCTTCGGGCACGACGATCGCCACCGCCGTGGGCGTGACTTGCAGGCGCACCACCCCGACGGTCTTGAGCCCGGCGCCGGCCGCCGTGGCGAACACGAACGGCGCGGTGCCCAGGGTGCCGATATCCACCGCGCCGGCCGCCAGGGCCTCGGCAGTGGGCGCGGCGGCGCCGAAGGCGGCGAACTCCAGGGGGTATGGCACATCATCGAGCTCGCCGGCGGCCTGCAGCAGCACCTGCAGCGAGTTCTTCTGGCTGGAGACGCGCAGGGTTTCGTCGGCGTGTGACACGCCCAGCATCAGGCACAGCAACCCCGTCAGGATGTAACGCCCCTTGAATAAATGATTCATCAGAACGCCAGACTCACACGGCCGTAGTAGTACCCCCCACCCAGTCCGTAAGGCGAGAACATCCCGTACTCGTAGGTCCCGGCCCAGGGCACGATGCCGATCTTGTCCGGGTACTTGTCGAACAGGTTGTTGGCGCCCAGTGCCACCGTGATGTTCTGGGTCAGGTCATAGGCCACGTCGATATCGGTGATCCACTTGGCGCCGTAGGTACGGTCGTTGGCCGGGATGTTCGAGCCTTCGGTGTACTCGCCGTAGCGGGTCAGGGTCAGGTTCACCGTCCAGTCGTCGACCTTGTAGTTGCTGTTGAGGATCCACTTGTCCTTGGGCGTGGCCTTGGTCAGGTCGATCTGCTGCTGGCGGTCGAACAGCACGTAGCCCGCCCCCAGGCTCGACAGGCTCGCCGGGGTGTCGGCCAGGTCGCGGATGCTGGTCTTGTTGTGGTTGTAGGCCAGGCTCCAGCGCACGGTGCCGTACTCGGCCAGCGGCTGGCGGTACTCGGCCACCAGGTCGACGCCCTTGGTGCGGGTGTCGGCGGCGTTGGCGAAATACTGCCCAGACAGGTCCGGAGACAGGCCGTTGGCCACCAGGATGCGCGACACTGCGGGGCCGGTGAGCACGCCGGTCTGCAGGATGCGATCGTCGATGTCGATCAGGTAGAAGTCGGCGGTCAGGCGCAGGCGGTCGGTGGGTTCGGCGGTGAAGCCCAGGCTGTAGTTACGCGACTTTTCCGGCTCCAGGGTCTGGGCGCCAAGGGCGATGGCCTCGGGCGAGCCGGGGCGCATCTGCTTGGTGCGCGCCGTGCTGGTGTTGCCGCCGGCGCCGAAAATGGTCACCGAACTGGTCGAGGAAAACACGTTCTGCGCCAGTGACGGCGCACGGAAGCCATTGCTCACCGCGGCCCTGACCGCATAGCCGGGGGCGAACTCGTAGCGGGTGGTGAACTTGCCGCTGACGGTCTCGCCGACCTCCTGGTTGTAGCGCTCGTAGCGCAGGGCGAAGGCGCTGTACCACTGCGGTGTGAGGTTAATACCGAAGTCGACATAGGCCGCGCCGCTGTGGCGGATCATCTGCCCGGCGTCCTCCGGGGTGGTGCCGTTGACCGAGAACAGGCCAGGGTCCGGACGCCGGCCGGCCAGCGGGCCGCTGGGGATCACATAGTCGCCGTAGTTGTAGGAGTTGGGCTCACCTTCGGTAAGCTCGTACTTCTCCCAGCGGTACTCGACGCCAAACGAGGTCTCCAGCGGGCTGCTCCAGCCGATGTCCAGGGCCCGGCTGAAGTCCAGGTTGGTGGTCCACTGGTCGAAGATCTCGTCGGTCAGGTGAAAGCGCCGCTGGCTCAGCAGCGGGTCGTTGGACAGGTTGAGGTTGTTGTCGGTGTACAGCTTGGCCTTGTCGCGGCCATAGGTGGTCGACAGGTCCCAATCCCAGTTGGCGGCCAGGCCCTTGAGGCCGGCGAGCATCTGGTAGTCGGTCTCCTCCACTTCACGGGTGGCCTGGCCGCCTTTCGGATACGGTGGGTTCGCCAGCCAATTGGTCGCGGTGATGTCGGTGGGTGCGCGGTGGCCGAGGACCTTCTTGCCGTCGCGGTAGCTGAGGGTGGAGAACGAATACAGCTTCAGTTCCTCGCCCAGGGGCAGCTCCAGGTTGTAGGCGCCGCTGTAGGTGCGGTCGCGACCCAGGCCGTATTCCTCGCCCCAGCCGTGGCGCTCTGTCAGGCGCGGGTCGGGCTGGCCGTTGGCCAGGGTGGTGAAGTTGCCGCGCACCGCGCCGGCGCGGTCGTAGGGCTCCTGCACCTTGGCGTCGAACGACAGGTTGAGGAAGCCGCCGTCGCCCAGTCCGAAGCCGGCGTTGGCGGCCTCATGGCCGCTGGTGCCGTCGCCGGCGTAGTACTGGCCGACCGAACTGTCGGAGGTGATGCCCTCGGCGTCCTGCTTGAGGATGATGTTGATCACCCCGGCGATGGCGTCGGAGCCGTACTGCGCCGCCGCGCCGTCGCGCAGCACCTCGATGCGCTCGATCGCCGCGGTGGGAATCAGGTCCAGGTCCACCGGCACCGCAGCGGTGCCGACCCGGGCATTGTTGTTGATCATCGCCGTGTTGTGCCGGCGCTTGCCGTTGACCAGGATCAGCACCTGGTCGCCACCCAGCCCGCGCATGCTGATGCCGCGCACCAGGAAGGCGGTGCCGCCACCGTTGATGGTCGGCGCGTTGAACGAGGGCAGCAGGCGCGTGAGCATGTCCTTGAGGCCGTTCTGGCCGCTGGTGCGCAACTGTTCGCCGGAGATCACGTCCACCGGCACCGGGCTGTCGGTCACGGTACGCTGCTGGCTGCCGCGCACGCCGGTCACCACCACGGTGGACAGCGCCGGGTCTTCGGCGGCGATGGCCTCGCCGGCCAGGCTCAGGGCCAGGGCGGTGGCCACGGGGGAAAGCTTGAAGGTCTTGGGCATCTGCGGAAATTCCTTGTGGCGGCCATGGTCCGACCGCCGCGCTCGGGTTCGGGGGCTCAACGGGCCTTGGCGGCGACCGCCTCGACTTCGATCAGGGCGCCGGGCAACACCAGCCCGGCCACCTGCACCGTGGTGCGGGTCGGCTTCAACGGCTGGCGCTCGCTGCCGAAGAACTGGCGGAAGCCGCGCTGCAGGCCATCGAAATCCATGCGCCCCTGCAATCTCGGGTCGCCCACCAGGTACACCCGCAGTTGCACCACGTCGCCCAGGCCCAGTCCGCGCGGGGCCAGGGCGGCCTCGACCTTGCGCAGCACCGCCACGGTCTGCGCCTCGGTGTCGCCGCTGGCGCGCAGCTCGTCCTTGGCTGCCTTGGGGTCGGCCGGATCGGGCAGGATGCCCGAGACGAAGGTCAGCGCCGTGCCCGGCGGCAGGGTCGCCGACTGCAAGATCGGCGAGTTGGGATAGGTCGAGGGGACGCGCTCGATATCGGCGGCCTGGCTGGCCGCGGCGAACAGGACCCCCAACCCCAGAAGGGCGTGCTTGAAAGGCATGGCGAAGCTCCACTGATGTGTAGGCGCCAGCCTCGGAGGTCCGCTACCTGGCAGATGGTTTTAGTTGTGTATTGCTCAGGCGGTCTGCCGAGTCTGCGAGGTGGCTTGGGCACGCTCGCACAGGTTGCGCACTACCCGCCGGGCGGCGCCGGCGGCGGTTTCCTGCCAGATACCGATGCCGCTGTGGGCCAGGGCGTCGCTGGTCAGGTGCACCCGGCCCTGGGCCTGGTTGAGCAGGTCGTAGTCGGCGTCGGCCAGCGGGTGGCTGATCCACGGCCCGAGGCTGTGAGGTATGCGCCCCCAGTCCACCACCAATGGCTTGCGCAGTTCGTGGCCGTGCCCGGGGTGCAGCAGTTCCACGGCCTGGCGCGACAGGGCGATCTGCTCGGCGACCGACTTGTCGGCAAACTGGCGGGCGGTCTCGCCGTTGTTGTAGGCGGCGACGAGAATACCCTCGGCCTGGTTGAAACCGCCGCTGGGGTACCACAGGCCGGACGACGCCTGGTTGATGAACGACAGGCCGCCGTAGATCTGGTAGTCGGTCTCCCAGAAGCGCCGGGACTGCCAGGCCACCTTGTTGGCATGGCCGAACTGCACGGCAGCGATGGCCTGGCGCACCGGGGCGCTGAAGTTGCTGTCGAGCCTGGCCAGCAGCGGCAGCGGCAAGGCGATCACCGCATAGTCGCTGGTGATGCGCCGTGGCTGGCCATGCTGCTGGTAGCCGATCTCCACCCGGTCGTCGAAGTTGCGAATCGAGCGCACCTCGGCCCCCAGGCGCAGGATATCCTGCAGGTGACGCTGGAACGCCAGGGGAATGCGGTCCATGCCGCCCACCGGCTGGAACATGGTTGGCGAGAATTCCGGGTACTCGTCGATCATCAGCGCCGTGCCCAGCGCCGGGTTGAGCAAGGTGCGCAGGGGCAGCGGGTCGTTGCGCAACGCTTGCTGGTCGCCGGCGCCGGGCCAGACCTTGTAGCCCGAGCGCGCCGAGCCCAGGTACTCAAGCTTCTCCGACAGGTCGCCCCAGGTACGCAGGAAGCCCAGCAGGTTGCGCCGGTCGTCCAGGCTCAGCTCCTGGTCCAAGGCCTGGCGGTCGACGGCCTTGGCCAGCAGTTCGGCCAGGTGCCCGCGGCTGTCGTTGACTGCCTGGCGGATCTGCATCGGTGGCTGGTCGAGGTCGGGGCGCACCAGGGCGTTGCGGCTGGTGTTGACCAGCACCTCCAGCTCCACCCCCAGCTCGCGGCAGTAGCCGAGCATCAGCTGGTGATGGCTGGGCAGCCGGCCAGGGCCGGCGTTGAGGTAGAAGCCATCGTCGAATTCAGCGGTCTGCACGCTGCCGTCGGTGAACGCGACCCGGTCACCCCGGCGCACGGTCCAGTTACGCCCGCCGACTCGCTCGCGGGCCTCCAGCAGGGTGACGGCAAAGCCGGCCTTGCGCAGCTCGTGGGCCGCCACCAGCCCGCCGATGCCAGCGCCGACCACGGTGACACTGGCGCCCTGCCCGACACGGGCCAGCGGCAGCTGGGCGTAGTTCTCCTGGCTGGCCCGCGCCGGGCCCAGCGACCCGAACAACCCCAGGGCCGCCGTGGCGGCTTGCAGGCCACCGACCATACCGATACGGGCAATGAGCTGGCGTCTGGTCAATGGCATCGCGGGCACTCTCCCTGGTCCACGGTTATCGCTTTCGGTTATGGCCTGATGTTTTCATGCTACGAAAACGCTCTATGTGGAGCCATCCTAGAGAGCGGGATGAGCTAAGAGAAATACATTTTGAGCATATGCAAATATTAAAATGTGTAATGTCTTAACCTTTGCATGCTGCACAGAATGCATAATTATCTTGAAACACCTGCTCTATTTCTGTGGGACTCTATCGTGGGAGCGGGCTTGCCCCGCGATCACTGGCGAAGCCGGTGCCACCGAATCGCGGGGCAAGCCCGTTCCCACGCTGCCCCAGCTAAATCAAACAACGTGGTTTTGGTCCATGTGAGCGCGTTACTCAATGAGCAGCCTGCGCTTCCCCCATCAACCGCAACAGGTTCCCACCCCAGATATCCCCCAGGTCCTGCTCGCTGTACCCCGCCGCCAGCAACCGCGCGTTGATCTGCGACAACTGGCTGACATCACGCAGCCCCTCCACCCCACCACCGCCATCCCAGTCCGCGCCGATGCCGACATGCCGTGGGCCAACCACGTCGAGGATGTGCAGCAGATGACGCATGAAGTCGTCCAGGCTGGTCGCCGGCAATGGATACCGGGCCTCGGACTCGCGTATGCGCCGGGCCAGGTCCGCCACCTGCGCCGGCGGCAGGCTGGCCGCCAGACGGAACTCCCGGTACAGCGGCGCCAGGGCCTTGTCCCGTTCCGGGTTCAGCGCACGCGGCACCAGATCGCTGGCGTAGGTGCTGACCTGCACCACCCCGCCCCTGGCGGCAAGCCGGCGCAATCGTTCGTCATCGAGATTGCGCGGATGCGGGCCGATGGCCCGGGCGCCGGAATGCGAGGCGATCACCGGGGCGCTGGACAACGCCAGCACCTGGTCGAACACCGCATCGGAGGCATGGGACACATCAATGAGGATTCCCAGGCGGTTGGCCGCCTGCACCAGTTCGCGGCCAGCCGGGCTCAAGCCATGCCAGTGTGGCAACGCAGTGGCCGAGTCGGCGAAGTCGTTGTTCTGCGCATGTACCAGGCCGAGCATGCGCAGGCCCAGGCGGTGGTAGGTGGCCAGCCGGCCGGGGTCGGCCGCCAGCGGTTCGGCATTCTCCATGCTGATCAGCACCACCCGGCGGCCGGAGGCGACGATCGCCGGCACCTCCTGCGCCCGCGTGGCCAAGGCGAATGCGTCCGGCCGGGCGGCGACCATGTCGCGGATCCGGGTGATCACCGCCAGGCCATGCTCGCTGGCCAGGGTGCGGCCCTCGGGCGTGAGCGGCCCCTGGGGGGTGAAGATGGCGAAGAAGCCGCCGTCCAGGCCGCCGTCGCGCATGCGCGGCAGGTCGACCTGGGACAGGTCGTCGGCATAGCTGTGGCGCTGGCCGATGTCCCAGCCGGGCCGGGCCAGTTGCATGGGCGTGTCCAGGTGGCTGTCGAGGACGATCAGGCGTTCGTGAAGGGCGCGGACTTCGGCCTGTGCGCAGCCGCAGGCGAGCATCAACGCCACCCAGACATATCGAGTTGAGCGAGGCATAGAATTCCTTATTGCCAGGCGCGGTCCCTGTAGGAGCGGCCTTGTGCCGCGAAAGGGCCGCAAAGCGGCCCCAGGATTTTGGCGTTGTCGCAAAGATCGACGGGGCTGCTCTGCAGCCCTTTCGCGGCACAACGCCGCTTCTACAGGGGGGCCGCGTTAATCACGAAGTCCAGCTGAAACTCCGATCCCACAACGGCGCCACATCCAGGCGCTGGGGCAGCACGCCGGCGGCGTAGAAGGTGTCGGCCACGTCCTGCTGCGAACGCACCGCGGCATCGTCCACCGCCTGCAGCACCCTCGGCCCGCTCTGGGCCTTGTACTGGGCGATGAACACTTCCCGGGGAATGCCCAGCACCTGCTCGCAACGCGCAGCCCAGGCCTCCGGATGGTGCTGCACCCATTGCCAGCTGCGGTACTCGCGGCGCACGTAGTCCTCGATCGCCGCGCGTTTGCGCGGGTCCTCGATCGCTCGCTGGTTGGCGGCAATCACATAGTTGCCCGACAGGTAGCCCTGCCCGGTGCGCAGCACCCGCGCCCCGCTGCGCAGCTCGGCCAGCTGGATGAAATAGCCGAAGGTCACCCAGACATCCAGGTTGCCGTTCTGGAACGCCGCGAAACCATTCTGGGGTGTCAGCGCCAGGGGCTGGATGTCCGCCAGGGTCAAGCCCTGGTCCTTGAGGGCGCGCAGCAGCATGTAGTGCGAGGACGTCGACCGGATATAACCCACGCGCTTGCCCGGCAGCTCGGCCAGCGACTGCATGGTAGAGCCCTTGGGCACGACGAAGGCCTGGTTGTTGACGTCGCCGGTCAGCACGGCGATAAGCCTGACCGGCGCCTGGTTGCGAATGCCGAAGATCGGCGGAATCTCGCTCATCGGCGCCAGGTCCAGGGTGCCGCTGATCAACGCTTCGAAGCCGAGGTTGCCGCCGTTGAACTCGGCGTACTTCACCGCGTAGGGCGGGCGCTCGATGCCAGCCTCCTCGAAGAAGGTCGGCGCGGCGCCCTTATAGGTGGCCACGCCCAGGGTCAACCCCTGCCAGTCGCGGGCAAAGGCGCCGGGCAGCGCGCAGGCGAGCCCGCCCAGGGCGCTGTACTGCAGAAAACGACGGCGATTCATGGCGCCTCCTTGCACTCAGTCGAGAAAGTCAGGTTCGTCGCGCAGCAGGCGGTCCCAGTACGGCTGGAAGCTGAACCAGCCGCCGAACTCGGTACCGACCTGGCGCGCAGTGTGCTCGGCCACCGCCGCCGGGATCGGCCGCGGCGTGCCGGCGGCCTCGGCCAGCAGTTGCGCATGGGCGGCGTTGTCCAGGGCGATGAAGCGCCATACTGCCGCTTCCACCGTGCGCCCGACGGTGAGCAGCCCATGGTTCTGCAGGATCAGCGCGACCTTGTCCGGCCCCAGGGTGGCGGCGATGCGCGCCCCCTCGCTGGCCTCCAGCACCACCCCGGTGAAGTTGTCGAACAGCGCGTGCTTGCCATGAAAGGCGCAGGCGTCCTGGGTCAGCGGGTCGAGCAGGCGCCCCAGGCTCGACCACGCCTTGCCGTACAACGAATGGGCATGGGCGGCGGCCACCACATCCGGGCGCGCCTCGTGCAGCGCCGCATGGATGGCGAAGGCGGCCAGGTTCAACGCGCCCTGCCCTTCGACGATCTCACCCCGAGGATTCACCAGCAGCAGGTCGCTGACGCGGATATGGCCGAAGTACACACCCACCGGATTGACCCAGAAGTGATCGGTGTACTGCGGGTCGCGCACGGTGATATGGCCGGCGCCGCCCATGTCGAAGCCGTGCCGGGCGAACAGGCGGAACGAGCCGGCCAGGCGCTGCTTGCGCAAGCGTCGCTCGGCCTCGTGGGTCGGTTGCTGGGGCGGGTCCTGCCAGCGATGCACGGTATGGCCGTCGCGGGGCAATGAATAGGCGGTGGGTAGGCGGCTCAGCCTGGCGCTCATGCGGTCTCTCCTTGGGCCAGCAAGTTCTCCAGCGGTCGTCCGCTACGGAAATGATCGAGGTTGCGCGCCAGCAGCGCGGCAAGGTTGCGGTATACCTGCGGCGTGTTGGCCGAGGTGTGGGGGCTCAGCCGGACCTTGGGGTGGCTGTACAGCCGGTGCCCGGCCGGCAGCGGCTCGGGCTCGGTGACATCGAGACTGGCCAGGCCTACTTGGCCGCTGTCCAGGGCCTCGAGCAAGGCGTCCTGGTCGACCAGTGCGCCACGGGCGATATTGATCAGGTGCAGGCCAGGCTTGGCTTGGGCAAGGCTGCGCCGATCGACCACATGCCGGGTCGACGGGTCGGCCGGTGCCGCCAGCACCAGGTGATCGGCGCGGGCGAACAGTTCCTCGACGCTGGCCACGCCCCGCACACCGGCCACCTCGAACGGCCTGGCCGAGCGGCGCAGGGCGATCACTTCGATATCCAGCGCCAGGGCCTTGCGCGCCAGGGCCTGGCCGATCCGCCCGAAACCGTAGATCCCCAAGGTGCTGCCGGCCAGCGAGGCCAGCGGACGTGGTTGCCATTGCCCGGGCTCGTCGATCCATAGGTGAGGCAGTTGCTTGGCGGCGGCGAACATCGCCGCCAGGGCGAATTCGGCCAGGGTGTCCGCCGTTACCCCGCGAGCACTGGCCACGGGCAGCGGCTCGAGCAACCAGTCGGGAAAGTAGTCGGTGCCGGAGCTGACCAGTTGCACGAAGCCGAGCCCGAACGGCCAGCCCGAGGGCGGCGCGGCGGCGTCACGCAGGCCAGGGTCGGGCGCGGCCAGCAAGACCCGAATATCCTCCGGCAGCCCATGGGGCACGCCCCTGGGCAGCGCCAGGATCTCCACGCCCGGCACGACGGCAGCCAGAAACGCGTTGAACCGCGCATCCAGCTGGCTGGCGATACGCACGCCGCTCATGCCTGGCCGCCACGGCTGGGCAAGGCGAATGCCGCGCGGCCGGCGGCGCCGAGCACCGCGTCGTTCTGCGGCGTGTGGATACGGCTGCACAGCACGTCGCGGTAATGCCGCTCGAGCGGGTTGCCCCGGGCCAGCGCCGGGTTGCCGATGGCCTCCACGCCCAGCTCGACGGCGCTGATGGCCTGGGTGGTGACCAGGTACTTGACCTGGGTGGCCTCGCTTGCCGGGATGCGCCCTTCGGCGGCGGCGTCGAGCAACACCCGGTTGGACAGCAGCAAGGAATCGATACGGCCCACCAGTTCCTGGAAGCGCGGCAGGCTCGACAGCGGCGCGCCGAGGTTGGCCGGCGTGCGCCCGGCCAGCCAGCCTACCAGCCAGTCGCGGGCGGCGCGGGCAACGCCGTCGTAGATGCTCGACAGCAGCACGGCCAGCCACAGCACGCCGTTGTGGTCGAGCTCGGATGGGCGTGGCTGGTGCGCCGGCAGGACATCCACAGCCTGTTCGACGGGCACCAGTACATCATCGAAAATCACATCGTGGCTGCAGGTGGCACGCATGCCCAGGTGGTCCCAGGTTTCCTCGATGCGAATGCCCGGCGTGTCGCGGTGCACCAGCCAGGTGCCTACCCGCGGCTCGGCCTCGTCGCTGCGCGCCCACACCGCCAGCCAAGTCAGCCCGGGGATGCCGGTGGAGTAGATCTTGCGCCCGCTGATCCGCCACCCCTCGGCCACGCGCCGGGCGACGGTGCCCGGCAGGCCGCCCCGGGCCGGGGTGCCCAGCTCCGGCTCGACGCGCAGGGCGTTGACCAGCGCGCCGTCGGTTACCGCCTCGCGGGCCAGGCGCAGGCGCAGGTGCTCGGGCCAGGCCTGGTTGTGCTGCAGGCGGGCGTGCTGCAGGTACTGCATCACCAGCACCAGGGCGGTGGACGGCTCGCCCCGGGCCACGGCGGCGATCACCCGCCGGGCCTGGGCCAGCGTTGCGTCGCCACCGCCCAGGCGGCGCGGCACGGTCAGGGCCAGCAGGCCGTGTTCGTGCAGGCGACGCAGGTTGGCGTGGGGGAAGCTTCCCTGACGATCGTGCTCGGCGGCGCTGGCGGCAAATTCGTCGCTCAGGCCGGCCAGCAGGTCGGCGAAGGCCGGTGAGTCGAGGTCGGGCGTCTGGGTGGCGCTGTGCAGGTCAAGGCTCATCGTTGGGCGGTCCGTGCGAGGGTGTGGGCATGGCTGGCCGCGGGCGCTTCGACGCCGAGCAGGGCCAGCAGGTGTTGGCGCAGTTCCTGGAAGCCACGGCTGGCCACCTCGCGGTGGCGCGGCAGGCGGATCGGGAGCTGCTCGGCGATGCGCCCGGCGTCCAGCACCACCACGCGGTCCGCCAGCAGCAGGGCCTCGTCGACATCGTGGGTGACCAGCAGCACCGACGGCTGATGGGTGCGCCACAGTTCGAGGATCAGCTGGTGCATGCGGATGCGGGTCAAGGCATCCAGCGCGGCGAACGGCTCGTCGAGCAGCAGCAGTTGCGGCTCGCGCACCAATGCCCGGGCCAGGGCCACGCGCTGGGCCTCGCCACCGGACAGCGTGCCCGGCCAGGCCTCGGTGCGGTGCGCCAGGCCCACCTCTCGCAGCGCCGCCAGGGCGCGCGCTTTCGGCTCGGCGCCCCTCAGGCCCAGGACGACATTGCGCCAGGCCCGCTTCCAGGGCATCAGCCGTGGCTCCTGGAACACCGCCGCATGGGCGCCGGGCACCTCCAGGCTGCCCGCCTCCACCCGGTCGAGCCCGGCCAGCGCCCGCAGCAGGGTGGTCTTGCCCGAGCCGCTGCGGCCGAGCAAGGCAACGAATTCACCGGGCGCCAGGTCCAGGTCCAGGCCGTCGAGCACCGTGTGGCCCAAGAACCTGCGCGTGAGCCCGCGCACCCGCACCGGGGGGCGCAGGCGTTGCAGTGCGACTTCCATGGTCAGTTCCTTACGAAGGTGGGGCGCCAGGCCAGGGCCAGGCGTTCGAGCAGGCGCACCAGGGCGTCGATGGACAGGCCCAGCACGCTGTAGACGATCAGGCAGATGACGATGACATCGGTGCGCATGAAGTCGCGGGCATCGTTGACCAGGTAGCCCAGGCCCGCACTGGCGTTGATCTGCTCGACCACCACCAGGCCCAGCCAGCTGATGCCGAAGGCGTAGCGCAGGCCGACGAAGAACGCCGGCAGCGCGCCGGGCAGGATCACATGCCAGACCAGCCCCAGGCGGCCCAGGCCGAACAGCCGCCCGGCCTCCACCAGCTTGGGGTCGACGCCGCGGATGCCGGAAAACAGGGTGAGGTACACCGGGAAGGTGGTGCCCAGGGCAATCAGGGCGATCTTGGGCGTCTCGCCCACGCCGAACCACAGGATGAACAGCGGCACGATGGCCAGGAACGGCAAGGTGCGCAACATCTGCACCGGCGAGTCGATGGCCAGCTCGCCGCGTCGTGAAAGGCCTGCGAGCAAGGCCAGCAGAGTGCCCACGCTGACACCGATGGCCAGGCCGCTCAGGGCGCGCTTGAGGGAAACCCACAAATGGCCGGCCAGCTCGCCGCTGGCGATCATCTGCCACAGGGTGTCGCCGATGGCGCTGGGCGCGGCGATGATTCGCGGCGGCAGCAGGCCGCTGCGCGAGGCAAGCTCCCAGGCCGCCAGCAGCAGCAACGGGCTGACCAAGCGTAGGCCCAGGTTGCGAAAGCCCTGCCAGCGCAGCAGGGCCGTGATGGGTACCAGGGTGTTGCTGTGCCGGGACATTCCATCTCCTCGCTCAAGGCCGTTCCATTGATTGCTGGCCCTGGCGGGAGTGTCGATCAAGCCCGCCGGTGCCTGGCTTGATCCTTATGCTATCGACCTTAAAAAGTGCCGTGAAATTCGATCTGCTTCTAACCTAATATACAAAATATGCATTTATAGGCACTTCTTACATGCAATAATTTTAACCTCTAGGTATCAGCTGCGATCGGCCTTACAGCTGATTTGCCACCCGCTGCGCCACCGTCTCGCCAAACAACGCCACCGGCGCCTGCAGGTTGCCGAGAAAACGCGGATGGATCAGCCACAGGTCGATCACCGGCTTGAAGTCGCTCACCTGCACAACCTCCAGGCGCTCGCGGTGACGGCTGTTGTCCAGCAACGGCCGTGGCACCAGGCCAAAGCCCAGGCCATTGGCGATCAAGCCCAACTGCAGCTCGGTACCGAAGGTCTCCAGGTTGATCCGCAGCGACAGCCCTTCGTCGTTCAGCGCCCGCTGCAGGCCGGCACGGAAGCCGCAGCCGTCGGGGTTGAGCACCCAGCCGCGCTGGTAGCAATCGGCAAGCTTGCAACTGCGCTTGCCCACCTCGCCACGGGCAGCCACCACCACCAGGTCCATGCGCGCCAGCGAGCGGCCGACGATGCCCTCGGGGAACACCTTGCCGGCCGGGAACAGCGCCGCCACGGCGTCCAGCTCGCCGTTCTCCATCTTGCCCAGCAGATGGCTGCCCCAGCCGGTGGCCACCTGGGTCTGCAGGTCGGGGTACAGCGCCTTGAGCTGGCTCAGGGCATCGAGCAGCACCACGTCGCCGACGGTCTGCGGCACCCCCAGGCGCAGTGCGCCGCTGGGCGAGGAGTCGCTGAGCACCAGCTCGCGTAGCGCGTCCATCTCGCGCAGCACCGCCCGGCACTGCTCGTAGACGCGCATGCCCATGGGCGTGGGTTTCAGCGGTTTGGTGTTGCGGTCCAGCAGGCTGACGCCCAAGGCCTCCTCGAAGTTCTGCACCCGACGGGTGATGGCCGGCTGGGTCAGGCGCAGCGACTCGGCCGCCTGGCTGATGGACTGGCTGCGGATGACGGCCACGAATGCATCGATATCATCTATCTTCATTCTTAATTCGCATAATAAATGTCTGGAAAAATACGCAGCAAGAATAATACCTTTTCCCTCGCCACGGTAGCGCCCGGCGCTGCCTCACCTGACGGACATCGAGGGACCCCATGTCTCAAACGCCCAACCTCGGACGGCTACGCGGCTTCATCGGCGAACTGGCCGACCTCCTCGCCCAGGCACCGGACGAGCCGCGCCTGCTCGACCATGGCGCGCGGCTGCTGCGCGACCTGGTCAGTGTCGACGACTGGCTGCCGGACGACTACGCCCGCCCCAGCCCGGAGCGCTACCAGCAGTACCTGCTGCACGCCGATTCCAATCAGCGGTTTTCCATCGTCAGTTTCGTCTGGGGGCCGGGCCAGGAAACGCCGGTGCACGACCATCGCACCTGGGGCCTGATCGGCATGCTGCGCGGCAGCGAGATCAGCCAGGGTTATGCCTTGGCACACGGTGCCCTGCAGCTGGACGGACCGGCCGAGCGGCTGGACCCCGGCCAGGTGATCGCGGTGTCGCCGCGCATCGGTGACCTGCACCAGGTACGCAACGCCCATGCCGACCGCACCTCCATCAGCATCCATGTCTACGGCGCCAACATCGGCGCGGTGCGGCGTGCGGTGTACAGCGCCGAGGGCGCAGAGAAGCCCTTCATTTCCGGCTATTCCAACAACCACCTGCCCAACCTCTGGGATCTGTCGAAAGAGAACCGCGCATGAGCCAGGCCACCCACCGCAGCTACCACGCCATCCGCACCGCCCTCCTTGCCGGCCAGGAGCTGGCCTTGCTCGATGTCCGCGAGGAAGACCCGTTCGCCCAGGCCCATCCGCTGTTCGCCGCCAATGTGCCGCTGTCGCGCCTGGAGCTGGAGATCTACGCCCGAGTGCCGCGCCGCGACACGCCCATCACCGTCTACGACGACGGCGAAGGCCTGGCGTCGACCGCCGCGCAGCGCCTGCTCGCCCTCGGCTACACCGACGTGGCGCTGCTCGAAGGCGGCCTGGCCGGTTGGCGCGAAGCGGGCGGCGAGTTGTTCCGCGATGTCAACGTACCGAGCAAGGCCTTCGGCGAGCTGGTGGAGGCCGAGCGCCATACGCCCTCGTTGGCTGCCGAAGAAGTCAAGGCGCTGCTCGACGCCAACGCCGATGTGGTGGTGCTGGATGCCCGCCGCTTCGACGAATACCAGACCATGAGCATCCCCGGCGGCATCAGCGTGCCCGGCGCCGAACTGGTGCTGCGCGTGGCGGAGCTGGCCCCCGATCCGGCCACCCGGGTGATCGTCAACTGCGCAGGGCGCACCCGCAGCATCATCGGCACGCAGTCGCTGGTCAATGCCGGCGTCCCCAACCCGGTGGCGGCCCTGCGCAACGGCACCATCGGCTGGACCCTCGCCGGGCAAACCCTGGAGCAAGGCCAGTCGCGCCGTTTCCGCGCCGTGACCGCCGCCACCCGCGACAGCGCCGCGCAGCGCGCCCGCCAGGTGGCCGACCGCGCCGGTGTGGCACGCATCGACCTGGCGGGCCTGCGCCAATGGCAGGCCGAAGCGCGGCGCACCACCTACCTGTTCGATGTGCGCACGCCCGAGGAGTTTGCCCTCGGCCACCTGCCCGGCGCCCGCTCCACGCCCGGCGGCCAGTTGGTGCAGGAAACCGACCATGTCGCCAGTGTGCGCGGCGCGCGCCTGGTGCTGGTGGACGATGATGGCGTGCGCGCCAACATGAGCGCGTCATGGCTGGCCCAGATGGGCTGGGAGGTGGCGGTGCTCGAGGGGCTGTCCTCGGACGACTTCACGCAAACCGGTGCCTGGGTCGCGCCCGTGCCGGCGCCGCCCCAGGCCGAGACCATCAGCCCCGCCCGCCTCGCCGACTGGCTATCGGAGCCGGGTACCCAGGTGCTGGACTTCACCACCAGCGCCAACCATGTCAGGCAGCACATTCCCGGCGCGGTGTGGGCGCTGCGCAGCCAGCTGAAGGACTTACTGGCGTCATTGTCCGGAGCCCGGCGCTTTGTCCTTACTTGTGGCTCGAGCCAACTGGCGCGCTATGCCGCGCCGGAGGTGGCGGCCCTGAGCGGCACGCCGGTGTTCGTGCTTGAAGGCGGCAATAGCGCCTGGACCGCCGAGGGACTGCCTACTGAGCAAGGCGAGCAGCGTCTGGGCGCGCCGCGCATCGATCGCTATCGCCGCCCCTACGAGGGCACCGACAATCCGCGGGAGGCGATGCAGGGTTATCTGGATTGGGAGTTCGGGTTGGTGGACCAGTTGGGGCGTGACGGAACCCATGGGTTCTTTGTCATCTGACAACTTGCACGCCCTCTTTACCGGAGTGGGCTTGCCCGCTCCTTCCACTCAGCCAAGCCCGCCAAACCGCCGATAGTAACTCTCGTTGGCATCCGGCAACGGCCCATCCGCCGTTTCCAGCGCGCTGGCCAGGAACTCCTCCGCCCTGCCCTGCACCAGCCGGTACAGGTTGCGGCACAGCTGCCGCGCCGCGCGCCCTTCCCAATCCCCCGGCAACAACTCGTCCGGCAGTTGCGGATCACGCAACAACAGGCGGCGGTATTCGTGGATCAGCAGCGTGCGCGCCAGGAAGCAGTCCTGCGGGCTCGGCGCCTCGAGGTCCTTCATGGCTTGCCACAGTGGGCGGAACAGGCGGATGAACTCGCTGTAGTGCTGGCCCAGTTCCTCGATGTTCCAGCTTTCCCGTACCTGGGCGCGCAGGGCCTTGGAGGCCAGCACTTCCTGGGCGTGGGTTTCGAAGACGATGCAGTCGTCCTCGGCGTCCTGCTCGCGCAGGGTCGCGGCGAGGTCGGCACGGTCGGTGCGCGGACAGCCCAGCAGGTTCGTGCCCATGGCGCCAAAGCCCTGCCATTCGAGTTCCTCGCGCACGGCCTTGCGCTTGCCGGCGTCGAGTTGCGACAGCAGCACCAGGGTCCAGGCGCCGTTCCAGGCCGGTAGGCTGGCGCTGTAGACGCGCTTGAAGGCTTTCTCGAAACGCCGCCGGCCGGTGCCGGTAAGGCTGTAGTAGCTGCGCCGGCCGACCTTCTCGGCGGTCAGCCAGCCTTCCTTGGTCAGGCGGAAGATCGAGGTACGGATCAGCCGTTCATTGATGCCCATCGGTTCCAGCAGGTTGATCAGGCTGCCCAGCCAGACCGTGCCACCATGGGGTTCGATGGCATCGCCATAGAGGGTGATGATCAGGGAGCTGGCGCGGATCGGCGTCTGCTCCTGGAAACGGGTGATCAGGTGATTCAGGGGGGCAAGGCTGCTCATGGGGGAACGAGGCGCGGCTAAAGCCTCGACTATACCTGCCTGCCGCGACCGCGCAAGGCTCATGCACCGCCCTCGGCCTTGGGCCTGAAGCCGGAGTCGCCCATGCGTGGGCGGTCCGCCTCGGGCGCGGTCAGCGGCGGGCACTCCACCAGCGCGGTCATGCAGCGCCGGGCCAGGCTGTGGTATTCGGCGGTGCCGCGCTGTTTCCAGGCCAGCTCCTGGTCGCTGAGCGGGCGCTTGACCTCGGCCGGCGCGCCAACCACCAGGCTTTGCTCCGGGCAGGTGAACCCCGCCTTGACGAAGGCCGTGGCGGCGACGATGCAGCGTGGGGCGATATGCGCGCCGTCCATGACCACCGCGTTCATGCCGACCAGGGCGTCCTCGCCTATCCGACAGCCGTGCAGCACCGCGCCATGGCCAATATGGCCGTTGCGCTCGACCAGCGTGTCGCCGCCGGGGAAACCGTGCATCACGCAGGTGTCCTGCAGGTTCGCGCCCTCTTCCAGGATGATTCGCCCGAAATCGCCGCGCAACGAGGCCAAAGGGCCGATGTAGCAGTTGGGGCCGACCAGCACGTCGCCGATCAGCACGGCGCTGGGGTGTACATAGGCGCTGGGATGAACCACTGGGGTGAGGCCTTCGAGGCGATAGCAGGGCATGGGCTGGGGCTCGATATGATTCAGAAGACCAAATGATCCTGTATCAGATCAAATCACTTAGTCAATGCCAACCTGATGTATCGCTTTCTTCACAAAGCTTCAGGACAGTGATGACCTAATTGCTGGGCAAGCTAGCTCCCACAAATGGCTATAGCAGCGAGACAGCGTGGGAGCGGGCTTGCCCCGCGATAGCGTCACTCGCCTCAAATACAGATACGCAATTACAATTTCAATGTTGATTTTTCGTATCGCTTTGTACATATACTTGCACCAGCACCACGAACAATTCCAAGAAAAGCCGGCCCCAGCCGGCGCCGAACGTGCAGCCTGAGGTATCCCCATGCCAAGCAACCTCATCGTGCAGGCCCCGGCGGACGGCGTCCGTCTGATCACCCTGCACCGCCCGCAAGCCCTCAATGCCTTGAACACGGCGCTGCTGGAAGAGCTGGCCGCAGAACTGGACGCCGCCGACCAGGATCCAGAGATCCGCGCCGTGGTCATCACCGGCAGTCGCAAGGCCTTCGCCGCTGGCGCCGACATCAACGAGATGGCCCAGCGCGATCTGGTCGGCATCCTCAACGACCCACGCGTGGCCCACTGGCAGCGCATCGCCGGCTTTGGCAAACCGCTGATCGCCGCCGTCAACGGCTTTGCCCTGGGCGGCGGCTGCGAACTGGTGATGTGCGCCGACATCGTCATCGCCGGCAGCGACGCCCGTTTCGGCCAACCGGAAATCAACCTCGGCATCATCCCCGGCGCTGGCGGCACCCAGCGCCTGCTGCGCGCCGTGGGCAAGCCGCTGGCCATGCAGATGGTCCTCGGCGGCGAAGCCATTGATGCCCGTCATGCCCTACAGGCAGGCCTGGTCGGCGAAGTCACCCAGCCCGAACTCACCGTAGAGCGCGCCCTGCAGGTGGCCGCCGCCATCGCCGCCAAGGCACCGCTGGCGGTGCGCCTGGCCAAGGAGGCGCTGCTCAAGGCCCAGGACATGGACCTGGCCTGCGGCCTGCGCTTCGAACGCCACGCCTTCACCCTGCTGGCCGGCACCGCCGACCGCGACGAGGGTATCCGCGCCTTCCAGGCCAAACGCCCGGCCCGATTCCAAGGGCTGTAAGCCTTCCACCGACTGACGGAGCGAGCCAGTCATGTCCTTCCAGCACATCCTGTTTTCCATTGGCGACGACGGCGTCGCCCTGCTTTCGCTGAACCGGCCCGAGCAGCTCAACAGCTTCAACAGCGCCATGCACCTGGAAGTGCGCGAGGCGCTGAAGCAGGTGCGCCAGAGCGAAACCGCCCGGGTACTGCTGCTGACCGGAGAAGGCCGTGGCTTCTGCGCAGGCCAGGACCTGGCCGACCGCAACGTCGCGCCCGACGTGGAGCTACCGGACCTCGGTCAGTCCATCGAACAGTTCTACAACCCGCTGGTGCGCAGCCTGCGCGACCTGCCGCTGCCGGTGATCTGCGCGGTCAACGGCGTGGCCGCCGGTGCTGGCGCCAACCTGCCGCTGGCCTGCGACCTGGTGCTGGCGGCGCGCTCGGCAAGCTTCATCCAGGCGTTCTGCAAGATCGGCCTGGTGCCGGACTCCGGCGGCACCTGGCTACTGCCGAGCTTGATCGGCCTGGCCCGGGCCAAGGCGCTGGCCATGCTGGGCGAGCGGCTGAGCGCCGAACAAGCCGAGCAATGGGGGCTGATCCACCGGGTGGTGGACGATGCCGCGTTGCGCGACGAGGCGCTCAAGCTCGCCCGCCACCTGGCGACCCAGCCCACCTATGGCCTGGCCCTGATCAAGCGCGCCCTCAACCAGAGCTTCGACAACCGCTTCGACGAACAGCTGGAACTGGAGCGCGACCTGCAACGCCTGGCCGGGCGCAGCGAGGACTACCGCGAGGGCGTCGGCGCCTTCATGAACAAACGCACACCTGTGTTCAAGGGGCGCTGACCATGGCCGCACTCGACAATCATGCCCTGGTGGCGGTGATCGGCGCTGGCGCCATGGGTGCCGGCATCGCCCAGGTGGCGGCCCAGGCCGGCCACCCGGTATGCCTTTATGACAACCGCCCCGGCACCGCCGCGCAGGCCATCGAAGGTATCGACCGGCAGCTCGGCCGGCTGGTCGAGAAAGGCAGGCTCAGCCCTGACAACCGCAGTGCCATCCGCGCTCGCCTGCAACCGATCGACAGCCTCGACGACCTGGCCGATGCCCGCCTGGTGATCGAGGCCATCGTCGAAAGCCTGCCGATCAAGCAAGAATTGCTGCGCCAACTTGAAGCCCGGTGCGCCGACGACTGCATCCTGGCCAGCAACACCTCTTCGCTGTCGATCACCAGCCTTGCCGCCGGGCTCCGGCACCCGCAACGGGTGATCGGCATGCACTTCTTCAACCCGGCACCGCTGATGGCGCTGGTGGAGGTCGTGTCCGGGCTGGCCACGGCGCCGACACTGGCGACCACCCTGTACGACACCGCCCGGAACTGGGGCAAGCAACCGGTGCATGCCCGTTCGACGCCGGGCTTTATCGTCAACCGCGTGGCTCGGCCCTTCTACGCCGAAAGCCTGCGCCTGCTGCAGGAGGGCGCCGCCGACTGCGCCACCCTCGATGCCCTGCTGCGCGACGCCGGAGGCTTTCGCATGGGCGCCTTCGAGCTGACCGACCTGATCGGTCACGACGTCAACTACGCGGTGACCTGCTCGGTGTTCGAAGCGTTCTATGGCGATTTCCGCTTCCAGCCATCGCTGGTGCAAAAAGAGCTGGTCGACGCCGGGCGCCTCGGGCGCAAGACCGGCCAGGGCTTTTACAGCTACGCCGACGGTGCCGAGCGACCAGAGCCTGCGGCACTCACCAGCCAGACGCCTGTCGAGCACTGCACGGTGGAAGGTGACCTCGGCGTCCTGCAGCCCCTGGTCGAGCGCCTGCGCGCCAAGGGGATCGGCATCACCGAACGCGCTGGCAGCGGTCTGCTGCGGGTGGGGGACGCCACCCTGGCGCTGTCCGATGGCCGCCTGGCCAACCAGCGCGCCCGCGAGGCCGGTTTGCGCAACCTGGTGCTGCTGGACCTGGCCCTGGACTACGCCAGCGCCACGCGCCTGGCCATCAGCCACGGCGCCGAGTGCAGTGCCGAGGCCCTGGACCAGGCCGTCGCCCTGCTCGCCCGGGCCGGGCTGAGCGTCTGTCCGGTGGCCGACCTGCCCGGCCTGGTGGTGCTGCGCACCGTGGCGATGCTCGCCAACGAGGCCGCCGACGCCGTGCTGCAGGGCGTCGGCACGCCCGGCGACATCGACCTGGCCATGCGCGCCGGGGTCAACTACCCGCGCGGCCCGCTGGCCTGGGCCGACGACCTGGGGGTCGGTTTCACCCTGGACGTACTCGACAACCTGCAACGCAGCTACGGCGAGGAGCGTTACCGCCCGTCACTGCTGCTGCGCCGCACCCACGCCGAAGGAGGCCGTCTGCATGGCTGAACAATCCGCACACACCCTGGCCCGCGCCTGTGCCCAGGCCATGTTCGCCCGCGACGCCGCCAGCCAGGGCCTGGGCATCGAGCTGCTCGACGCCGGCCCCGGCAGCGCCCGACTGGGCATGCGCGTGCGCGCCGACATGCTCCAGGGCCACGGCACTTGCCACGGCGGCTACCTGTTCGCCCTGGCCGACTCGGCCTTCGCCTTCGCCTGCAACAGCTACGATGAAGCGGCCGTGGCCCTGGGTTGCAGCATCGACTATGTGGCGCCGGCACGCCTGGGCGATCAGTTGCTGGCCACCGCCGACGAGCAGAGCCGCAAGGGCCGCACCGGCAACTACGACGTGCGCATCGAGAACCAGCAGGGCGAGCTGATCGCCCTGTTCCACGGCAAATCCTACAAAGTGCGCGGCACCGTGCTGTCGCCGGAGACCTCCCATGACTGACGCCACCCTGCCCCACGCGCTGATCATCGATGCCGTGCGCACCCCTATCGGCCGCTATGGCGGCGCCCTGGCGAGCGTGCGCCCCGACGACCTGGCCGCGGTGCCGATCAAGGCGCTGATGGCGCGCCATCCCGAGCTGGACTGGGCGGCCGTGGACGATGTGATCCTCGGCTGCGCCAACCAGGCCGGCGAAGACAACCGCAACGTCGCGCGCATGGCCGGCCTGCTGGCCGGGTTGCCGATCGAGGTGCCCGGCACCACGATCAACCGCCTGTGCGGCTCGGGCCTGGACGCCATCGGCAACGCCGCCCGCGCCCTGCGCTGCGGCGAGGCCGGGCTGATGCTGGCCGGCGGCGTCGAATCGATGTCGCGGGCGCCCTTCGTCATGGGCAAGTCGGAACAGGCCTTCGGCCGCAGCGCGCAGCTGTTCGACACCACCATCGGCTGGCGCTTCGTCAACCCGCTGATGCAGGCGCAATACGGCATCGACTCGATGCCCGAGACCGCCGAGAACGTCGCCGAGCGTTTCGCCATCTCCCGCGAGGACCAGGACGCCTTTGCCCTGCGCAGCCAGCTCAAGGCCGCCGCCGCCCAGGCCGATGGCCGCCTGGCCCGGGAGATCGTCGCGGTGGATATCCCCCAGCGCAAAGGCCCGGCCAAGCGCGTCGAGCACGACGAACATCCTCGGGGCGACACCACCCTTGAGCAACTGGCGCGCCTGGGCACACCGTTCCGCGACGGTGGCAGCGTCACCGCCGGCAATGCCTCGGGGGTCAACGACGGCGCCTGCGCCCTGCTCCTGGCCAGCCCCGCGGCAGCCCGGCTACATGGCCTCAAGGCTCGCGGCCGGGTCCTTGGCCTCGCCGTGTCGGGCGTCGAGCCGCGACTGATGGGCATCGGCCCGGTGCCGGCCACCCGCAAGGTGCTGGAACTGACCGGCCTGTCCCTGGCCGACATGGACGTGATCGAACTCAACGAAGCCTTCGCCGCCCAGGGTCTGGCCGTGCTGCGCGAGCTGGGCCTGGCCGACGACGATCCCCGGGTCAACCCCAACGGCGGCGCCATCGCCCTGGGTCACCCGCTGGGCATGAGCGGCGCACGACTGGTTACTACCGCCCTGTACCAGTTGGAGCAGACCGGCGGCCGCTACGCCCTGTGCACCATGTGCATCGGCGTCGGCCAGGGCATCGCCCTGGTGCTCGAACGCCTCTGATCAGCCGCCAGAGACGCCACGCGACGCGGGCAGTATGCTGCCTGCCATGACACTCAGGGCTTCGGCCCACGACAAGAACAACTCGAGTGAAACCATGAACCTCTACCACGATGCCGACCGCGCCCTGCTCGACCCGATGGAAACCGCCAGCCTCGACGCGTTGCGCCAGCACCAGCTGGAACGCCTGCGCTGGAGCCTGAACCACGCCTACGCCAACGTGCCGCTGTATCGCCAGCGCTTCGACGCCTGCGGCGCCCACCCCGATGACCTGAAGTCGCTGGACGACCTGGCGAAGTTCCCCTTCACCGGCAAGAATGACCTGCGCGACAACTACCCCTACGGCATGTTCGCCGTGCCCCAGGACCAGGTGGTGCGCCTGCATGCCTCCAGCGGCACCACCGGCAAGCCGACGGTGGTCGGCTATACCCAGAACGACATCGACACCTGGGCCAACGTGGTGGCGCGCTCGATCCGCGCCGCCGGCGGGCGCCGCGGCGACAAGGTACATGTGTCCTACGGCTACGGCCTGTTCACCGGCGGCCTGGGCGCGCACTACGGCGCCGAGCGCCTGGGCTGCACGGTGATCCCCATGTCCGGCGGCCAGACCGAGAAGCAGGTGCAGCTGATCCGCGACTTCCAGCCGGACATCATCATGGTCACGCCCTCGTACATGCTCAACCTGGCCGACGAGATCGAGCGCCAGGGCATCGACCCGCACGACCTCAAGCTGCGCCTGGGCATCTTCGGCGCCGAACCCTGGACCGACGAACTGCGCCGCTCCATCGAGCAGCGCCTGGGCATCGATGCGCTGGACATCTATGGGCTATCGGAAATCATGGGCCCGGGCGTGGCCATGGAATGCCTTGAGACCAAGGACGGCCCGACCATCTGGGAGGACCACTTCTACCCCGAGATTATCGACCCGGTCAGCGGCGACGTGCTGCCGGACGGCCAGCTTGGCGAGCTGGTGTTCACCTCGTTGAGCAAGGAGGCGTTGCCGATGGTGCGCTACCGCACCCGTGACCTGACCCGCCTGCTGCCCGGCACGGCACGGCCAATGCGGCGCATCGGCAAGATCACCGGGCGCAGCGACGACATGCTGATCATCCGCGGGGTCAATGTGTTCCCGACGCAGATCGAGGAGCAGGTACTGAAGATAAAACATCTTTCAGAGCTTTATGAGATCCATCTGTATCGCAATGGAAACCTCGACAGCGTCGAGGTGCATGTGGAACTGCGCAGCGACAGCCAGTACCTCGACGAGGGCCAGCGCAAGCAGGTGGTGGGCGAGCTGGCGCGGCAGATCAAGACCTATATCGGTATCAGCACGCAGATCCAGTTGCAGCCTTGCGGCACGCTGAAGCGTTCGGAGGGCAAGGCTTGTCATGTGTATGACAAGCGACTTGCTGGCTGACGGCAAGCACTGAGAATGGAGCCCCGGCATGGTCCGGGGCTTTTTTTTGCCTCGAGAAAGCCGGGGGCGCGTTGCCCTGTAGGAACGGCCTTGCCGAGGCGTCGGACCGGTCGGATAGGGCTACGCAGCAGCCCCAGCAACCCCAATGCGATACACAAATCTTATTTGATACATCAAATACTGTTTGATGTTGTGTTTTGTATCGCTTATAAATGACCCACGCCCCAAGCAGCCCACAACCGGGAGCCTGAACATGTACGCACAGCTCGTAGAAACCGGCGTCAAGCGCCTCAAGTCCCTGGAGGAGATGTCGCCCGAAGAGCGCGCCTTCCAGGAGAAGATCGACGCCGAGATCAAGATCGAAGCCAAGAACTGGATGCCCGAGGCCTACCGCCAGACCCTCATCCGCCAGATCTCCCAGCACGCCCACTCGGAAATCGTCGGCATGCTCCCGGAAGGCAACTGGGTCACCCGCGCCCCGTCGCTCAAGCGCAAGCTGCAACTGATGGCCAAGATCCAGGACGAAGCCGGCCACGGCCTGTACCTGTACAGCGCCATGGAAACCCTCGGCGCCGACCGCGACGAAGAGATCGCCAAGCTGCACAGTGGCAAGGCCAAGTACTCGAGCATCTTCAACTACCCGACCCTGAGCTGGGCCGACATGGGTGCGGTGGGCTGGCTGGTGGACGGCGCGGCGATCGTCAACCAGGTGGTGCTGCAGCGCACCTCCTACGGCCCCTACTCCCGCGCCATGATCCGCATCTGCAAGGAAGAGAGCTTCCACCAGCGCCAGGGCTACGAACTGCTGCTGACCATGATGCGCCACGGCACCCAGGCGCAGAAGGACATGGTCCAGGACGCCATCGACCGCCTGTGGTGGCCGGCGCTGATGATGTTCGGCCCCAGCGACGAGCACTCGCCCAACAGCGCCCAGTCCATGGCCTGGAAGATCAAGCGCCAGACCAACGACGAACTGCGCCAGCGCTTCATCGACCAGACCGTGCCCCAGCTCGAACTGCTCGGCTGCACCGCGCCGGATCCGGCGCTCAAGTGGAACGAGGCCCGCGGCCACTACGACTTCGGCGAGATCCAGTGGGACGAGTTCTACGAAGTGATCAAGGGCAACGGCCCGTGCAACCAGGAACGCCTGGCCACCCGGCGCAACGCCATCGAAAGCGGTGCCTGGGTCCGCGAGGCCGCCGTGGCCTATGCCCGCAAACAACAGAACAAGAACGCCGCCTGAAGCGGCGAATGATGCGGAGATACCCCCAATGTCTGTCTGGACCCTGTTCGAAGTCTTCGTGCGCAGCAAGCACGGCCTGAACCACAAGCACGTTGGCAGCGTGCACGCCGCCGACGCCGCCATGGCCATCGAGAACGCCCGCGAGCTGTACACCCGCCGCAGCGAGGGAGTGAGCCTGTGGGTGGTGCCCTCGGCGCTGATCACCGCCTCCTCCCCCGACGAGAAGGACCCGCTGTTCGCCCCGGCCGATGACAAGGTCTACCGCCACGCCAGCTTCTACGAGCTGCCGGCCGAAGTCGGACACATGTGAGACGCACCATGCACAAGCAAGCACTGATTCAATACCTGCTGCTGCTCGGCGACAGCGCCCTGGTCCAGGGCCAGCGCCTGTGCGAGTGGTGCGGCAAGGCCCCGGCGCTGGAGGAAGAACTGGCGCTGATGAACGTCGGCCTCGACCTGGTCGGCCAAGCCCGCAACTGGTTGGACTATGCCGCCGAATTGCAGGACGACGGCCGCGATGCCGACGCCCTGGCCTTCCGTCGCGACGAGCGCGCCTACCGCAACCTGCTGCTGGTCGAGCAGCCCAACGGCGACTATGCCGTGACGATGCTCAAGCAGTTCCTCTACGACGCCTGGCACCACGCCATGCTCGATGGCTTGAGTGCCTCGGGCGATGAGCGTATCGCCGGCATCGCCGCCAAGGCCCTGAAGGAGGTGACCTACCACCTGCGCCGCTCCGGCGAATGGGTGCAGCGCCTCGGCGGCGGCACCGAGGAAAGCCGCCGGCGCATGCTCGAGGCCATTCCGATGCTGTGGCGCTTCACCGTCGAGCTGACGGTCGCCAGCGACAGCGAAGTACAGCTGGCCCAAGCTGGCATTGCCGCCGACCCGACGCAGGTCGCCCAGCGCTGGCACGCCGCTGTGGAGGCAATCTTCGCCTCGGTCGAGCTGCCGCTGCCCAACGCCGCCAGCCACTTCTACCTGGACGGGCGCAAGGGCCTGCACACCGAGCACCTGGGCCTGCTGCTGGCCGAGATGCAGTTCTTGCCGCGAGCCTACCCCGATGCGACCTGGTGAACTGATCGCGGGTGACCGCGGCGCCCGCGCCCTGCGCGACGGCGACCTGACCCAGGCCTGGGCGGTGCTGGCCGAGGTGATGGATCCGGAGGTGCCAGTGGTCAGCGTGGTCGACTTAGGGATCGTCCGCGACCTCGACTGGCGCGCCGGCCACCTGCACCTGGTGGTCACCCCGACCTACTCCGGCTGCCCGGCCACCGAGGTGATCGAGGGCGACATCCGCCAGGCGCTAGAACAAGCAGGGTTCGCCGAGCCCGCGCTGGAGCGCAGGCTGACCCCGGCCTGGAGCACCGACTGGATCAGCGACCAGGGCCGCGAGCGCCTGCGCGCCTACGGCATCGCTCCACCCGCCGGCAGTGCCAGCCTGCGCGGGGCCTCGCCCACGGTGTGCTGCCCGCAATGCGCAAGCCGCGATACCGAACTGCTCAGCCAGTTCGGCTCCACCGCCTGCAAGGCCCTGTACCGCTGCCGTGCGTGCCTGGAACCGTTCGACTATTTCAAATGCCTTTGAGCCGTGGAGAACGCCATGAGCCAGTTTCACAGCCTGACCGTCCGGCAAGTGCGCCAGGAGACCCGCGACGCGGTGTCCATCGCCTTCGACGTGCCCGCGCACCTGCGCGAAGAGTTCCGCTTCACCCAGGGCCAGTACCTGGTCATGCGCACCCGACTGGATGACCAAGAGGTACGCCGCTCCTACTCGATCTGCAGCGCGGTGCAGGACGGCGAATTGCGCGTGGCGGTCAAACGCGTGCCGGGCGGTCGTTTCTCGGCCTTCGCCAACGAAGTGCTCAAGGCCGGCCAGCAGTTGGAGGTGATGCCGCCATCGGGCAGCTTCTTCGTGCCGCTGGACCCGGCGCGCCGGGGTCATTACCTTGGCGTGGCCGCCGGCAGCGGCATCACCCCCATCCTGTCGTTGGTCGCCACTACCCTGGCCAGCGAGCCCCGCAGCCGCTTCACCTTGCTGTACGGCAACCGCGCCAGCAACAGCGCGTTGTTCCGCGATCGCCTGGAAGACCTGAAGAACCAGTACCTCGACCGCCTCAACCTGATCTTCGTGTTCAGCCGCGAGCAGCAGGACGTCGACCTGTACAACGGCCGCATCGACGCCGACAAGTGCGACCAGCTGTTCGCTCGCTGGCTCGACGTGCAGTCACTCGACGCGGCGTTCATCTGCGGCCCGCAGGCGATGACCGAGACCGTGCGCGACAGCCTGCAGGCCAACGGCCTGGCCAGGGAGCGCATCCACTTCGAGCTGTTTGCCGCCGCCGGTGGCGAGGCCCGTCGCGAAGCTCGCGAGGCGGCGCGCCAGGTGGATTCGGCGGTCAGCCACGTGACCGTGATCAGCGATGGCCGCGCCCTGGCCTTCGACCTGCCGCGCAACACCCGCAGCGTGCTAGAGGCCGGCAATGCCATCGGCGCCGAACTGCCCTGGTCGTGCAAGGCCGGGGTGTGCTCGACCTGCAAGTGCAAGGTGATCGAGGGTGAAGTGGAGATGGACAGCAACCATGCCCTGGAGGACTACGAAGTGGCGGCCGGGTATGTGCTGTCGTGCCAGACCTACCCGCTGAGCGACAAGGTGGTGCTCGATTTCGATCAGCTTTGAGATCGAGGCGCCTGCATCCCTGTAGGAGCGGCCTTGCGTCGCGAAAGGACCGCAAAGCGGTCCTCGGGATCTGCAACATTGCAAAGATTGCCGGGGCTGCTGCGCAGCCCTTTCGCGACACAAGGCCGCTCCTACAGGGACGGTGCAAGCAGCAATACCGCGTGACCTGAAAAAACAATTACAACAGCCAGAGAGAACGCTCCCCATGACACCCGAACACCTCGAATCCATCAGCAAGCACCCCGCCTTCGTGCAACTGATCCAGCGCAAGCGCCGCCTCAATGGCTCGCTGACCCTGACCATGCTCGTCGCCTACTACGGCTTCGTCCTGCTGGTGGCCTTCGCCCCCGGCGTGCTCGGCCAGTCCCTCAGCGGCGGGGTGACCAGCGTCGGCATGCTGGTGGGCGTGCTGATGGTCTTGCTGTCCTTCGCCCTCACCGGCGTCTACATGCACCGCGCCAACCGCGTCATCGACCCGCTCAACGAAGTGGTCAAGCAGGAGTGCGCGCGATGAACTGGACTGCCATCTCGATGTTCCTGGTGTTCGTCTGTTTCACCCTGCTAGTGACCCGCTGGGCCGCCCTGCGCACCCGTTCGGCCAGCGACTTCTACACCGCCGGCGGCGGCCTGACCGGCATGCAGAACGGCCTGGCGATCGCCGGCGACATGATCAGCGCCGCGTCCTTCCTCGGCATCTCGGCGATGATGTTCATGAACGGCTACGACGGCCTGCTCTACGCCCTGGGTGTGCTGGCCGGCTGGCCGATCATCCTGTTCCTGATCGCCGAGCGCCTGCGCAACCTGGGCAAGTACACCTTCGCCGACGTGGTGTCCTACCGCCTGGCCCAGGCCCCGGTGCGCCTGACCTCGGCCTTCGGCACCCTGGCCGTGGCGCTGATGTACCTGGTGGCGCAGATGGTCGGCGCCGGCAAGCTGATCGAGCTGCTGTTCGGCATCAGCTACCTGTACGCGGTGATGCTGGTGGGCGTGCTGATGGTGCTGTACGTCACCTTCGGCGGCATGCTCGCCACCACCTGGGTGCAGATCATCAAGGCGGTGATGCTGCTGTCGGGCACCACCTTCATGGCCTTCATGGTGCTCAGGCACTTCGGTTTCAGCACCGAGGCGATGTTCGCCAGCGCCGTGGCCGTGCATGCCAAGGGCCAGGCGATCATGGCGCCGGGGGCGCTGCTGTCCAACCCGGTGGACGCCATCTCCCTGGGCCTGGGCATGATGTTCGGCACGGCCGGCCTACCGCATATCCTCATGCGTTTCTTCACCGTCAGCGACGCCAAGGAAGCGCGCAAGAGCGTGTTCTACGCCACCGGTTTCATCGGCTACTTCTACCTGCTGCTGATCGTCATCGGCTTCGGCGCCATCGTCATGGTCGGCACCGAGCCGTCCTACCGCGATGCCAGCGGGGCGATCATCGGCGGCGGCAACATGGTCGCGGTGCACCTGGCCCAGGCCGTGGGCGGCAACCTGTTCCTCGGCTTCATCTCGGCGGTGGCCTTCGCCACCATCCTCGCCGTGGTTGCAGGCCTGGCGCTGTCCGGCGCCTCGGCGGTGTCCCACGACCTGTACGCCTGCGTGGTGCGCAAGGGCCAGGCCAGCGAGCAGCAAGAGATGCGCGTGTCGCGCCTGGCCACGCTGGGGATCGGCCTGTTCGCGGTGCTGCTGGGGTTGCTGTTCGAGTCGCAGAACATCGCCTTCCTTTCCGGCCTGGTGCTGGCGGTGGCCGCCTCGGTTAACTTCCCGGTGCTGCTGCTCTCGATGTTCTGGAAAGGCCTGACCACCCGCGGCGCGGTGGGCGGCAGCCTGGCCGGGCTGGTCTCGGCGATCGTCCTGGTGGTGCTGGGCCCGGCGGTGTGGGTCAACGTGCTGCACAACGAGCGGGCGCTGTTCCCCTACAGCAACCCGGCGCTGTTCTCCATGTCGCTGGCCTTCCTCGCCGCCTGGGCCTTCTCGGTCACCGACGGCTCGGAGCGGGCGCGCGAAGAACGTGGGCGCTACCTGGCCCAGTTCATCCGCTCGATGACCGGTATCGGCGCCGCTGGCGCCAGCAAGCACTGACCTAAAGAACAATAACAATGTCGGGTACAACCACAATGAACCGCACGCACCTCACGTCAGCCGCCTGGCTGGCCACCCTTGCCCTGCCCTTGCCAGCCATGGCGGACTTTATCGCTGACAGCCACGCACGCCTGGAACTGCGCAACCACTACATCAACCGCGACTTCCGCCAGGGCAACGCCCCGCAGAGCAAGGCCGAGGAATGGGGCCAGGGCTTCACCGCGCGCTTCGAATCGGGTTTCACCGAGGGGCCGGTCGGTGTCGGGGTGGACGCCATGGGCCAACTGGGCATCAAGCTCGACTCCAGCCGCGACCGACGCAACACCGGCCTGCTGCCTTACGGGCCGCGTAGCCTGGAGCCGGTGGACGACTACAGCGAACTGGGCCTGACCGGCAAACTGCGGGTGTCCAAGAGCACCCTGCGCCTGGGCACCTTGCAGCCGGTTTTGCCGGTGGTGGTGTACAACGACACCCGCCTGCTGGCCTCGACCTTCCAGGGCGGCCTGCTGACCAGCCAGGAGCTGGACGGCCTGACCTTCAACGGCGGCCGCCTGACCAAGGCCAATCTGCGCGACTCTTCCGGGCGCGACGACATCGGCTACGGCGCCGCCAGCAGCGACCACTTCGATTTCGGTGGCGGCAGCTACGCCATCACCCCGCAGGCCAGCGTCAGCTACTACTACGCCAAGCTCGAGGACATCTACCGCCAGCAATACCTCGGTTTTCTGCATACCCAACCCTTGGCCGAAGGTGTCAGCCTGCGCAGCGACCTGCGCTACTTCGACAGCCGCGGCGACGGCGCCGAGCGCGCCGGGCGCATCGACAACCGCAACTTCAACGCCATGTTCACTCTGGGCGTGAAGGCCCACAAGTTCACCGCCACCTGGCAGCAGATGTCCGGTGACAGCGCCTTCCCGTTCCTCAATGGCGGCGATCCCTACACCGTCAACCTGGTCACCTACAACACCTTCACCCGCGCCGGGCTCGACTCCTGGCAGGTGCGCTACGACTACGACTTCGTGGCGATGGGCATCCCCGGACTGAGCTTCATGACCCGCTACACCGACGGCCGCCACGCCGAAACCACCACGCTCAGCAACGGCCGCGAGCGCGAGCGCGACACCGACATCACCTACGTCATCCAGAGCGGCCCGTTCAAGGACGTCAGCCTGCGCTGGCGCAACGTCACCTTCCGTTCCGGCAACGGCCTGACCAACGCCGTGGACGAGAACCGCCTGATCATCGGCTACACCCTGGCGCTCTGGTAACCGCGCCCCTTTATAGGAGAACAGCATGTCCGCCGCCCCTACCCTGCAAAGCTTCATCGCCGGCCGCTGGATCGGCCAGCACGGCGCCCAGGCCCTGCGCAGCGCCCTCGACGGCCAGGTCCTGGCCTATAGCCACGAAGAGCGCCCGGACTTCGCCGAAGCCGTGGATTTCGCCCGGGCCCAGGGCCTCAAGCAGCTGCTGGCGATGGATTTCCAGCAGCGCGCCGCCCGGCTCAAGGCCCTGGCGCTGTACCTGGCCGAGCGCAAGGAGCAGCTCTACGCCCTGTCCCGCCATTCCGGCGCCACCCGCGCCGACAGCTGGATCGACATCGAGGGTGGCAACGCCACGCTGTTCGCCTATTCGAGCATGGGCCGGCGCGAGCTGCCGTCGGGCAACCTGGTGCATGAAGGGCCGGCGATCCCGTTGGGCAAGCAAGGCCACTTCGCCGGCAGCCATATCCTGGTGCCGCGCACAGGCGTGGCCGTGCATATCAACGCCTTCAACTTTCCGATCTGGGGCATGCTGGAGAAGTTCGCCCCGACCTTCCTCGCCGGCATGCCGTGCATCGTCAAGCCCGCTACCGCGACCAGCTACCTGACCGAAGCCGTGGTGCGCCTGATGAACGAATCGGGCCTGTTGCCGGCCGGCAGCCTGCAACTGGTGATCGGCAGCACGGGCGATCTGCTCGACCGCCTGCAGGGCCAGGACGTGGTGACCTTCACCGGCTCCGCCGACACGGCGGCCAAGCTGCGCGTGACCCCGAACCTGATCCGCCATTCGGTGCCCTTCACCGCCGAGGCCGACTCGCTGAACTGCGCCATCCTCGGCCCGGACGTCAGCCCCGACAGCGAGGAGTTCGAGCTGTACATCAAGGAAGTGGCGCGGGAGATGACCACCAAGGCCGGGCAGAAATGCACGGCGATCCGCCGCGCCATCGTCCCGGCCAGGCACCTCGACGCGGTGGCCAGCCGCCTGCGCGAACGCCTGCGCAAGGTGGTGGTGGGCGATCCTGCGGTCGAGGGCGTACGCATGGGCGCGCTGGCCTCCCACGACCAACAGCGCGATGTCGGCGAGCGCGTGCGCCAGTTGCTGGACAGCTGCGAGCAGTTGCTGGGGGCCAGTGACGGTTTCACCGCGGTCGGCGATGGCGTGGCCGAGGGTGCGTTCTTCGCCCCGACCCTGCTGCTGGCCCGCGACCCGCATGCCGAAGGCGGCGCCCATGACATCGAGGCGTTTGGCCCGGTGAGCACGCTGATGGCCTACGACGACCTCGACGAGGCCCTGGCCCTGGCCGCGCGAGGCAAGGGCAGCCTGGTGGCATCGCTGGTGACCGCTGACCGCTCTGTAGCGGCCAAGGCCATCCCGGTGGCGGCGGCCTGGCACGGGCGGCTGCTGGTACTCGACAGCGAGGCAGCCAAGGAATCCACCGGGCATGGCTCGCCATTGCCGCAGCTCAAGCACGGCGGCCCCGGCCGAGCGGGTGGCGGCGAGGAGCTGGGTGGCCTGCGCGCGGTCAAGCACTACCTGCAACGCGCCGCCGTGCAAGGCTCGCCAAGCATGCTCATGGCGGTGACCGGTGAATACGTGCGCGGCGCCGAGGTGATCGAGACCGAGGTGCACCCGTTCCGTCGCCATTTCAACGACCTGCGCATCGGCGAATCGCTGCTGACCCACCGCCGCACCGTGACCGAGGCCGACCTGGTCAACTTCGGCTGCCTGTCGGGCGATCACTTCTACATGCACTTCGACGAGATCGCGGCGAAGCAGTCGCAGTTCGGCAAGCGCATCGCCCACGGTTACTTCGTGCTGTCGGCGGCGGCCGGGTTGTTCGTCAGCCCGGGCGAAGGGCCGGTGCTGGCCAACTATGGCCTGGACACGCTGCGCTTCATCACACCGGTGGGGATCGGCGACACCATCCAGGCGCGCTTGACCTGCAAGCGCAAGATCGACCAGGGCAAGACCAGCCCGCAAGGGCAGGCGCAAGGGGTGGTGGCCTGGGATGTGGAGGTGACCAACCAACTGGGTGAGCTGGTGGCCAGTTATGACATCTTGACGTTGGTGTTGAAGCGGTAAGCGAGATTGGGTGGCGATTCGCGCTCCCTGAGCGGCCTTGCCGGGGCGCCGGACCGGTCGGAAAGGGCTGCAAAACAGCCCCGGCATGTCCAAGCCTGACGTCACTACTCAATACATTGAAAGACCCGACACTAAAGGCAATATGCCACCTCGCACATCCGCCCTACATCCTGCAACGCCCCTCGGCGCTATAGTCGCCCCACCGCCCCACCGCCAGCCCCCTTCCTGGCGGTGGGTGCGCCGTACCGAGAACAATGCCAAGGAAGCAACGCGATGATCCCCATGTCCCTCCCCTTCAAGTCCCTGTTCCTGCTCGCCGGCCTCGCCGCCCTGACCGGTTGCCAGACCGCCAGCCCCAGCGCCGACACCCTCAAGCAGCGCGCCGAAGTCACCCTTGGCGTGCCGGTGAACAAGGTCAGCAACCTGCGCAGCGACTCCAACACCACCTACTTCAGCGCCAGCACCGCCAAGGGCCAGTATGACTGCCAGGTGGCCAGCGGAGGCCTGGTCGCGGTCGCTGGCATGGGCCTTATCACCCCGTCACCGACCTGCTGGAAAGAAGGCCAGGCCCCTGTCTTCCAGTGACGCCCTCAGGCATCGGCCTGAACCACCGGTGCCGTTCCCCTCTCGCGCAGGGCGCGCAACGCCGCGCGCAACTCGGCAGGTCGCACCGGCTTGGCCAGCACCGCGATGCCCCGTGCCTGCAAGGCGCCCTGCAGCCTGTCGATGTCGTGACCGGTCATGATCAGCGCCGGCACATCGGCGCCGCGCTGCGCGCGTAGCTGGTCGATACAGTCGATGCCGGTGGCCTGCGGGCCCAGGTCGTAGTCGGCGACGATCACATCGCAGTCACTGACCAGGCCAAAGGGCGAACACTCGGCCTGCACCTCGCATCCCCAGCGCTGCAGCAAGGCGCTAGTGGCCTGCAGCACGTTGTCGTCATCCTCCACCAGGCACACCCGCAGCCCCGTGAGCAGGCCCGCCTGCACGGCCTGGTCGACCGTGGCCCGCGACACCTGCGCGCAGGCTCTGGACAGCCCCTTCAAGGTCACGCAGGTGCCATGCCCCAGGTGCGAGCGCAGGCTGACCTCCAGGCCCATCAACCGCCCCAGCCGCTTGACGATGGCCAGGCCGAGGCCAACGCCCTCGACATCCTTGTCGCGCACTTCGCGCACCCGGTAGAACTCCTCGAACACTCGGCCCTGGTGCTCCTCGGCGATCCCTCTGCCCTGGTCGCAGACGACAATGGCCAGGCCCTGGCCGCGAGGCCGCACGCCGATCAGCAGCGGGCGTCCGGCGGCGTACTTGAAGCTGTTGGACAGCACGTTCTGCACCATGGTCGCCAGCATGCCCGGGTCGGCGCGAATCCAGTGATGGCTGGGCACCAGGCGCATCTCGACCCCGGCCCAGCGCGCCGCCTCGCTGTTCTGGCGCAGCAGTTCGCGCAGAAAGCCGTCCACCGCGAAAGCCTCCCACTTCGGCTGCACCCGGCCGTTGTCCAGGGTGTACAGGTCGAGGATCGAGCGGAACAGCTGCGAGACATTGAGCAGCGAACGGTCGATGCTGTCCACCAGGCGCCGCTCCTCCTCACCCAGGCGCGCCTCGCGCAGGCAGGCGGTGAACAGGCCGATGGAGTGGATCGGCTGGCGCAGGTCATGGCTGGCCTGGGCCAGGAAGCGGGATTTCTCGCGGGTCGCGGCCTCGGCCAGGGCCGTGGCCTTGCGCGTGCGCTCCAGTAGCAGGTGGGCGTAGAACGGGATCAAGGTGCTGGTGGTCAGCAGCATCGGCAGCAGGAACGGCTGTTCCTGCCAGTAAGGCGTCAGCCGCCACACCACCAGCAGCGCGGCCAGGGCCAGCACCGTGGCGATGGCCAGGTAGCGCGAGCCGAAGCGCATGCCATTGCCCAGGTTGATCCATACCATCACCGCATACAGCGGCAATGCGGTCTCGCCGCCGACCACCAGGCCGAAGCAGGTACCGGTGTAGTCGCCGAGCATGCCGAAGATCCGCCGCGCCGGGTAATGCCCCGGCCAGCGCTTGATGGCCTGGCGCATGCCGATCGACACCACTACAAAACCTGCGTAGTAGAGCAGTACCGGCAGGTAGGTGGCCGGCGAGCGTCCCGGCAGGAAGCCCAGCAGCGCCACGTAGCTGATCGCGCAGGAGGCGACGATGATGCGCAGGTTGGCCTGGTCCAGTTCGTTGTTCTTCTCGAACCTCATGGGGTAACGTCCTTGTGCGCCAGTCGGCATTTGCGGCATGCATCATAAGAAAATGCCGCAGTTGACTGCTAAATTAGCATGTGCCGGACGACAGGGAGTTCCTCGACGTGAGTTGCCGCATCATCGTGGCGGATGACCATCCGCTGTTCAGGGAAGCCATGGTCAACACCGTGCGGCGCATCCTGCCCGACGCCCGGTTGGAGGAAGCCGGCAGCCTGGCCGATGTGCTGCGCCTGGCCACACTGGGCGAGACGCCCGACACCCTGATCCTCGACCTGCGCTTTCCCGGCCTTACCTGCATCGGTCGCCTCGCCGAGCTGCGCCGGCAGTTGCCGCGCACCACGCTGATCGTGGTGTCGATGGTCGATGACCCGCAGGTCATCTGCGAAGTCATGGCTGCGGGTGTCGATGGCTTCATCGGCAAGAGCGTAAGCCCTGGGGAAATCGGCGCGGCCATCCTCGCCATTCGCGCCGGCGAGGTGGTGGTCAACTATGTGCCCAGCGGCCTGCTGCCGCAACGGGAGGCCTCCAGCGAACTGGAACAGCTCACCGAACGCCAGCAGGACGTGCTGCGCCTGATTGCCCAGGGCAAGACCAACAAGGAGATCGCACGGGCGCTGGATATCTCGCCGTTTACCGTACGCATCCATGTGTCGTCCCTGCTCAAGACCCTCAACGTACCGACCCGCACGGCGGCGGCCGTGAAGTATTCCGGAAACTGAACGACCGCTTGTCGCCAAGCAAGGGATGAGATAGACCTTCCCACCCCCCTGCACGATCCCAATGCATGAGCAGCGAATGTTCCGCCGCACGCGTTGAGGGAGGATGCCGGCATGAACGAGAAACACGGGATGGGTGGTGGTGACGTGCAGAGCGACTGGCCGGAACTGGAGCCAGACCGACGCAACGACCAGCCCGATCCCGATGATGCGGATGCCGCCCCTGACCTTACCGAGGAAGAAAACCGCCCCGGCGTGCCGGCCAGCGATCCGGAATCCGGGGCCTAGGACCTGGCGCGGACTTGCCCGCTGGCCAAGGGCCTGTGCACTACCAAGGGCGCGAATCAGACCCGCCAGTGCACATCGGTGATGCCGTGCCGCTCGGCCAGCGGTCGGCTGACCTTTTTGATCTTTTCCCGCCCGAACTTCGGAATGATCCCCAACCCCGCATCGCAACTGGCCCAGTGCCAGGCTTCGGCATTGTCCATGTGTTCCTGGCGGATGATGAACCGCCGTGGCTCTCCGTGCAGCCGGTATTCAATGGTGTACAGCTGGGGACTAGGCATCGCCGCAGGCCCTCCTCTTCTCCATGGATGACTCTTTGACTGATCGTGGTGCGCCATGAAAATTCAAAAAAAATGCCAGCCACGGTGAAGGAAGGGCCAGCCCATTACGCATCGCTGCCGCCCCATGGCTGGGTTGGAGGTGGAGGCCGTGTCACCGTGCAACCGTTTTGAGCCGTCGCAATCCGCCACAGCTCACCCATTGTTGCCCTGCTCTGGCCAACGTTAAACAGCGTGCGGGGTGCATGGGCTCGACACCGGGCAAATCATTTGCACTTATTCGCGTGACCGGCGGTCACACCACTGAATGCCCACTTCGCACAACGGAGCTCCCATGCCCATGACACATAGCTGCCAGGCGCTCGCGCTTGAGCAGAATCGCCGGCTGTTCGCCAGCGCCTACCAACTCGAGCATGCCGCCATTGTCCTGCTCGAAGGAGATGGGCTCGACGCCAATCGCTTCGACCATTATCAGAAACTACGACGCAAGGCTGCTGTACGCTATCAGGAAGCCATCGAACACCTTGCACTGATTCAAGGTACCCGCTCGTCGCCAAAGTGAGCGGCAGCCTATAATCTGCGCCCAGTGCCCGGCGATTCACCCTGGGCCATTTCCAGGTCCGTACAAGGCTGATGCCATGAAGTCGTCCAGCAAATCGCCCCTCGCCTCGCCGCACAATCCGGCGCTCAGCCCCAGCCACCTGGACTTCCCCGTGGTCGGCATCGGTGCCTCGGCCGGCGGCCTGGAGGCGATCCGCCGGTTCTTCCAGCACACCCCGGACAATTCCGGCATGGCGTTCGTCGTCGTGCTGCACCTGTCCCCGGACCACCAGAGCCAGGCCGACCGGATCATCCAGGCCGTCACCCGCATGCCGGTACGCCAGGTCAGCGAGCCGGTGCCGATCGAACGCAACCATGTCTACGTGATCTCGCCGGCCAATCGCCTGTCGACCAACGACGGCTACCTGCGGGTCAGCCCGGCCAAGCGCAACCGCGGCGATCATGTGGCCATCGACCTGTTCTTCCGCGACCTGGCCGACGTGCACAAGGATCACGCTTTCTGCGTGGTGCTCTCGGGAACCGGCAGCGACGGCGCCGTAGGCCTGTCGCGCATCAAGGAGCAAGGTGGCCTGACCCTGGTGCAGGCACCCGAGGATGCCGAGTACCCCGACATGCCCCGTGCGGCGCTGGCCACCGGCATGGTCGACCTGCTGCTGCCGGTGGATGAAATGCCTGCGCGCCTGGTCGAGTTGTGGCGTACGGCGCGCCAGGTGAAGTTACCGGAAATCGAAGACGACAGCCTGCCGCCGCCACTGGGAGAGCGAGAGGGCGACCCGGCGGCGAGTGACCCGCTGCTGGATGAGATCCTGCTGACGTTGCAAGGCGAGACCGGCCACGACTTCAGCCATTACAAGCGTGCCACCGTGCTGCGTCGCCTGGAGCGCCGGCTGCATGTGACCGGCCAGACAGACCTGGCCGGCTATCTCGATTTCCTGCAACGCCACCCTGAGGAATCGCGGGCGCTGCTGGCCGACATGCTGATCGGGGTGACCAACTTCTTCCGCGACCGCGAGGCGTTCGAAGCGTTGCAGCGCCATGTGATGCCCGGCCTGGTCAACATGGATGCCATTGAAGAGGCGGCGCACGAAGTGCGCATCTGGTCGGCGGGCTGCTCTACCGGCGAGGAGGCCTACAGTTTGGCGATGCTGGTGGCCGAACAGTTGGCGGTGGAGCAGCGTAGCGTCCAGGTGCAGGTATTCGCGACCGACCTCGACGAACGCGCCATCGGCCTCGGCCGTGCCGGGCAGTATCCAGACGCCATCGCCACCGACGTGTCGGCGGCGCGCCTGCGCCAGTTCTTCATCAAGGAGGATCAGCACTTCCGGGTGCGCAAGGAAATCCGGGAAAAGGTTCTGTTCGCCCGTCATAACCTGCTATCCGATCCACCGTTCTCCCAACTCGACCTGATCGTTTGCCGCAACCTGCTGATCTACCTGGACCGCGATGTGCAACGCGACATCCTGCGCCTGTTCCATTTCGCCCTGCGTCCAGGCGGCCATCTGTTCCTGGGCAGCTCCGAGTCGACGGACCTTGCAGCCGACCTGTTCGTCGCCGTGGACAAACGCAACCGCATCTTCCGCGCCCGGGAGGTGCAGACCACCAGCCATCCGGCGCGCCTGCAGGCCCCGGAACCTGCGCTCGCGTCACCTGCCCGGGCACGTAGCAGTCGCCGTTTGTCCTACGCCGAGATCCATCACCGCGCCCTCGCCCGCTGCACGCCGCCCAGCCTGGTGGTCGATACCGAGGGCAATATCCTGCACATGAGCGAAGGCGTCGGACGCTTCCTGCGTCACGCGGGTGGCGAGCTCAGCCACAACCTGCTCAACCTGGTCATCGCCCCGTTACGGCCCGCCCTGCGCAGCACCTTGCTGCAAGCGCAAGGCAGCGGCCAGGCGGTGACCTCGCGCAGGGTCGAGGTCAACCTCGACGAATACTCGACCTCGGTGCAGATCCTGATCCAACCCCACCAGGATGACCCCAGTGGCACTGACTGCCTTCTGGTGGTGTTCCAGAGCATCGAAGTCGACGGCAATGCAGGCCCCAGCCCTGCTCTCGAGCAGAGCGAAGGCATGTTGTTGACCAACCTGGAGCGCGAACTGCATCGCACACGGCTGCAATTGCAGGAAACCATCGAGCAATCGGAGTTTTCCAGCCAGGAGCTGACCGCTTCCAACGAGGAAATGCAGGCGATCAACGAGGAGCTGCGCTCGGCCAGCGAGGAGCTGGAAACCAGCAAGGAAGAGCTGCAGTCGATCAACGAAGAGCTGCTGACGGTCAATTACGAGCTCAAGACCAAGGTCGAGGAGACCGACAAGGTCAACGACTACCTGAGCAACCTGATCGCCTCGACCGACATCGCCACGGTGTTCGTCGACCGCAACCTGTGCATCCGCTGGTTCACCCCCCGAGCCACCGACATCTTCAGCATGTTGCCGGTGGACACCGGCCGTTCGCTGCTCGACATCACCCATCGCCTGGACTACCCAGGCCTGGCTGACGATGCCCGTGCGGTGGTCGAACGCGAGACCACCATCGAACGCGAAGTGCTCGGCCACAACCAGCACTGGTACCTGGCCCGCCTGCTGCCCTACCGGGCCAGCGAGCGCCACGTCGACGGCACCGTACTGACCTTCATCGACATCAGCCAGAGCCGCGCCGCGGAGGAACGCCTGCGCCAGGGCGAGGAACGCATGCGCCTGGTGGCGGAAAGCACCCATGACTTCGCCATCATCCTGCTTGACGAGCAAGGCCTGATCACCGACTGGAACACGGGGGCCGCGCTGATTTTCGGCTATGGCAAGGACGAGGTTCTCGGCCGCCACTACCAGCTGATCTTCACCGAGCAGGACCAGGCCAGCGGCGTGCCGGAGCGTGAACTGCGCAGCGCCCGCCTCCATGGTCGTGGTCAGGACGAGCGCTGGCACGTACGCAAGGATGGCAGCCGTTTCTATTGCAGCGGCGAGGTGTCGCGCCTCAAGGGCAGCAGCTTGCGGGGCTACGTCAAGATCGCCCGCGACCTCACCGGCCACAAGCGCCTGCACGACGAGCAGAGCAAGCAACTGGCCGAGTCGCAGAGCACCAGTCACATGAAGGACGAGTTTTTCGCCGTCATGTCCCATGAACTCAAGCACCCGCTGAACCTGATCCAGCTCAACGCCGAGATCCTGCGGCGGTCGCCGTCGGTGAAAGCCGCCAGCGCTGCCAGCAAGGCCATCGGCGTTATCTGCGACGCGGTCTCCAGTCAAGCGCGGATCATCGACGATCTGCTTGATGTCGCTCGCATCCGCACCGGCAAACTCAAGCTCAAGACCCAGGTGATCGACCTGGGCACGGTACTTCAGGGGATCCATGCCGTGGTGCTTAACGAACAGCATCCTTGCGCCGTGCGCCTGGCACTGCCTGCGGATGGCGCGCCTGTTCACGTGGAGGCCGATGGCACGCGGCTCGAGCAGATCATCTGGAATCTGCTGAACAACGCATTGAAATTCAGCCCCGCAGGCAGCGAGATTCGCGTGGTACTCGCCAGACAGGACGCCCATGCCCGCCTGGAGGTGATCGATCAGGGTGTCGGCCTGACCGAGGACAGCCTGGAGAGCGTTTTCGACCTGTTCACCCAGGCCGCCCCACAGCTGTCCGGCAACCGCGACGGCCTGGGTATCGGCCTGTCACTGGTGCGCCAGCTGGTCGAGGCCCATGGCGGGACGGTGGCGGCGTATTCCCCGGGGCTGGGTTGCGGCACGACCTTCACGGTCTGCCTGCCACTGTGCGCGCCCGGGCGTCAGGCCCCGAACGAGGCATCCGGGCAGACCAGCGACGGCCGCCTGGACGGCGTCAAGGTGCTGCTGGTGGACGACTCGGTGGAAATACTCGAGGTCATGCAGCAGTTGCTGGAGATGGAAGGCGCGCAAGTCGAGGCCTATAGCTATCCGCAAGCGGCGCTGGAGGCCGCCGCCAGCGGGCGCTACGATATCATCCTGTCCGATATCGGCATGCCGGTGATGGACGGCCACGCCCTGATCAAGGCGCTGCGTGCCCTGGGGCACCTGCGCTACACGCCGGCCATTGCCCTGACCGGCTATGGTGCCAGCGCCGACCAGTACCGCTCACGCCAATCAGGCTTCGACCGGCACCTGAGCAAACCGGTGGGGTACGACGACCTGGTCGAGGCCATAGAGACATTGTGCGGATCGGAGCCCTATTGAGCTTGGGCTGGCACAGCGTCGTCAAGACGCATTCCATCGCCCCCTGCCCCACTCACGCATGCACGCTCCATTGCACCGCATCCGCAGCGATGGGCAATTCGTCGATGGCGTGGATCATCCCGCTGACCAGGGCCTCCTCCGGCCCCAGGATACGCGGATAGGCCATCAAGTAACGCGGCACGTCCAGCACGTCGCTGGCGCCTTCGGTTCGTTCGGCGACGATCTGCGCATACAGGCGCAGGTCGTAGTCCAGGCTCATGGCGTATTCGGCCATGCGCGCATGGTCCACCGAGCCGTGCAAGGTCCAGTGGAACGGATGGAACAGGAACTTGCTGCAGGCACAGGCGGTACGGTGAACACCGGCCAGAAACAGGATGTTGCCCATCGATTCGACCGTGCCCAGGTTGTGGGTATGCACCGGCACCGGCAAGGCGCGCAGGAAGTTGTACAGGGTAAAGCCGTAGCTGCATTCGCCGCCCATGGTGGCGATGTTCACTTGCAACAGCTCGGCGCCCTGCTGCAGGGCCTTGGAGCAGGTATTGATCAGATTGCCGCAGGTCGCGGAGTTGATCGGGCCGGTGTAGTGGATGATATGTCTGGCCATGTCGTACTCCAGGGTCAGTCAGGCGTGTGCTTTTGCGCAAGGTCACTGCCCGGCGCCGCCAGGTCGTGCTCGCCGATCTGCTGGTAATGCTTGCGCAGCGCATGCAGTTCGGCCGGCCCCATGTCTTCGAGGTCGAGCAGGGCCTTGTGCGCCCGCTTGGTGGTGCGCAGCAGCTCGTCGATCTTGATGTGCAGCTCATCGTTGTCGCGGTTCTGGGTGTTCTGGATCAGGAACACCATGAGGAAGGTGATGATCGTGGTCGAGGTATTGATCACCAGTTGCCAGGTGTCGTTGAAGTGGAACAATGGCCCGCTGACGCCCCAGGCGATGATCAGCATCAATGCGATGACGAAGGTCACCGGGCGTCCACTGTGGCTGGCCAGCCATTGGGCAAACCGGTCGAATTTCATGCGTTGGGTCTCCTCCAGGCCGGTGGCCTGGTTTCACCGGGCAGTCCCTCGATGTCCGGGTCGTCCGGCTGCACTTGCGGTTGTCCCTCACCCGGTTGCACCGTGGCTTGCGGTTGATCGTCGTCAAAAGCATTTTCGCTGTTCATGGCTCACCTCGGTTTGCGCGCCGGCATGCGGTGGAGGCGCGCAAGGCGAGCAAAGTTCCAGTTTTTCTCGCCAACCACGCGCTGTACCGCGGTTGTTCACCCGCTAAATGTTTGCCTCGCAGTCCTTCAGGCAACCGGTCCGAAAATCGGAAAATCATTGCAGTGCGATGACTCACGGCCCAGTCATAACTGAACACAGACCTTCCTGTGTTCGACCAGAGGTAAGCCATCATGGCTAACAATCAAGACAAGGGCGGCGACCATGGCGCCGACACCAACGTGGGCAACGCCGGCCAGCAAGGGGGCCACGGCTCGGCGGGCGACATGACCGACCGGCAAAAAGGTGGCCAACGACCTGATGACAAGACCGACAAGGAGTGGGCGCAATCCCAGGACACCGGGCGACAAGGCGGGCAATCGCTGGAGCAGCCTGAGGACAAGGAAAACCTCTCCGACACCGGAACAGTCGGCGGCCAACAACGTGACCCAGGCCAACGCATGGACAAGGAACGCTGATTGCAAAGGCGTTCCCCAGGGCGACAACGTTCGCCCTGGGGAGGTATTGGACAGTTGCGGTACAAGCACGAAGCAAGGCCGCGCTTTAGCTGACGAGGTAAAGCCCATGATAGGCCCCGATCATCCAGATCCTTATGTCGATGAAATACCGCACGACCCCGGCGACAAGGTACCGCCGCCCGATCCGAAATACGAGGCACCCGACTGGCCGGAAGGCCAAGTGGCACCCGAGGAACAATCTGACGGATGACCGCACCTTGACCTTGGGCGGCAGGAGCACAGCCCTTCGCCTCCCAGGGCCCATCGAAAACGGAGATCGAAAAATGACTGCTCAACTGAATGGCAAGCGCGTTGCCTTCCTGGTCACTGATGGTTTTGAACAGGTGGAACTGACGGGGCCTCGCGAAGCGCTCGAAACAAATGGAGCGATAATCGACATTCTGAGTGACAAGGAGGGAACCGTTCGCGGCTGGAACCATGACAAGCCTGCCGATGAGTTTGCGGTGGACGCCACCTTCGAGAGCGCCCACCTTGATCTTTACGATGCCATTGTGGTGCCGGGGGGCGTACAGAACTCCGATACCATTCGCCTGATGCCTGCAGCGCAGAAATTGGTGAAAAGCCACGACTCGGCAAGCAGACCCTTGGCGGTCATTTGCCATGGCGCTTGGCTGCTGGTATCGAGTGATCTGGCCAAAGGCAGACGGATGACCAGCTACAAGACCTTGCAGGATGATATTCGCAACGCTGGCGGCAACTGGGTAAATGAAGAAGTGGTGGTGGACGGCAATCTGATTACCAGTCGCCAGCCAGACGATATTCCGGCCTTCAACGAGCAGTTGATCAAGGCGCTGGCCGGTAGCTAGGCAGTCCTTCGTTCCGTCAGTGGGAAGCGGCATCGGAAGAGGATTGAGAACAGGCCAGCTCACGCGCCCTGGCAACACCCCATAGCAGGGCGGTCGTCATGGACTGCCCCGGGCGCGTCCCATAGGCTTCTTCGTGGACCAATGCACCGTCCTGGCGATAGATGCCCATGAACAACTGTGTGGTTCCAACACGTGAAAGGCGCACCTGGACATCTATAGTCCAGCCGGTATCAAGTATTTCAGTGTGCGTACGGCAATGTAGCTGCGCATCCATCCAATCCCAATACGTCTGACCTCTTTCTCTCATCACGTTCTCCCACGGTGAGATCTAAGTAAGACACATTGTCGGAAACTAGGCTGACCACCGATCGTTTTTTTGGAACCCTTTCAACACGTTGAGAGGCTGATCGCTGACTTATCAGTCATAGAAAGAACCAAACGGCGGTGCCTTGTCGCCAACAAAGCTCCGCCAGGGCATTTCCGCCAGCGCCACTCGTCAATCCTGATGAACCCTCTCGCGCCGCTACCAGTCGCTACTGATAAGTACACGAACACAGGGGGCTCTCGTGAGCGAGATCCGTATTGGTATTTCCGGTTGGCGCTATGGCCCATGGCGCAAGGACTTTTACCCCAAGGGGCTACGCCAGGACGACGAACTGGCCTTCGCCTCGCGAGCGGTCAACAGCATCGAGATCAATGGTTCGTTCTACGCGCTGCAGACACCGGAACGCTATGGTCATTGGCGTGACCAAACACCCCAGGGCTTCGTGTTCTCGGTCAAGGCGCCGCGTTATATCACCCATGTGCGCAGGCTTCGAGAGATCGACGAGCCGCTTGCCAACTTCTTCGCATCGGGCCCGCTAATGCTGGGCGACAAGCTGGGGCCATTCCTGTGGCAGTTTCCGCCGAGCCTGAAATTTGATGCGCAACGCTTCAGCGATTTCCTGGCCAAGCTGCCGCGTGATCGCAACGCTGCCCGCCTTCTTGCCCGCCAGGCGGCCGAGCGCCTGCAAGACAACGGCGGCACGGCCATCCGCGGCAACCAGCGCCTGCGCCACGCCGTGGAAATTCGCCACCCCAGCTTCCTCTGCGACACCTTTATCAACCTGCTGCGCAAGCACAAGATTGCCTTGGTGGTCGCTGACAGCGCGGGCAAATGGCCTTATGTCGAGGAGATCACGGCCGATTTCGTGTACCTGCGCCTGCATGGCGATGTCGAGCTCTACAGCAGCGGCTACACCGCCAGCGCACTGCGCCGCTGGCGCCTGCGCATCCAGGCCTGGGCTGCGGGCGGCCAACCGGAAGATGCCCGGCGCGTCGTACGCCGGGCCCCTGCGAAACGCGCATCCCGTGACGTGTACTGTTACTTCGACAACGACCAGAAAGTGCATGCCCCCTACGATGCCCGCCGCCTGCTGGCCAAGCTCGGCCTTGACGGCGAGCTGGTGACCGAGCCTGGCGTCGAGCCGCAGGAGCCTCTATGAACGGGACCCTGCCCACTCCCCGCTGCATCATCGACAAGGTGACCGCCGTGCACCGCCTGACGGTGCTGACCCTCAACGTGCACAAGGGCTTTACCCTGTTCAATCGCCGTTTCATCCTGCCAGAGCTGCGCGAGGCGGTGCGCGCCACCGGGGCCGACCTGGTGTTCCTGCAAGAGGTGCATGGCAGCCACCACGGGCATGCCGAACGCCACCCGACCTGGCCGACGACGCCTCAGTACGAATTCCTCGCCGACAGCATGTGGCCACAGTTCGCCTACGGGCGCAACGCGGTCTATCCCCATGGCGACCATGGCAACGCCCTGCTGTCCAAGTTTCCGATCCGCGCCCACGACAACCTTGACGTGACAATCCACGGCAACGAGGAACGCGGCCTGCTGCATTGCCTGCTCGAAGTGCCTGGCCATGAGCAGGTACACGCGATCTGCGTGCACCTGGGGCTGCGCGAGGCCCATCGCCAGCGCCAGGTCGGCCTGCTGCTGGCATTGCTCGACAGCCTGCCGCCGGACGAGCCGGTCATCATCGCCGGTGACTTCAACGACTGGCGCCTGAAAGCGGATTCGCGGCTCTCAGAATACCTGGTCGAGGCCTTTGGCAGGCCGGCGCGCAGCTTTCCCGCCCGCCTGCCGCTGCTGCGCCTGGACCGCATCTACCTGCGCAATGCGCAAGCCTGCCAAGCGCGGGTGTTGTCCCGATACCCCTGGTCACACCTCTCCGACCATGCCCCACTGGTGGCGCAGGTGACGCTATGAAACAGTCCTGGAGCATCGGCAACCGTGTCGAACTGTTGATCAACGGCGAGCAGTACTACCCACGTGTGTTCGAGGCCATGGGCCAGGCACGCGAGGAGATCCTCCTGGAGACCTTCATCATCTATGACGACAAGGTCGGCCAACCCTTGCGCCAGGCCCTGATCGACGCCGCGCGGCGGGGGGTGCGGGTCGAGGTGGCGGTGGACGGCTATGGCACCGCGGACCTGCCCGACGACTTCATCGCCTCGATGACCGAGGCCGGGGTGCGTTTCCATGCGTTCGATCCGCAACCCCGGCTGGCCGGCATGCGCACCAACCTGTTCCGCCGCCTGCACCGCAAGATCCTGGTGATCGATGGGCAGCGCGCGTTCATCGGCGGCATCAATTACAGCGCCGACCATCTCGGCGACTTCGGTCCGCAGGCCAAGCAGGACTACGCCGTGGAGGTCGTCGGCCCGGTGGTTGCCCAGGTACATGCATCCTCCTGCCGCCTGCTTGCACCGGTGCTGGACACCGCGAGCCAGGTCCGACCGACCGGCATTGATGCGGGCCCGGCCAGCGCCGTGCTGGTGGAGCGCGACAACCGGCGGCATCGCAACGATATCGAGGTCTGTTACCTGCAGGTCTTCCGTGAAGCCAGGCAACGTATCGTCGTGGCCAATGCCTACTTCTTCCCGGGCTACCGTCTGCTGCGCGAGCTGCGCAACGCCGCTCGGCGCGGGGTCGAGGTGACCCTGATCCTCCAGGGGCAGCCCGACATGCGCTGGGTGCGCGCGCTCTCGCGGCTGCTCTACAACTACCTGCTGCGCGATGGCGTGCACATCCACGAGTACTGCCAGCGCCCGCTGCACGGCAAGGTGGCATTGGTGGACGACGAGTGGTCCACCGTAGGCTCGAGCAATCTCGACCCACTGAGCCTGTCGTTCAACCTGGAGGCCAACCTGCTGGTTCGCGACCGTGCGTTCAACGATGTGCTCTACCAACACTTGAGCGAGCTCACCCGCGAACACTGCAAGACCGTGACGCTGGAGCGCATGGTGCGTGGCTACTGGTGGCGCGCACCCTTGATCTTCCTGGGCTTCCACATCACCCGCTATTTCCCGCGTATCGCCGGCTGGTTCCCGGCGCACCGGCAACGCCTGCAGTCGTTGCAAGCCGACAGCGAGGCCCCGGCCGGCTACCACGGGGGTAAGACCTGATGGCCACGCCACGCTGGAAGACCTGGGGCAAACGCCTGCTGACCGTGCTGTTCCTGGTGCTGATCCCGGTGCTGCTGTTCACCCTGGCGCGTAACCTGGACTGGAACGAAGTCCGCCAGTCGCTGCTGGCCTACCGACCCTCGACCCTGGCCCTGGGGTTGCTGCTGGCCCTGTGCAGCTACCTGGTGTTCGCCAGCTACGACCTGCTCGCTCGCGCCTACACCGGCCATCGCCTGCCGGCCCGCCAGGTGCTGCCGGTGGCGTTCGTGTGTTATGCGTTCAACCTCAACTTCACCACCTGGGTCGGTGGCGTGGCCCTGCGTTATCGCCTGTACGGCAGGCTGGGGCTCGACACGCCAACCATCACCCGCATCCTCACCCTGGGTCTGTTGACCAACTGGATGGGCTACCTGTTGTTGGCCGGCACCGTGTTCGCCCTTGGCATGGTCAAGCTGCCGGAAAATTGGGCGGTGGGGGCTGGGGGTCTGCGCCTGATCGGCGTACTGATGATGGCGGTCGCGTTGACTTACCTGTTCGCCTGCGCCTTCGCCAAGCGGCGAACGTGGGACCTGCGCGGGCACGAAGTCACCCTGCCGGGCCTGCGCCTGGCGCTGTGCCAGGTGGCCCTGGGCGCGAGCAACTGGGCACTGATGGCAGCACTGATCCACCTGCTGCTGCCACCAGACCTGTTCTATCCGTCGGTATTGGGCGTGCTGCTGATCAGCTGCGTGGCGGGCGTGGTCGCCCATATTCCCGCAGGGCTCGGCGTGCTGGAGGCCGTGTTCCTCGCCCTGCTCCATGGCCAGCTCGGTCAGGGCGAGCTGGTCGCCGCGCTGCTGGGTTATCGAACGTTGTACTACCTGATTCCGCTGTTGTTGGCGGTGTTCACCTACCTGATCCTCGAGAAGCGCGCCAAGGCCTTGCGCCAACAGGCCAGGCCGGCCCTCGACAAGCGCTGATGGGCCATCGCCCGGGAGGTACATCATGCGGTTCATTCTGTACATGGCACTGCTGGGCACCTTGGCCAGCGGGCAGGTGCTGGCCGAAGGCTGTGATGTGGTCACCCGCTCCTCCAGCGAGGCGGTCAAGCCGGTACAGCAGCACACTTGCTACAGCTACGGCAACATGCCGGCCGAAGCGATCGCCTGGTCGTGCAGCAACGAAAGCAAGGAAATGCTCAACAGCCAGAAGCGCCGGGTCGAGCGTTGCGCCGACGGCAGCGTCGGCAGCTGCATCGCGCCGCTGACCCAGGAGACCCTGGCCAACCCCGATGCCGCCGGACGTGGTGAGCCCTCTACCCGCCCAGCCGTGCCCAAGGATGCGCGGATCATCACCTATTACTACGACACCCCGAGCCTGGGCCAGGCGCGCAGCGATTGCGAGCGCAACAACGGGGTCTGGCAGACTCACTGACGCAGAGGAGAACGACCATGCCACGTGGAGACAAAGACAAGTACACCGACAAGCAGAAACGCAAGGCCGAGCACATCGAGCAGAGCTATGAGGACAAGGGCGTGTCCAAGGACGAAGCCGAAGCCCGCGCCTGGGCCACGGTCAACAAGCAGTCCGGAGGCGGCGAGCGCAAAGGCGGTTCCGGGCAGAAGAAAAGCCCTGCGGCCAAGGCCCAGGCGCGGGCTTCATCGGCCCGGCGCGCGGTGGCGACCAAGCATGGCGTGCCTCGTCCCGGACAGCGGCTGGAGGACATGACCAAGGCTGAACTGATGGACCGTGCGCGCAAGCGGCACATTGCCGGGCGCTCGAGCATGCGCAAGGGAGAATTGATCGAGGCCTTACGCAAGGTGGCTTGAGACGCGCCGGCGTCCCCCCGAGGCAAGCTCGGCGCTGTGCCGTTGCCGTTGCCGTTGCCGTTGCCGATCAAGAGTCTAGCGCCATAGCCCGCTAGCGACAGCTGCGTCAGCCCAGGCGCCGCCCGTAACTTCGCGACTTCAGGAGGCCGAACGCAGGCCTTGCGGAGGGAGGTGACGGGCATGGATGCCCGTCAAGCGCTGGGGCCCAGGATGGGCCCTGCAGCGCGGTCCTCCCGGGAGCAAGGCCGGAGTGAGGGGACCCGGAGCGAAGCGGAGGGCCGGATGAATGGAGCGCAGCGTTTTTTGGTTACTTTTTGTCGCGTTTGACAAAAAGTGACTCGCCGGGGGGCGAAAGGGTGACTGTGCGTCATTATAGCTAATGAATGCGCTTACACTTGTAAAAAACCACGCCAATCGCATTTGACTTTGACTTTTAGAGTCAAATGTTTTGAAAGTTATATGCGCATTCATTTGCGATGGTGACGCAAAGTCACCTTTCCGCCCTTACGGCGGGTCCCTTTTTGAAGGATCAAAAAGGAACCAAAAAATCCTCGCTCCATTCATCCGGCCCCTACGCTTCGCTCCGGGGTCCCCTCGCTCCGTTCTTGCTCCCGGGAGGACCGCGCTGAACGCCCCATCCTGGGGCGCAGCGCTTGACGGGCATCCATGCCCGTCACCTCCCTCCGCAAGAACTCCGCTCGGCCTCCTGAAGTCGCAATTGGCGGCGCCTGAACTATTGTGCACTTAGAAGCAACAGCAAGATCAAGATCAAGATCAAGATCAAGATCAAGATCAAGATCAAGATCAAGATCAAAACCAAAACCAAAACCAAAACCAAAAGAGCTGCTATTGAATGGTGCGCACGTTGATATAATAACTTCCCTTCACCAGAGATTCTAACGAAACAGCCGTCGAGAATGAAAGAACTTTATGGCGATATAGGATCACTCGCCGGGAATGTTTCATCCAAAGCGTTATCGACATTGCTCTCCTTCGGCTGGGTTATCTCTCCACATTTGCAGTCCGCCATACGACAAGCCTCCCCATTGCGATGCCCCGTCGCGCAGGCTTCGCAGCAATAGGCCTTGCCATCCTGGACCAGGGCATTGGCATCTACGGTGCAGGAACAGTGGTTGCAGGAACAGCGTTGCTCATTCATCACGGCTCTCTCCTGTCGTCATCAGGCACCACCTCATCGGTCCACGGCTCGCCGTCCAACGGCGCCGAGCGGGCGAGTTCGGCCTCGTCCAGGCCGATGCCGCCACCGATCTCGTGGGCGTCCACCTGGCGCAGGTCCTGGTCGGCAGGCCCGCCGCCTGTGCCAGGCTCATGCGGGTCGCGAGCGCCGGTTTCATCAAACAGCGTGTCTGGGCTCAAATCGTCGAGGGTGACATTGTCCTCGTGCAGGCTATCGCTCAGGGTCTCGCCGCCGGTCATGCCGCTTTCGGCGACACGTCGGGGCGGGTAATCCTCGGCGATTTCGCGCGCCGGACGCTCGTCGCCGACACGCCCCTGGCGTTCATCGCGGCGCTCGCTGAAATCCAGTTCGTGGACACTGCCCATGCGGTCCTCGGTGTCGTCGATATCAACCTGCGGTCTTGGGTCATCGGGTCTAGGCATGAACGTTCTCCATCAGTGGGCTTCACACGGTCGACTGCCCCCACGAAGCAATAATTCAGAGTTTCTTCACAAAGCACCGCCCCACGCTTTTTTTGAACTCCACGCCGCGCCGCCACCTCCCAATCTTGAGACCCGCGAACCCTCCCGGAGCCCGCCATGGCCAAGCCCCTGCAGGAGTACCAGCGCAAGCGCGACTTCAACGCCACGCCCGAGCCGGCTGGCAAGCGCGCCAAGCCACACTCGGCGCACGCGCTGCAGTACTGCATCCAGAAACACGATGCCAGCCACCTGCACTACGACTTCCGCCTGGAACTCGACGGCACCCTCAAGAGCTGGGCGATCCCCAAGGGCCCCTCGCTCGACCCCAAGGTTCGGCGCCTGGCAGTGCACGTGGAGGATCACCCGCTGGACTATGCCAACTTCGAAGGGCACATCCCCGAAGGCCATTACGGCGCCGGTGATGTGATCGTCTGGGACCGGGGTGTCTGGGAGCCCGAGGGCGATCCGCATGAAGCCTATGCCAAGGGCAAGCTGCGCTTTCGCCTGCAGGGCGAAAAACTATCTGGAATCTGGAACCTGTTCCGCACCCACCTGGCCGGCAAGAAAGAGCAGTGGATGCTGGTCAAGTCCCATGACGGACAGGCGCGCAGCGAAACCGACTACCGCATCGTCGACGCCCTGCCGGACAGCGTGCTGAGCGACCGCACCCTGCCACCACGGCGCCCGGCCAAGGCAACCGCTTCCACGCGCAAGCGCAAGGCCGGTCGCAAGTCCCTGCCGGCGCTTCTTACGCCACAGCTGGCCACGTTGGTCGACTCCCCGCCCAGCGGAGACTGGCGTTACGAAGTCAAATTCGATGGCTACCGGATCCTGGCGCGCATCGACGGTGACGACATACGCCTGTTCACCCGCAATGGCCACGACTGGAGTACGAAGATGCCCCGCCAGGTCGAGGCGCTCAGGGCACTGGGGCTCGATGCCGCATGGCTGGACGGCGAGATGGTGGTGGTCGACGACAACGGCGTGGCCGATTTCCAGGCCTTGCAGAACGCCTTCGACACCGAGCGCGACGAACACATCACCTACTACCTGTTCGACCTGCCCTGGCTGGGCGATGAGGACCTGCGCGAACTGCCGCTACAGGCACGTCGCAACACCCTGGCCAAGCTGCTGGATGACCACGCCTCGCCGCTGCTCAGGTACTCCGCCGATTTCAATGAGCCGATCGATTCGCTACTCGACAGCGCCTGCCAGCTGGAACTCGAGGGGCTGATCGGCAAACGTGCCGACAGCCCCTATGTCGGCCGGCGCAGCAGCGACTGGATCAAACTCAAGTGCAAGCAGCGCCAGGAATTCGTGATCGTCGGCTATACCGACCCAAAGGGTAGCCGCCACGGTTTCGGCGCCCTGCTGCTGGCCCTGCACGACCACGACAGCGGCCAGCTGCGCTACGCCGGCAAGGTCGGCACCGGCTTCAGCGCCGCCACCCTGGACAGCATCCTCGCTCGCCTGAAACCGCTGCAGACCGCCAAGTCGCCCTTGGCCAGCCCCCCCACCGGAGCCGAAGCCCGCGGCGTGCATTGGCTCAAGCCGCAACTGCTGGCGGAAGTCGCCTACGCCCAGATGACCCGCGAAGGCATCGTGCGCCATTCGGTGTTCCACGGTCTGCGCGACGACAAACCCGCCACCGCCATCGACCTGGAGCGAGCGATGCCCGCCAAACGCGCAGCACAGACACGATCCGAGGGCCTGGGCAACCTGCGCCTGACCCACCCCGAGCGCGTGGTCGACGCGACCACCGGGGCCACCAAGCGCCAGGTCGCACAGTACTACGCCCAGGTCGCCGACCGGCTGCTGCCGCAGCTCAAGGATCGGCCTGTCGCCCTGGTCCGGGCACCGGATGGCCTGGGCGGCGAGCTGTTCTTCCAGAAGAACGCCGGCCATCTGCACATTCCCCACGTGCTCAGCTACAGCAAGGCCCAGGCCGGCCAGGCGGCCATGGTGCTCAACCGCGCCGACAGCCTGCTGGGCGCGGTGCAGATGAACACGCTCGAATTGCACACCTGGAATGCCACCACCAAGGACTTCGACAAGCCCGACCGCTTCGTCCTCGACCTCGACCCGGATCCCGCACTGCCCTGGAAAGCCATGCTCGAGGCCACCCAACTGACCCTCACCCTGCTCGATGAGCTGGGGCTGAAGGTGTTCCTCAAGACCAGCGGCGGCAAGGGCATGCACCTCGTCGTGCCGTTGACCCGGCGCGCCGGCTGGGACGAAGTGAAGGACTTCAGCCATGCCTTGGTCGAGCACATGGCCGGCCTGTTCCCTGATCGGCTCAGCGCCGTGTCCGGGCCAAAGAACCGGGTCGGGCGGATCTTCATCGACTACCTGCGCAATGGCAAGGGCGCCACCACCGTCGCCGCCTATTCGCTGCGCGCCCGCGAGGGCCTGCCAGTGTCAGTGCCGATCTGGCGTGAGGAACTGACCCAACTCAAAGGCGCGAACCAATGGAACATCGGCAACCTCCAGGCCCGGCTTGCCGAGGTGGACGATCCGTGGGCCGACATGGCCAAAACCCGCCAGTCGATCACCGTGCGCATGCGCAAGCAATTGGGGATCGCCTGATGGAACCGACCCCCTTCGATCAACTGCTACACCGGCTATCTACCCGGGCGCAGCCCCTCGAACTCGAACCCTTGCTGCCGGAACTGCTGCAGGCTCTGCAGCGCGAACACCTTGACCTGCTCCCCTTGCCCGGTCAGGGGCGGACCCTGGAGCGCTGGCGGGCCCTGGCGCGGGTCGCTGCTTGCGATCTCAGCCTGGCCAAACTCTACGAGGGCCATACCGACGCCCTGGCGATCCTTGCCGAATGCGGCGCAGCCCATCATGCCGGCGAAGGGACCTGGGGCGTGTGGGCTGCGGAGCCGCCGGATGCCCGCGCCCTCATCGTCGAACGGAACGCCGAGCAGGTTCGCCTGCGAGGCCGCAAGGCCTGGTGTTCGGGAGCGTTGCAGATCGACCGTGCGCTGCTGACCGCCTGGCAAGACGACCAGCCTCAACTGGTGGCCATCGAGCTTGGCCACCCGAGCCAGCGTGTCCAGGCCGACCACTGGCAGGCTGTTGGCATGGCCGCCACCGCCAGTGTCGCCATCGTGTTCGACGACTCGCCCGGGCTGGCCATCGGCGAGCCCGGCCAGTACCTGTCCCGCCCAGGTTTCTGGCACGGGGGCGCGGGCATCGCCGCCTGCTGGTACGGCGCGGCCGCAGCCTTGGCGGACTACCTGCGCGAACACTGCCGCAAACCCCGGCCCGACCCACACGCCGTCGCCCACCTGGGCGCCGTCGATGCGGCCTTGTTCGGAGCCCGCGCCGCCCTGCGAGAATGCGCCGCCTGGATCGACCGCCACCCAGGCGACGATGCCAGTTACGAGGTACGCCGCACCCGCGCCCAGGTCGAGCAGGCGGTCGAGTTGGTCATCCAGCATGTCGGCCGGGCATTGGGCGCAACGCCGTACTGTCGCAACAGCCATTTCGCCCGGCTCAGCGCCGACCTGCCGGTATACCTGCGGCAAAGTCACGCTGAACGCGACCTGACCGAGCTGGGGCGGCAACTGACCGATAGGCCTGAAGGAGCATGGAAACTATGAGCCAGAATCTGATCCAGGCCGCTCACGGCACGCCTTGGAGCGCCTGGCAACAGTCCGCGTACCTGGCCCGTGCCACCTGGCTGACGCCCGACCGACTGTGCCCGCCCGGCAGACGCCTGGTGCTGCTGGCGCCGCATCCGGACGACGAGATCCTCATGGCCGGCGGTCTGTTGGCCAGCTTCCACGGCCGGGAACAGGACCTGGTACTGATTTCCGCCACCAACGGCGAGGCCAGCCATCCTCACTCCAACCAATGGACCGAGCACCGCCTGCGCCATCAGCGCCCTCTGGAGAGCCGCCATGCCCTGCAAAAGCTGGAGCTGGACCTCAACCGCGTCGAATGGCGACGGCTCAACCTCAAGGACGGCGCCCTGCCCCGCGATGAGGCGTTCCTGGTCGCGCACCTGGAGCAATTGCTGCAGCCCGACGACCTGCTGCTGACCACCTGGCGGGGTGATGGGCACTGCGATCATGAAGCGGCCGGCCGCGCCTGCGCCAGGGCGGCGCAATCGTGTCGCGCGCAACTGGCCGAGGTGCCGGTCTGGGCCTGGCACTGGGCCGCACCCGACGATCCTAGGCTGCCGTGGCCCCGGGCACATCGCCTGTCGCTCGACGAGGCGCGTCTGGCGCGCAAACGCGAAGCCCTGGCCGCCCATGCCAGCCAGTTGCAGCCCGATGGCGACCATCCGCCGGTACTGCCCGAACACCTGCAGGCCTGCCTGCTGCAACCCTTCGAACTGGTCTTCCTGTCAATGGAGTCGCCATGAGCCTCGACGCGCAGTATTTTGCCGACCTGTATGCCGACAGCGACGACCCATGGGCCTTTCGTACCCGCTGGTATGAACGGCGCAAGCGCGACCTGGCCCTGGCCAGCCTGCCCCGCCAATACTACGAGCGCGTGTTCGAGCCGGCCTGCGCCAACGGTGAACTGAGCATCCTGCTGGCCGAGCGCTGCGCCGAGCTGCTGTGCCAGGACATCGACCCCACCGCCGTGGCCCTGGCCCGCCAGCGGCTGGCGGGCGCGAGCCATGCCCGCGTCGAACAGGGCCACCTCCCGGGTGACTGGCCGGGCGGACAGTTCGACCTGATCGTGCTCAGCGAGATCGGCTACTACCTGGCACCCACCGAGTGGCTGCAGGTGATCGAGCAATCGGTGGCTAGCCTGAGCCATGACGGCGGCCTGCTGGCCTGCCACTGGCGCCATCCCATTACCGCTTGCCCGCAGGAGGGTGGCGAGGTCCATGCCCTGCTGGCCCGACACCTGCCACTTTACCCGCTGCTGCGCCACGAGGAGGCGGATTTCCTGCTCGAGTACTGGTCGTGCCAGCCCAGCGCCGTGGACCTGAACGAGACCTGCCCATGATCGCCGTCATCATTCCGGCCCACAACGAGGCCCGCCGCCTCGGGCACTGCCTCGCTGCCATCAAGCTGGCGGTGGCGCGGGCCGAGGCGGCAGGCCTGGAGGTCGAAGTGCTGGTGGTCCTCGATCGCTGCGTCGATGCCAGCGCGCGAATCGCCCGCCGCCATGGCGTGCATACCATGGTGTTGGAGGCCGGCAACGTCGGCATTGCCCGGCGCCTGGGCGCGGCATGGATGATCGACCGCGGCGCCCAGTGGCTGGCGTTTACCGATGCCGACAGCCGCGTACCCGTGCACTGGCTGGTGTCGCAACTGCAATGGCATGCCGACGCGGTCTGCGGCACGGTGCACATCGAGCGCTGGCAACCCTGGCAAGGCGCCGCTCTGCGCCAGTTGTACCGCAGCCGTTACCAGGCCCGGGACGGCCATCGGCATATTCACGGCGCCAACCTTGGCGTCTGCGCCAAGGCCTATGAGCGCGTTGGCGGATTCCAGCCATTGCCGGCCCACGAAGATGTGCAACTGGTGCTGGCCCTCGAGGCCAGTGGCGCGCAGATTGTCTGGACGGCGGCGCACAGCGTGGCCACCAGCAGTCGCCGGGACAGCCGCGCCCGCCAGGGCTTCGGCGACTACCTGAATGGGCTGGAGGGGCAACTACCGTAACCTCTGCGCAACCGCGCTAAGATGCTTTGCGCGGTCGCTTGGCCGCCGGTTTCTTCGCCTTGGTCTTGCCACCCAGGCTGCGCTTGAGCAGCTCGGTGAGGTCGATGATGTCCGCGCCCTTCTCCGCCGGCGCGCCCTCGCCTTTGTCCACGGTCTCGATCTTGCCCTTGCTGGCCTTCTCTTGCACCAGCTCGAGGATGGTCTGGCGAAAGGCATCATGGTACTCGTCGGGCGACCATGGCCCGCTCATGTCTTGCACCAGCTTCCTGGCCATGTCCAGTTCGCGCTTGTCCAGCTTGCTGTCGGTCACGCTCTTGTCCAGTTCCAGCGACGCCAGGCCTCGCACCTCCTCGGGCCAGCGCAGGGTAATCATCACCAGCGCGTCTTGCAGCGGGCGCAGCAGCGCCAGATGCTGGCGGGTGTGCAGCACGACGGTGGCCAGGGCGACCTTGCCGGTACTTTCCAGGGCCTCGCGCAACAAGGCGTAGACCTTGCCGCCGCCGCGGTCGGGGCTCAGGTAATAAGGCGTGTCGAACTGTTGCAGCGGTATCTCCCGGGCATCGACGAACGAGAAGATATTGATGGTCTGGGTCGCCTCGGGCCGGGCCTTGCGAATCTCCTCCTCGCTGATCACCACGTAGCGACCCTTCTCGTACTCCACGCCCTTGACGATGTGTTCCTTGTCGATCTCCTTGCCGGTGACCTTGTTCACCCGTTTGTAACCCACCGGTTCCATGCTGCGCTTGTCGAGCCAGTCGAAATCCACCCGCTCGCTGCGCACGGCGGTATTGAGGGAGACGGGGATGTGCACGAGGCCGAAGCTGATCGCGCCTTTCCAGATTGCCCGGGCCATGGTCGGCTCCTACGCGTCGAACGGTTGGCCGGGCTGGCTGTAGCGCAACGCGCCGCAGCGTTCGCAGCACTGGCAATGGAGCCCGGCGATTTCACGGACCAACAGACTGCGCCATTGGCAGCCACGCAACAGGCAGACGAGTTTCATCAGCCACCTCCCTGGCCCGCATGAATAGGGGCTCTTACAAGGACTGACTGCGCGGCGCGGCCAAGGTTTATTCGACTTTGCCCTACGGCAGTGGATTCCCCCCCGTGACGCCGAATACCTCCCCAGTGATATAGCTCGACTCCTGGCTGGCCAGCAGCACATACAGCGGCGCGCATTCGGCAGGTTGGCCGGGACGTTTCATCGGTGTGTGCCCACCGAAGTCGGGAATCTTCTCCGGCGGTTGGCCGCCGCTGGGCTGCAACACGGTCCAGATCGGGCCCGGCGCCACTGCGTTGACGCGGATGCCGCGCTCGATCACCTGCTTGGCCAGCGCCTTGGTGAAGGCAACGATCGCCGCCTTGGTGGTGGCGTAGTCGAGCAGCGTCGCCGATGGCTGGTAGGACTGGATCGAGGCAGTGTTGATGATCGTGGCTCCGGCCGGCATCAGCGGCACGGCAGCCTGGCACAACCAGAACAACGCGTAGACGTTGGTCTTGAGGGTGTGATCGAACTGCTCGTGGGTGATCTGGCCAATGTCCTTGCGCGCCACCTGCTTGCCGGCGACGTTGACCAGGATGTCCAGGCCGCCGAGCTGTTCGTGGGCCTGGTCCACCAACTGGCTGCAGAAGCGCGGATCCTTGAGATCGCCAGGAAGTGCCACGGCCTTGCGCCCTTCGGCCTCGATCAGCTGGACCACTTCTCGGGCGTCACGCTCCTCCGTGGGCAGGTAGTTGAGGGCGATGTCGGCGCCCTCGCGGGCGAAGGCGATGGCCACGGCGCGCCCGATTCCCGAGTCGGCGCCGGTGATCAGGGCGCGACGACCGACCAGGCGGCCGAAGCCTTTATAGGTGGCTTCACCGTGGTCGGGCTTGGGTTGCATGTGGGCATCCAGGCCAGGGGCGGGTTGGCCCTGGGCCGCAAAGGGCGGATGGGGATATTGGGTCAGGGGATTTTGCAGGGTGAATTGGTCCTGGGGCTTGCCGGGCATGGGTGGGGCTCCTTCTGTTTTGGCTGCATGTTGTCGAATTGTGGGGCACACAGCTTTCGAGGCTGGCGACCAGCGAATGGTTTACTCAATGAGTCCCGAGCACCGACAGCTGGTGATCGGCACTGGTGCCGTCGCGCAAGATGCGCCGGGCCTGGATGAAGGCGCGTTCGGCATCGGCGGTGTCGGCCGGGCATTGCAACTGCAGTTGCGTCAGCCAGCCTTCGGCGCTCACCGGCTGTTGCTCGTACACGCCGATGAAGGTGCCTAGGCGGCCCTGACGCAGGGCACGCCAATAGTTTTCCTGGGTGACCCAGCGCATCTCGCGGCTGGCGACGGCCAAGGCATCGTCCAACCGGGGGCAGCCATCGCAGATACGCAGTTCGACTGTCGCAAACCGCCGCGAAGGCCTGCTCCCACTGCCAGCGCGGATCGCCGTCCCCCTGTTCTTCGAGAAAGATGCGGATCAACCCGTGAAAACGCGGTTCCCGCCAATGGCACAGGGCGCCGTGCAACCATGCGCCGTCGACCGCCTTGGTCGGCGCAACCTGTTGCAGGAACCACAAGGCATGGGCCCGGTTGGTGAAGTAGCGGCGCGCGGCCCCTGGCGCCGTTGTTCAAGATAAGCCATGTGTTCACTGGCGACCCGCTGGGCATGGGCGGCTGACCATTCCAGCAATCGCCCGGGATCATCCGGCAGGTCGTCCGCAAGCGTACGCACTTGGCGCAGCAGCTGCTGCAGCCAGGCCTCGCCTAGCGGATCAGGGCCCTTGAGCAGGGCCCGATAGCGATGCTCAAGGCCATCGGTCGCCACGCATGGCGCCTCCTGGGTGGGGTATGCGCGGTGCCAGGCAAGCCCGGCACCGCGTGCCCTCACTTACGTGCGGCCACCCTTGCGGCCGGACTCGGTCTGACGGTGGTCGCCGCCACTGCTCTGACCGCCCTTGCGGCCGGCTTCGGAGGCCTTCTCGCGGTCGTTGGCGAAGTTGCCCGGGTTCTTCGATCCACCCTGGCTGCCGGTCTTGTTGCTGTCCTGGCGACCGGTCATGTTGCTGTCTTTATTGGCCATGGTTGCAAAACCTCGTGTGGCTAAGGGATGCACGGCTGCATGCCGTACAGGATTGGGAGTACGGCGATAAGGCGGGATTCGGATTATTCCGGGGCGATCGGACCGGTGGCGCTAAACATGCCGCTGCCCTGTATCTGGGACGCAAGCGGACGCGGGCAGGGTTGACCCCTTCAGGCACTCTGGCATAATTCGCACAACCTACCGGTCGGTAGGTGCATTTTCGTCAACGGATTTCCCAGTCATGCCTGCTTCCCACCTGCGCTTCGCCGCCTCTCTTGCCCTGATCGGCGCCCTCGGCCCTTCGGCCATCGACATGTACCTGGCCAGCCTGCCGGAAATGGCCCGCGACTTCGCCACCGGCTATACCCAGGTGCAGCTGACCCTGACCGTGTTCCTGCTGGCGATGGGTGCCGGCCAGTTGCTGTTCGGCCCGTTGGTTGACGCCCTGGGCCGTCGTCGCCCGCTGCTCGCGGGGTTGATGGTGTTCAGCCTGGCCTCCCTCGGCGCGGCCGCCGCGCCCTCGCTGGACGCGTTGCTGATCGCACGCCTGGTCCAGGGCCTGGCCAGCGCGCTGACGTTGGTGGTGATCATGAGCATGGTCCGCGATAGCGCCGACGGCGCGCGGGCGGCGCAGATCTTCGCCCTGCTGATGACCATCGAAGGCCTGGCGCCGATCCTCGCCCCGGCGTTGGGCGGGATGATCGACGCGGCCTATGGTTGGCGGGCGATCATGCTGGTGCTGGCCGGTCTGGGCCTGCTGACCTTGTTCAACTCGATGCTGACGCTCGGCGAGACCTTGCCGGCGGGGCAGCGGGTACGCCTGGCGCCGGCTCGCGCATGGCGCACCTATGCGCGCATCGCCGCCGATGGCGCGTTCCTGCGACCGGCCCTGGCGTTGTCGGCGGTGTTCTTCTTCCTGTTCGCCTACATCGCCGGCTCCGCCTACGTGTACCAGCAGCATTTCGGCCTTTCCAGCGCCCACTTCGGCCTGCTGTTCGGGGCCTGCGGCGTGGCCATCCTGCTCGGCGCGGCGCTGTCCGGCTACTGGGTGACGCGCCACGGCGTGGCTCGCGTGGCCTGGTGGGGCGCGCTGTGCATGGGCGGCGGCGCGCTGCTGGCGGTACTTGCCGGGCTGAGCGGCGCGGGCCTGGCGCTGCTGCTGGCGGGCGTCGTGCTGGCGCTGTTCGGCCTGGGCATTTGCGAGGCCACCTTGATGGCCCTGGCGATGTCGTCGCAGCAACGTGACGTCGGCTCCACCGCAGCCCTGCTTGGTGCCCTGCAACTGGTGATTTCATCCAGTGCTACACCCTTGGCCGGGCACCTGGCAACGCTGGGGCCGCTGGCCTGGGCCTGGCTGTTGGCGGCCGCTGCCCTGATCATCGTCGGTTTGACCCGCGCCGCCGTGGCAAAGACAATCAGCGCCTCGCCCTGCCCCAGCGTCAACCCGGAGTGACCGCCTTGAAAGCCCTGACCCCTTCCGCCGCGCGTATCTGCGACCATGCCGTCGTGCATTTCGCCGAACATGGCTACGACGGCTCGTCATTGAGCGAGATCGCCGCCTTGGCGGGCATGCGCAAGGCATCGCTTTATGCCCATTTCGCCAACAAGGATGCGTTGTTCGTGCGCGCCTTCGAACGGGCGCTGGCGGACGAAACCGCCTACGTCGAGGCAGGGTTCGGCCACGAGGCGGCGGGCCGCGAGGCGCCGGGGCACTGGCACCCGCTGCACCTGGCCGAGCGCTACGCCGCCTCGGCCAACCTGCGCTTCGTGCTGCGCACGGCGTTCCTGCCGCCGACGCCGATCCGCTCGGTTGTCACCGGCGGCTTCGAGGCCTACCTGGAGCAGATCCGCCTGGGCTTCTGCCAGGCCCTGCGCGAGCGCCACGCCTGGGCCCGCAGCGATGGCAACAAGCTGGAACTGTATGGCGATGCGTACCTGGGGATCATCGACAGCCTGCATGTGGAGCTGCTGTATGCGAACCCGGCTGTGTATGCGCGGCGGGCGGCTTCGTTGCTGAAGATTCTCGATGATTCGCTGTATCTTGCCGGTCTGTAGGGGGACCCTGTACACGATTCAAGGGCCCCGCGATGGCGGTGGTCAGCGCTCGCGGCATCAGGGCCTGACCTTCTTGAGCTCGTTCAACAACTCCATCAACTTCTCCAACTTGTCCTCGCCGAACTGGCGCTGGATCTCCTGGTAATTGCGCTCCATCTCCTCGCTCATGGCCAGGAATGCCTGCTGGCCACGCACGGTCAGGCTGATGAATATCCGCCGCTGATCCTCCGGCGACTTGCGACGGCCTACCAGGCCGTCGCGTTCCAGGCGCTTGAGGACGCCGCTCATGCTCGGTTTGAGGATGCAGGCCATGTCCGCCAACTGGTGGCTTTCCAGCTCGCCCTGCTGGCGCAGGATGCGGATCACCCGCCACTGCTGCTCGGTCAGGTCGTGGGCATTGAGGGCCGGGCGGAAGAACGCCATGGTCGCTTCGCGGGCCTGCAACAGGGTCAACGTCAGGGAAGGTCTTGGATTGGTCATCAGGATAAGCGGCTGGTTTTATTAAGATATTAATAAAGTGAAAACCATTTTCACCGGTGCTGTCCAGCCCCAGTGAAAAGTACCAGCGCTCCCGGCAAACGCGCATTTTCCAAGCAGCGCCTTCGTTGCACGATCAGGTGAAGCCTGCAGCCCGGAGCTGATCGCCTCATGTCAACGCAATCCCGCCTGGCGCTGACGGTACTCCCCCGGCGTCATCTGCGCATGGCGCTGGAAGAAGCGGCTGAAATACGCCGGATCCTTGAACCCCAGCCGGTAGCAGATCTCGTTGGCCGAACCGCCGGTGTACAGCAGCAACCGCCGCGCCTCCTGCATCAGCCGTTCGAACACCAGGCGCTTGGACGGCAGGTCGGCCATGCGCCGGCACACATCATTCAGCCGCGCCTCGGTCACCCCCAGCGCCGCCGCGTAGGCCGGCAGCGTCCAGTGGTCGAGGTAGTGGCGCTCGATCAGCTCGTTGAAGCGATGGAACAACTGCAAGTCCTCGTGCCGCGCGGGCGTTGCCTCCAGCGAATTGGCGCCCAGGCGCAGCAGGCTGATCATCACCAGCCGCGCCAGGTCCTGCACGGCGGTGCCCTGCCCGGCCTGGCCATGGCCGATTTCGTCGCCAAGCAGGTCGAACAGCTGCTCCAGGCGCCGTACCTCGCCGGCCGCCGCGCCCTGCAGGTGCCCCAGTGCAACGCAGGCCGGTTGCAGCCGCGGTCCCAACGCCAGCCCGGGCTCGGCCTGCAGCAGTTGCCAGACCAGTTGCTGGCGCACGGTCAGCACATGGCCGTCGGCGTCGGCCTCGGTGACGAAGGCATGGGGAATGGTCGGCGGGGTGAGGAAGAACATCGGCCCGGACTCGTGGTAGCGCTGTTCGTCCAGGTACACCCGCACACTGCCGGTCTTGACGTAGTGCACCTGGAAGAAGCGGTCGTGGCGGTGCACTGGCATGTTGCGACCGAAAAAACCGGCCAGGTTGCCCAGGCGGTCGTAGTGCACCTCGCTGTCGCTGTAGCGCTGGTCATAGACCTGACCGATGTTGATATTGGGGATCGGCTGTCGTTCTTTCATTGTTGTTCTCGCAGCGGTGAAACGCGCCGGGGAAATCATCGTAGCACCACTAGCCAGCGGTAGACGCCTTGACGATCGTTAACATATTAAATATAACGTTAACACATTAACAAAAACACCACGAAGCGCAGGAGAAAAGCATGAGCCGTGCCTTGCACGAGGTCGCCAACGGCAGCTTGTTCGGCGTCGCCCTGAACTACCAGGGCCTGCTGCAGCAGCATCTGGCATCCTTCCATGAAGCGCCGTACCAGCAGCCGCCGGTCAAGCCGGTGCTGTTCATCAAGACCCCGAACACCCGCAACGGGCATGCCCAGCCGGTAACCTACCCCTCGGCAGTCGAGCGCCTGCAACCCGGCCCCGCGCTGGGCGTGGTGATCGGCAAGGACGCCAGCCGCGTCAGCATCGACGACGCCCTCGCGCATGTGGCCGGCTACACCATCGTCAACGAGTTCAGCCTGCCCGAGGACAGCTACTACCGCCCGGCGGTAAAGGCCAAGTGCCGCGACGGCTTCTGCGCCATCGGCCCGCAGCTGGTGCCAGCCGCGCAGGTCGACAACCCCGACGCGCTGGGCATCCGCCTGTGGGTCAACGGCGAGTTGCGCCAGCACAACAACACCGCCAACTGCGTGCGCGGCGTGGCCCGGCTGATCGCCGAGATCAGCGAGTTCATGACCCTGCATGCCGGCGACGTGCTGATCACCGGCACCCCCGAAGGCCGCGTCGATGTACTGCCCGGCGACCGGGTGACGGTCGAGATCGACGGCCTTGGCCAGCTGACCAACCCCATCGTCGCCGAACAAGGACTCGCCCCATGAAGCACGCCCGTATCCAGTTCGATGGCCAGGTCCATCAGGTCACCGTCGAGGACGACCAGCAACTGCGCCTGGCCGATGGTCGCCTGGTCCAGGCCGACCAGGTTACCTGGCTGCCACCGGCCACCGGCAACATGTTCGCCCTGGGCCTGAACTATGCCGACCACGCCGCCGAGCTGGCCTTCACCCCGCCCACCGAACCGCTGGCGTTCATCAAGTCGCCGGGCACCTACACCGGGCACGAGCAGGTGACCTGGCGCCCGGACAACGTCAAGTACATGCACTACGAGTGCGAGCTGGTGGCGGTGATCGGCAAGCCGGCGCGCAACGTCAGGCGCGAGGACGCCCTCGACTACGTGGCCGGCTACACCGTTTGCAACGACTACGCCATCCGTGACTACCTGGAAAACTACTACCGCCCCAACCTGCGGGTGAAGAATCGCGACGCCACCACCCCGGTAGGCCCGTGGATCGTCGACGTCGCCGACGTGCCGGATCCGTCGAACCTGACGCTGCGCACCTGGATCAACGGCGAGCTGAAACAGCAAGGCAGCACCGCCGACATGATCTTCGACATCCCCTACCTGATCGAATACTTCTCCAGCTTCATGACCCTGCAGCCCGGCGACATGATCGCCACCGGCACCCCGGAAGGCCTGGCCGACGTGGTCCCCGGCGACGAAGTGGTGGTGGAGGTGCAAGGGGTCGGCCGCCTGGTCAACCGAATCGTCAGCGAAGCCGAGTTCTTCGCCCACAAAGCACACGAGGCAACAGCATGATCAAGCACTGGATCAACGGCCGTGAAGTCGAGAGCCGCGACACGTTCATCAACTACAACCCGGCCACCGGTGAAGCCATCGGCGAAGTCGCCAGCGGCGGCGCCGAGGAAGTCGCCCAGGCCGTGGCTGCGGCAAAAGAGGCCTTCCCGAAATGGGCCAACACCCCGGCCAAGGAACGCGCCCGCCTGATGCGCCGCCTGGGCGAGCTGATCGAGCAGAACGTACCGCAGCTGGCCGAACTGGAGACCCTGGACACCGGCCTGCCGATCCACCAGACGCGCAACGTGCTGATTCCCCGCGCATCGCACAACTTCGACTTCTTCGCCGAGGTGTGCACGCGCATGGACGGGCACACCTACCCGGTGGACGACCAGATGCTCAACTACACCCTGTACCAGCCGGTGGGCGTATGCGGGCTGGTGTCGCCCTGGAACGTGCCGTTCATGACCGCCACCTGGAAAACCGCGCCGTGCCTGGCGCTGGGCAACACCGCGGTGCTGAAGATGAGCGAGCTGTCGCCGCTGACCGCCAATGAGTTGGGCCGCCTGGCAGTCGAGGCCGGCATCCCCCATGGCGTGCTCAACGTCATCCAGGGCTACGGCGCCACCGCCGGCGATGCCCTGGTGCGCCACCCGGACGTGCGCGCCATCTCGTTCACCGGCGGCACCGCCACCGGCCGCAAGATCATGCAGACGGCGGGCCTTAAGAAGTACTCCATGGAACTGGGCGGCAAGTCGCCAGTGCTGGTCTTCGAAGACGCCGACCTGGACCGAGCCCTGGACGCCGCGCTGTTCACCATCTTCTCGCTCAACGGCGAGCGCTGCACCGCCGGCAGCCGCATCTTCATCCAGGAAAGCGTGTACCCGCAGTTCGTCGCCGAGTTCGCCGCCCGCGCCAAGCGCCTGATCGTCGGCGACCCGACCGATCCGAAGACCCAGGTGGGCTCGATGATCACCCAGCAGCACTACGACAAGGTCACCGGCTATATCCGCATCGGCCTCGAGGAAGGCGCACGCCTGGTGGCCGGTGGCCTGGAGCGTCCAGCCGGGCTGCCAGCGCACCTGGCCAAGGGGCAGTTCATCCAGCCGACGGTGTTCGCTGACGTGAGCAACACGATGCGCATCGCCCAGGAAGAGATCTTTGGCCCGGTGGTCTGCCTGATCCCGTTCAAGGACGAGGCCGAGGCGCTGCAACTGGCCAACGACACCGAATACGGCCTGGCGTCGTACATCTGGACCCAGGACATCGGCAAGGCCCACCGCCTGGCCCGCGGTATCGAGGCGGGCATGGTGTTCATCAACAGCCAGAACGTGCGTGACCTGCGCCAACCGTTCGGCGGGGTGAAAGGCTCGGGCATCGGGCGCGAGGGTGGGCAATACAGCTTCGAGGTCTTCGCCGAGATCAAGAACGTGTGTATATCCATGGGTAGCCATCACATTCCGCGCTGGGGCGTGTAGAACGGGGCTGCTGCGCAGCCCTTGCCATGGACACCAAAAACAACAACCTTCAACAGGAGACATACCATGGGCAAACTCGCTCTCGCCGCCAAGATCACCCATGTGCCCTCGATGTACCTGTCCGAACTGCCCGGCCCGCGCCAGGGCTTTCGCCAGGCGGCCATCGACGGGCACCACGAGATCGGCCGGCGCTGCCGCGAACTGGGCGTGGACACCATCGTCGTGTTCGACACCCACTGGCTGGTCAACGCCAACTACCACATCAACTGCGCCGCGCACTTCGAAGGCCTGTACACCAGCAACGAACTGCCGCACTTCATCGCCAACATGAACTACGGCTTCCCCGGCAACCCCGAGCTGGGGCGAATCCTCGCGCAAGAATGCAATCGACTGGGCGTGGAGACCATGGCCCACGACGCCACCACCCTGGCCCCGGAATACGGCACCCTGGTGCCGATGCGCTACATGAACGCCGACCGCCACTTCAAGGTGATCTCGGTCTCGGCCCTGTGCACCTCACACTACCTCAACGACAGCGCGCGCCTGGGCTGGGCCATGCGCAAGGCGGTCGAGGACCACTACGACGGCACCGTGGCTTTCCTCGCCAGCGGCTCGCTGTCACACCGTTTTGCCCAGAACGGCCAGGCCCCGGACTTTGCCACCAAGGTCTGGAGCCCGTTCCTGGAAACCCTCGACCACCGCGTGGTGCGCATGTGGCAGGACGGCGACTGGGCCGACTTCTGCGCGATGCTGCCCGAGTATGCGGTCAAGGGCCATGGCGAAGGCTTCATGCACGACACCGCCATGTTGCTCGGTGCGCTCGGCTGGTCGGGATACGACGGCAAGGCCGAGGTGGTGACACCGTACTTCGGTTCTTCCGGTACCGGCCAGATCAACGCGATCTTCCCGGTTACCCCGCAGGAAGGCCGCGCGATCCCCGCAGCCCAGGCCTCGAACCCGGCTGGGATCACCTCCACAAGCCGCCTGTAAGGAGCCCCCCATGCCCCATCTGGTCCTGCTCTATAGCCCGGATATCGAAGCCGACGCCGATATGCCCGGCCTGTGCCGCGCCCTGGCCGACTGCATGCTCGCCCAGCGCGACGAACATGATCGCCAGGTGTTCCCCACAGGCGGCACCCGCGTGCTGGCCTACCCGGCAGCCCATGCCGCGATCGCCGATGGTCATGGCGACTACGGTTTCGTCTACGCCAACCTGCGCATGGGCAGCGGCCGCAGCGCCACGGTGCACCGGCAGGTCGGCGATGCGCTGCTGGCTGTCTTGCGCCAGCACCTGGACGCGCTGCTGGGACGTCGCCCGGTCGGCGTGACCCTGCAGATCGATGAGAGCCAGGCACAGGTGTACGACGCCAAGCACAGCAGCCTGCATCCCCTGTTCACCCGTCAGCCCTGAGGTCTCCATGCTCGACGCCCGCATCATCCAGCAAGCCGCCGCCCGTCTAGACCAGGCCGAACGCACCCGCGAACAGGTCGGCCAGTTCTCCTTGGAACACCCCTCGATCAGCATCGAGGACGCCTACGCCATACAGCGCGCCTGGGTGGCACGCAAGATCGAGGGTGGCCGCAAGCTGGTCGGCCACAAGATCGGCCTGACATCCAGGGCCATGCAAGTTTCCTCGAACATCACCGAACCGGACTACGGTGCGCTGCTCGACGACATGCTGTTCGACGAAGGCAGCGACATTCCCTTCGAGCGCTTCATCGTGCCCCGGGTCGAGGTGGAGCTGGCGTTCATCCTCGGCAAGCCACTCAAGGGGCCGAACGTGACCCTGTTCGACGTGCTCGACGCCACCGAATGGGTGATTCCGGCCCTGGAGATCATTGATGCGCGCATCCAGCAGGTCGACCCGCACAGCGGCGTGACCCGCAAGGTGTTCGACACCATCTCCGACAACGCAGCCAACGCCGGCGTGGTCATGGGCGGTCGCGCGGTGCGCCCGGGCGACGTCGACCTGCGCAAGGTGCCGGCGGTGCTGTACCGCAACGGCGTGATCGAGGAGTCCGGCGTGTCGGCGGCGGTGCTCAACCACCCGGCCAAGGGCGTCGCCTGGCTGGCCAACAAACTGGCGCCGTACGACGTGGGGCTGGAGACCGGCCAGATCATTCTCGGCGGTTCGTTCACCCGCCCAGTAGCCGCCCGCCCCGGCGACACCTTCCACGTCGACTACGACCAGCTTGGCTCGATCGCCTGCCGATTCGTCTGAGGATCCACCATGGACATGCCCATCAATACCTTCAAGCAACGCCTGCGCACGGGCCAGGCGCAGATCGGCCTGTGGCTCGGCCTGGCCGATCCGTACTGCGCGGAACTGGCGGCCAACGCCGGCTTCGACTGGCTGCTGCTCGACGGTGAGCACGCGCCCAACGACCTGCGTGGCCTGCTCGGCCAGTTACAGGCGGTGGCGCCCTACCCGGCTCAGCCGATCGTGCGCCCGGTGATCGGCGACACCGCGCTGATCAAGCAATTGCTGGATATCGGCGCGCAGACCCTGCTGGTGCCCATGGTCGAAAGCGCCGAGCAGGCACGCCAGTTGGTGCGTGCGATGCGCTACCCGCCCCACGGAGTGCGCGGCGTAGGTAGCGCGCTGGCACGAGCATCGCGCTGGAACAGCCTGCCCGGCTACCTGGACCAGGCTGACGAACAGATGTGCCTGCTGGTACAGGTGGAGAACCGCGAAGGCCTGGCCAACCTCGACGCGATCTGCGCCGTCGAAGGTGTCGATGGCGTGTTCATCGGCCCCGCCGACCTCAGCGCCGACATGGGCCACCGGGGCGACCCGGGGCATCCCGAAGTACAGGCGGCCATCGACGATGCCATCGTGCGCATCGGCCGTGCTGGCAAGGCGGCGGGGATCCTCAGTGCCGACGAAGCGCTGGCGCGCCGGTATATCGAGCTAGGGGCGGCGTTCGTCGCTGTGGGGGTCGACACCACGGTGCTGATGCGCGGCTTGCAGACGTTGGCGGGCAAGTTCAAGGAAGGGGCCGCTACCAGCGCCCAGGGCGGTGTCTACTAGTCCGGCTTGGTAGCTCGTAAGCTCGATGTTGGGAGCGTACTGGCCCCTGCGACAGTGCCATGCTAGCCTCCGCGCGCCCCGCCCTGCGGGGTCGCAACAACATCGAATCAAGGAGTCAGGCAATGGACCTGCAGTTTCTGGGCACCTCCTCCGGTGTGCCCACCAAGGCCCGCAACGTCAGTGCGACTGCGGTCATCGAGGCATCCGGCACTGGGTGGTACCTGGTCGATTGCGGCGAAGGCACCCAGCACCAGCTGCTGCACAGCCCGCTGTCGGTGCGCGACCTGCGCGCCATCCTCATCACCCATGTGCACGGCGACCACTGCTTCGGGTTGCCGGGGCTGCTGGCCAGCGCTGGCATGTCAGGGCGCAAGGAGCCGTTGCAACTGGTGCTGCCGGCCGACCTGCAGACCTGGGTGAGCCAGAGCCTGGCGGTCAGCGATACCTACCTGCCCTTCGAGTTGCAGATGCAGCCGGTCGAGACCTTCACCGGGCTGGAACATGGCAATATGCAGATCGGCGTGGTCGAGCTGTCGCATCGGGTGCCGTCCTACGGTTTCGTGTTCGAGGAACGTGACCCCGAGCCCCGGCTGGACACCCAGCGCCTGCAGGCCGACGGCATCCCCGCCGGGCCGATGTGGGGGCAACTGGCCCGTGGCAGGACTGTCGAGCACGAGGGGCGCCAGCTCGATCCGCAGACTTACCTGCAACCGACACGCCCGGCGCAGCGGATCATCGTCTGCGGCGACAACGACCGCCCGGAGCTATTGAGCACGCTGGCGGCGAACGTGGATGTGCTGGTGCATGAGGCCACCTTCACCCAGCCGGTGGTCGAACGTACCCAGGCCACCTTCGGCCACAGCACCGCCGCCGCGGTGGCGCGCTTCGCCGAAACGGCGGGTGTCAGGAACCTGGTGCTGACGCATTTCAGCGCCCGCTACCAATCCGGCGGCGGGCGCGGCGGCTCCATCGAGGAAGTGCGCGAGGAGGCGCAAGCGCACTACAACGGGCACCTGACCCTGGCCCGGGACCTGCAGCGTTATCGGCTTGGCCGTGATGGGGTGGTGGTCGAGGTGGAGTAACGCCTAAGGGGGGGATCCTGGCATGGGCGCGCAACGCTGGTGATGGCTAAATGATCCCTGGGGCCTCAATGCGCCGGATGCTGCTCCACACTGCCCGCCAGGCAGTAGCGATCCCGCCCCTGGCGCTTAGCTGCATACAGCGCCGCATCCGCCGCTGCCATCAGGTTCTCCGGGGTCACCGTCTCCAGCGTCGGCGCGCCCACCGCGATACCGGCACTGGCCGTGACATGCCCCAACGGGCTGCCGGCATGCTCGATGGCCAGCCGGCGCAACAGCTGCAGGATCTCCTGGACGATCTGGCTGGCACCCTGGACATCGGTATCGGGCAACAACAGGGTGAACTCCTCGCCGCCATAGCGCACCGCCAGGTCTGCGGGGCGCTTGAGCGCCTGACGTAGCAGCTCGGCGAAACGCCGCAGGCACTGGTCGCCCGCCGGGTGGCCGTAGCGGTCGTTGTAGGCCTTGAAGTAGTCCAGGTCGAGCATGACCAGGGCCAGCGGCCGGCCCTGGCGCCGCGCCCGGCGGATCTCCGGCTCGAACACCGCGTCCAGCCGTCGACGGTTGCCCAGTCCGGTCAGGCTGTCGCTCAGGGCCAGCGCCTTGAGGGTCTGGTGGGCCTGGTGCAGCGCGCGCTCGATGGCGATGCGCTCGCGCAACTGGCGCAGGACAATCCAGCCGAAGCCGGCCAGGCCGACCAGCAGCAGAACCAGCACCGCCAACGATTTGATCATGTCACGCCGCCAGGGCCCGACAATCGACTCGAGGGACAAGCCCGCCTGCACCACCAGCGGGTAACTGGACAGCGCGCGGAACGCATACAACCGCGTCGTGCCATCAACCACCGCCACTGCCTCGGTCACCCCTTCATTGGCGTAGGGCAGGTAGTGTCGGAAGATCTCGCTGCCCGCCAGGCTGCGGCCGATGACCTGCTCGACGAAGGGCCGGCGCACGAGGATGGTGCCGTCACGCTTGGCCAGAACCAGGGCGCCACGCTCATCGATCTTGAAGTCGCCGTAATAGCGCACGAACCAGTCGACCTTGATGGTGCCCAGCAGCACCCCGGCGAAGCGTCCATCGGGCAGGTCCAGACGCCGCGAGATGGGGATGATCAGGTCGCCCGTGGAACGGCTGCGCACCACCGAGCCGATGCGCACCTGGCGGTCGGCATGGGTCTGGTGGTAGAGGAAATAGTCGCGGTCGGCGTTGTTGGCCCCCGGCGGCACGGCATCCTTGTCGGTGACGATCCAGCTGCCATCGGCGCCATAAACGAACAGGCCGTGCAACTGCGGCATTATCTGCGCCTGTTGCTTGAGCAGGGCGTGCAGGCGCGGTCGATCGACGTGGGCAAAGCCATCGCCTTCCAGGCGCTCGGCCAGGACGGCGGTGATCGCGTCCACCTGGCGGATGGCGTCCTCGGCGTGCTGGGCCGTAGCTCGGGCCAGGTTGGTGACCGCGTTCTCGGCGTCGCCGAACGCCTGCCGGTAATCGCGCCAGATCCGCCAGCCCTCGATCAGCACGAACGCCAGCATCACCACCGCCATGAAACCCAGCACCAGGCGGAACAACGACACGGCGCGGCCCTCGCCGGTCACCGCGAAGAGGCCGTCATCAGTGTGTTTCCTGGCTGCTGCCATCGAAGTCCCTTGTCGTCACGCACTGGCCGCTCATCACTATAGTTCAGCCAGGCAACTGTCTATCCCCTCTAGGAGCGGCCTGTTCAACCAAGCTGCGCCACGATCGCCTCCATCAGCGCCCGCACCCGCCTCGGTTGCACCCGGGTCGGCGGATAGACGATCTGCAGCGCCACCGGCCCGGCGCTGAAGTCACCCAGCACCTCCACCAGCCTGCCTTCGTCCAGGTCATCCTGCACATCGCGCAGGGACTTCAGGCACAGGCCATGCCCGGCCAGGGCCCAGCGCCGCACCTGCTCGCCGTTGTTGGCGACGCGCCGGCCGCGCACGCTGACCGGATACGCCGCCGCGCCCAGACGGAACGGCCAGACTCGCTCGGTGTGGATGCCGAAGCGCATGACGATGCAGTCGTGCCGCGCCAGGTCGTCCGGGTGCAGCGGTATGCCATGCCGGCGCAGGTAGTCGGGCGCGGCGCACACCACCCGGCGGTTGTCGCCCAGGGGTCTGGCGCGCAGGGCGCTGTCGGCCAATGTGCCGTAGCGGATGGCGAGGTCGATGCCCTGCCCGACAAGGTCGACGTAGCCGTCGGTCAGGTCCAGGTCGATCGACACGTCGGGGTGCTCAGCGAGGAAACGGTCGAGCAGCGGCACGATGCAGTGCTGGCCGAGGTCCACCGGCGCGCTCAGGCGCACCAGCCCGGAGATCTTCTGCTGGCCGTCCTGCAGCTGGCTCTGCAACTCCTCGGCCTCTGCCAGCAGGCGCCGGGCGCCGTCGGCCAGCAGGCGACCGGCGTCGGTCAGGCTGAGCGAGCGGGTGCTGCGGGTCAGCAGCGTCACCCCGTAATGCGCCTCCAGCGCCGACAGACGCTCGGACACCGTGGCCGGTGACAGCCCGCGTTCACGGCCCGCCGCCGACAGACTGCCCTTTTCGATGATGGTAAGGAACAACGCCAGTTGATCCAGCATGGCTTTCGATTTTTCCGAAATATGATTTTGCCTTTAGGCTAATTATTAGCGATTTTTCCGCTAATTACACTGCCCGGTATCGAAACCCACGCACTCAGGAGCGAACCGATGACCAGCAGAAGAGACTTCGTGAAAGGCACCCTCGCCGGCGGCATCGCCGTGGCGGCGGGCGCGGCACTGGCAAGCCAACCCGGCAGCAGCAACGGGACGACGCCCGGCAACGGCGGTGGCAAGGTGTTCTGGCCCAACGGCGCGCAACTGGTGATCTCGGTGTCGTTGCAGTTCGAATCAGGTGGGCAGCCGGAGCATGCCGAAAGCCCTTTCCCGCCACTGGACCCACGCTACCCCGACACCATAGCCCCCAGCTGGTACCGCTACGGCCCGCTGGAAGGCGTGCCGCGCCTGCTCGCGCTGTTCGACCGGCACGGCATCAAAGTCACCTCGCACATGGTCGGCAAGGCTGTTGAAGCCTACCCGGAGCTGGCGGCCGAGGTGGTCCGGCGCGGTCATGAGGCCGCCGGGCACGGCCTGCACTGGGCACCCCAGTACAGCTTGACGCCTGCAGAAGAGCGCCGCCAGTACGAGCAGGCCAGCGCTATCATTGAACGCGTCACCGGGCAGCGTCCGCTGGGCTTCAACGCGTTCTGGATGCGCCACTCCCGCGAGACCCTGAATATCCTCCAGGACCTAGGCTTCCTCTACCACATCGACGACCTGGCCCGTGACGAGCCCTCGATCACCCCGGTGCGCGGCAAGCCGTTCGCCGTGGTGCCCTACACCCTGCGCAACAATGACATCGGCCGCATCGCCGGATCCTCGGCGATGACCGGCGCCGCCTTGCTGCAGGAGCTCAAGGACGAGTTCGACGTGCTGTACGCCGAAGGCAGCCAGCGCCGCCGGCTGATGTCACTGTCGGCCCATGACCGCATCGGCGGCACGCCCACCGTGGTGCGGGCGCTGGACCAGTTCTTCGCCTACGCCCGCAGCCATGCCGGGGTGGCCTTCATGCGCAAGGACGACATCGCTCGCTGGACCCTGGCCCAGGACGACGCGCCGGTCAATCCGCCTCGGGGGTTTAGCTGATCACAGGGTTCAACGCCCCACCAGGCCCGCCTGGCGCATGAACGCCAGGTTGTCCTCCAGGTGCCAGTCCTCGGCGATCCGGCCATCGGCAATGCGGTAGATGTCCATGGCGATGAAGTCGATGGCTTGGCCCTGGCCTTGGTGCTCGCCCAGCGTGCCGGTGAAGTGGCCGGTGAAGCGCAGCGCCGCGGTGACCCGGTCGCCCGCGACGATCATCTGCAGCACCTCACAGCGCAGGTCCGGCACCGCCGCGCGGAATGCCCGGGAAGCCTTCAGCGGCCCTTCAACGCCCTGCGCCCGCCCCGGCGGCAGGGTCGACGGGATATCGCCGGCGTCTCGCAGAAGGTGCTGTCGCAGACCCTGAAGAAGCTCGAGCGCGATGGCCTGGTGGAACGCCAGGTACACCCGACCGTACCGCCCACCGTCGAATACGCCCTGACCGAACTGGGCGCGACACTGGGTAGCACGGTGGAGCAACTGGCGCATTGGGCGGAGTCGAACATGCCAGCGATTGTTCAGGCTCGGCAACGCTATGATATGAAGCCGGATCCAGGATCCTCACGCAATGCGTTTCCCCTGTAGGAGCGTTACCTCGGCTTACGGCTGCTGATACTGACTCAGATATTTGTCCAGCACCGCCTTGTCCCCCGCCCCATCCCCCGCTACCTGCCACAACCGCCGCTCGATCCCCTGGGCCAGCAGGTGCCCCACCGCGGCTTCGATGGCCGACAGCACGCACAGCTGCGCCGGCTCGTTGGTGGTATAGCCCACCTCGGCTTCGAGCAGCTTCTTGAACTCGATGAACTTGAACACCCCGGCGTTCTGCCCGACCGAGTAGATGGTCTTGCTGGTCATCACATTGGCCAGCACCTGGCCGGTGCGCACGTCCACCGCCCGCAGGTTGACCGTAACCTGGTCGACCCGGTATTCACGGGACAGGCCGATGCCCAGGTAGCGGGCGCCCTCGCCGCCGCTGCGCACGTTGGTGTCGTAGGCGATGATGCCGCCCTCGAGCATCAGGTTGGCCGCCTGCAGCGGCGGCAGCTCGCCCTGGATGTTTTCCGCCACATCGGGTTTCTTCTGCGAGGCGCGGATGATCTTGCGCTCGGTCAGCAGGTTCTGCAGGCCCTCGCGCTCCAGCACCACGAACCAGCCGCTGGCGTTGAGCGCGTCCATCAGCATGCTCGCCGCCCCCTGGGTGACGCTGGTGGAGAACGAGCTGGCCGGGGTCGGCTTGTACTGCCCGGTCTGGTCGCGGAAACCGTACACCACCGCCATCAGCCGACCGCGGGGCCGCGGCATGTTGACCAGGTCATAGTAGGTCGAGGCCCGCGGCGTCAGCGTCGGGGTCTCGGGGTCCTGTTCGGCGGGCATCGGCTCGCGCAGGCCGCAGCCGTGCAGGCTACCCAGGGCGGCGAGGACCAGCAGTGTGCTCAGCAGGCGTTTCATGGCGTTCTCTCCCCAGTAAAGACCCGTCCCTCTCAGGGGTTCAGGCCGCTGACCTCGATGATCGAGACTTCCCCGGTGGCCCGGTCGGTGACCTTGATGCTCAGCGCCCCCGAATCGTCGATGACGTCGATCAGGAAGGCGTCGGTGGACATGCTGCCGGTGTTGCCGTTGCTGATGGTGTCCAGCAGTTGCCCAAGCAAGCGCGATTCGAGCTGGTTGCTGAAGCGCTCCAGGGCCGAGGTCCCGGCGAACGCCGAAGTGCGGTCCTTGAGGTCGGGATCGTCGTAGTCGTTCTGCGCCTGGGCGTTGTTCAACAGCCAGGTGCCATTGATCGGATTGCCGCCGAAGGACGGATTGACCGGGGTGTACACCAGCTCCGTGGCCAAGGCCTGGCCACCGAGGCCGGCAGCCAGCAGGCAGGCGGCGATGCGTCGTGCAAGGTGGGTGCTCATAGCTCGTCCCTCTCAAGATCAGTTGTGTCCTGCAGCAGTCGTTGCAGCTTGCGCTGAACGATCTGTTGCCTGACCAGGTCGGCGGCCGCGATGGCCTCGTCGTTGAGTTGCGTGGTGTTGGGCGGCAGGAAACGCCGGTACAGCACCTCGCGCTCGTACTCCACCGTCACCAGGCTGCCCCAGCGGGCATCCGGGCGTTCGCGCACCACCAGGTTGAAGTCGAGCCGGCTGGTGGCGCGCAGCCGGTCGCTGAAGGCGTGATAGAAGTCGTGGCCGATGTGCGAGATGGTGTTGTCGACGATAAATCCCATCATCTCGTCCTCGGCGCCCGCCCGGGCCTGGCCCTGCAGCAGCGCCAGGCACAGGCACAACAACGCGGCCAGGCGTTTCATGGCGCTTCTCCCGGGCCTGCGTGCTGGCGGGCGCCGCCGGCGCTTTCGGCAAACGCCTGCTCGGCGACGAACTGCCAGTCGCTGTAGTGCTCCAGCCCCTCGAAACCGCTCCACTGGGCATCAAAACCGCTGCGTTTGAGCGGCGTGGCCTCGGAGCGGCTGTACACCCCGGTGATGCGGCCATCGGCCGCGCGCAGCAGGCCCCATTCTTCACCGCCGATTGGGTCTGGATAGAGCCTGCGCAAGTGACGCTGCGGTGCCGGGAAACGGTTGTCCTCCACCAGTTCACCCAGGTCATGTGGGTACTGGGCCAAGCCCGGCGAGGCGCGGTAGTAGCTGCGCAAGGCCTGGGCATACTGACCGCCCACCCACAGCAGCTGGCGCTCACGCTCGCGCTGCACGCTGGTGGCCCACAGGGTGCCGGTGGCCGCCAGGGCCACGCTGCTGACGGCGATCAGCAGCAGCACGCCCAGGTAGGTGAAGCCGGTTTCACCATTCGGCATAGAGGCTGCCATCACGCGCCCTCCCGCTGGCTCCACTCTTGATGTCGGCCACCCCGCCGGCCACGCCCTCAGGCGGTGGCACCACTTGCCAGGCATCGCGGCGCTCGGTGATCGGGTCGACCGGGGTGTTACGCAGGTAGCGCTGCTCCACCAATTGGTCGAGGGAATCGGGGTAGTGCCCGGTGTCGCCGTAGTAGTGGTCCAGGGCCTCGCGCAGCACCGCCAGGCTCTGGCGCAGGGTGGCCTCGCGGGAGGCCTCCAGGCTGTTGAAGTAGCGCGGCATGGCGATGGTCATCAAGGTGGCGATAATAGCCATCACCACCAGCAATTCGATGAGGGTGAAGCCTTTGCTCGGTTTCATCGCCGTCACCATTGCCCGTAGGGAACGTTGTTGAGGCCCTTGCCGGCGGCCTTGGAATAGACGTCGAACACGTCCTCGCCCTCGCGCGGATTCTCGGCCGCGCTGTCATAGGCGCGCAGGCCCCAGTCGCCCTGGTCGTCGGCCTTGACCGCGCGCAGCGGATCGTGGGGGATGCGCCGCAGGAAGTAGAACTTCGCGCCCTTGGCGCTGCGCACATCGCGCACGCCGTCTACCAGCACCTGCAGGTTCGGCGGATAGCCACTGGCGTTCAGGCGCTTCTCGATGTAGCCGGCGTCGAAGGCGCGCTTGTAGGCATCGATGGCGTCGCGGATCTGGTACAGGGCCTCGCGCAGCTGCTGCTCCTTGCCCCGGCGCACCACGGTTTCGGTCAGTGGCGCGGCCATGCTGGCGAGCAGCCCGAGCAGCGCCAGGGTCAGCACCACCTCGATCAGGCTGAAGCCCTGCTGGCGGGGTGTCATGGCCGTGGCCTCGGGCTGGCCGGCACCACCGCCATCTGCCCTTCCACCCGTGGCGCCCCCTGCGACTCGTCGTCCGGGGACTCGGTGGGCACGGCGCTGGCCGGCACCGGCTGGGCCAGCTGGCGCACCTGCAGGGCCGACTCGGTTCCGGTGGCGAACTCCATGTCCGACGGGCTCTGGTACGGCAGGTTGCGCACGATACGCGGGGTGATCGCCAGCACCAGTTCGGACTTGCTCATGTCGTCCTTGTTGCTGCCGAACAGCCGACCCAGGCCGGGAATGTCACCCAGCCCCGGGATCTTGTTGCCGCTGGCGTTGTGGTCGTTGCGCACCAGCCCGGCCAGCACCTGGGTCTCGCCGTCGTGCAGGCGCAGGCTGGTCTGGGCGTTGCGGGTGTCGACCTGGACCGGAATGGTGCCCTGGCGGGTCGCTTCCAGGGGCGTGGCGTTGCTCACTTCCAGGGCCACCTTGATCGCCACCTCGTTGTTCAGGTGCACGGTGGGCTGTACTTCGAGCTTGAGGCCGACGTCCAGATAGGTGACGCTTTCGGTGATCACCGGGCCTTGGGTCGAGGGCACCGAGGTGGCGCTGATGATCGGCACCCGCTGGCCGATGTGGATGCGCGCCTGCTCGCGGTTGCTGACCCGGATCACCGGGCTGGCCAGGGTGTTGATGTCCTTGTCCTGGGCATTGATCTTGGCCTGTGGCGCCGGCGAGATGCTGATGCGGCTGGAGTCGATGCCGCGCAGCTGGTCGAGCACGCTCACCGACTTGCCATCGCTGGTCAGCACGCCGAAGGTGTTGGGCCATTGCAGGCCGAGGTCGAGGATGCGCGAGGTGGCCACCTCCATCACCTCCACCTCCAGCACCACCTCGGGGTTGGACTGGTCCTGGGACTGCAGCAGCTTCTCGGCCATGCGCACGGCGTCGGGGGTGTCGCGCATGGTCAGGGTGTTGAGGCGCTCGTCGACGAACACGTCACGGGTCTTGAGCATGGTCTTGACCATGTTCAGCGCGGTATTGGCGTCGATGCTGGTCAGGTAGAAGGTGCGCATGACCAGTTCCTGGTAGTCCTTGGTCTTCTGCGGTGAGTCCGGGTAGACCAGCAGGGTGTTGTCGTTGACGATCTTCTGGCGCAACTGGTTCTGCTCCAGCAACAGGGCCACGGCGTCCTCGATGCGCACCTCGCGCACGAAGATGGTGGCCTTCATGTCCGGGCGCAGGTCCTTGTCGAAGATGAAGTTGATCCCGGCGACCTGGGCCAGCACCTCGAAGATGGTCTTGAGATCGGCATCGCGAAACTCCAGGGTCACCGGGCGCTCCAGCTTGCTGCGCAGCTGCGGGTACGGCGTGGCGGTACGCGCCTGGACGTTCTCGATGTCGCTGCGCAGGGTCTGGCCCTTCTGGTTCTGCGGATCCAGGCGCAGCACTTCGCGCATGTAGCGTTCGGCGCCGAACAGGTCGCCCTGGCGCAACGCCGCCTGGCCGAGGGCGACGCGATCGTCTAGGGTGCGGATCAACTCCAGCTGGCGGATGCCTTCCTGGGCGCGGCGGTTGTTGGCCTCTATGGTCAGCACCCGGCCGTAGCCCATGCGCGCGCCGGCGAAGTCGTGGCGCGCGCGGTCGCTGTCGGCCTGGGTCAGCAGCGCCTCTACCGCCGCCTGACGGCCATGGGCCAGGGCGATGTTCAGTTCGGTGTCGCGCGGGTCCTCGCGCAGGGCCTCCTCCAGGCGGGCGATCCCCGCCTCGTACTGGCCTTCCTTGATCAGTTCCTGGCTGTCCTTGCGCACGGCGCTCGAGCCGCATCCGCCGATGGCCACGCACAGGGCCAGGAGCATGAACGGCGCAGGCTTGCACAACTTCGACGATTTCATGGTGCGCTCCCGACAGACAGGGTCTGTGGCTGGTGCAGTGGCAGGTAGACCAGGCCCAGCTCGGTGGCCGAGACGTGGTCCAGACGGTAGGTGTCATCGATCACATCGCCCTGGCGCACGACGTAGAGCTTGTCGCCGCTCTGCAGGAAGATCTGCAGGTCGTCGCGCTCGCCCATGCGGCCGATGAAGCGAAACGGCAGCGTCGGGGCGGTGGGCGCGACGGTCACCGGGGCGGTGACCACGGGTTGTTCGGTGACGGTGGCCAGGGCCTGGGGTGGGGTCCATTGCTGGCTGGGGAACAGGTCGCGTGAGGGGCTTACCGCCTCATCGCGGGGCGAGCCCGCTTCCACGTGGGTGGAAGTTGCGAGGAAACGGGCTTGCCCCGCGATCGGACCAGCCTCCTCTTCCTCCAGGCCGAACCAGTGCCCAGGCGCCCACGCCAGCGCGGCGCTCAGCCCCAGGAACCCTGCCCACATCACCGCACGCTGAGTGTTCATCACGACCTCGACAGGTAAAGGGTCATGCGCACACGACCGGTCAGTTCCCGGTCACCGATCCGCTTGCGTTGCAGCTCCAGGTCTTCCAGCACCAGGGTCGGCAATTGGCCGATCAGCGCCTTGAGGAAGCCGCGGATCTGGGGGTAGCTGCCGCGTACCGGCAGGACGATCTGATAGCGCGCCAACTGGGTCTTGGGGTCCACCCCCAGGGCGTATTCACCGCGGGACAGGCTGATGCGCTCGGCGCTGGCCAGGTGGTACAGGCGCTCGATCAGTTCGCTGGCCTGAGGCTGGCCGGGCAGCTGCTGGCGCAGTTCGTCCAGCGCCTGTTGCTCGGGCCGGGCCTGGACCTTCAGCTCGCCACGCGCCAGACGCTGCACCTGGGCGCTGGCGTCGGCCTCGCTGGCGCGCAGCTCGCGCACTGTCTGCCACTGTGGCAGCACCCCGGCCAGGCAGACGGCCAGCGCCAGGACGCCGACCAGCAGTGCGGCCAGCCCTGCCCGGCCCAGGCGCCGCAGCGTTTCATGGACGATCAGGCTAGGGACGCGCATGGCCGGTCTCCCAGGTGGCAGTGAGGTTGAAACGCACCGGATGCTCGGCTTGCCCGGCCAGCACCTCATGGTTGAGCAGCGACACATCGGACAGCTCGCTGCTGCGTTCCAGGCGCTGGTGGTACTGCAGCATCGCTTCGAGGTTGCGCGCCTCGGCACTGATGCGAACCTGGCCCTTGCGCGCGTCAGGGGTGAGGCTGAGCAGCGCCACGTCTTCCTGCGGCATCGCCTCGAGCATGGCAAACAGCTGCTGCCAGGGCCGCTGAAGCTGCTGCGAGACGCTGCGCATCTGTGCCAGGCGCTCGGCCTGCTCGCGGATCACCGCGCTGCTTTGCACGGCAGCGGTGGCCGGGCGCCGGCCGAGCTTGAGTTCGAGCTGATGCACGCGGCCTTCCAGGTCCACCTGCTCGCTCACCAGTTGCTGCTGGGCCAGCAGCAGCACCGCCAGCACGGCACCGCCCAGGGCCAGCAGCGACCAGGCCAGGGGGCTGCTGTGACGGGGCTGGAATTCCAGGTCGAGGCGGCGCATCTCAGGCCACCGCCCGCCACATGGCGCACAACGGGTCGGCCTCGGCGCTCGGCGCGCACAGCTGCACCGCCGCCAGGTGCGAGGCCGCCGTGCGCCCCGGCGCATGCAGGTACACCCGCGGCGGCTGCTCGCCGTACAGCTCGCACGTGCGCTCGATCAGCGCCTGCAGGGCCTGGTCGCTGTCGGCACAGCCCTGGGCCAGCACCTGTTGCCAGGCACCGCCGGCGGCCAGCAGCAGCACGCTGCGGCGCGGCTCGGCAAGCACGAAGAGGAAGTCGCCCTGGGCCAACTGCGCCGAGCAGCGGTTGTAGGCGGCCATCAGGTAAGGCTGCACCGAGCGCAGGCTCAGACGGCTTTCCCGGCCCAGGGCCTGCAGGCCCTGAAGGAGCGCCTCGGGCAGCGCGGTGGCGATGCGCGCGGCACCCGCCGGCTCCGGCGACAGCACGATGCGCCAGTCGTCCAGGGCCTGGCCGTAGAGGTGTTCGAAGCAGGCCCGGGCGTAGGTGTCCAGCTCGCCCGGGGTACCGATGGCGTCGCTCCAGGGCACCAGGCAGAAGCGGCTGTAGCGGGCCGAGAGCAGCACCCGCAGTTGCGCACCGCGTGCCGGGTGCTCGCCGAGCAGGCCGGCCAGGGCCTCCAGGGCCGGGGCCCAGGCGGGTTGGGTGGCGTCGCAACTGAAGGCGCGGCTGCCCAGCCACTGGTGTTGATGACCGTGCCAGCGACCCAGGCCGACACTCTCGGCGCCGAGCACGGCGCAGTACCGATCAGGCGATAAATGTGACACGGTTGATCTCCTCGAGTGTGGTGCGGCCGTCACGGACCAGGTCCAGGGCCGAGGCGCGCAGCAGGCGCAGGCCACGTTGGCAGGCCAGCTGCTTGATCTGCGCGAGCGGGCGGCGTTCGACGATCATCTGCCGCAGGTCGTCGTCCAGGTGCAGCAGCTCGGCGATGGCGTTGCGCCCGCGGTAGCCACTGCCACGGCACTGGCCGCAACCCTGGGCGCGCACGAAGCGCCAGCCGGCCACCGCGTCACGGGCCAGGCCCGAGGCGGCGAGCAGTTCGTCGTCGGGCTCGCAGGGCACCGCGCAATGCACGCAGGCCAGGCGCACCAGACGCTGGGCCAGCACGGCGTTGAGCGCCGAGACAAAGCTATAGGGGTCGACCTGCATCTGGCTGAAACGGCCGATCACGTCGAACACGTTGTTGGCGTGGATGGTGGTGAACACCAGATGCCCGGTGAGCGCCGACTGCACGGCGATCTGCGCGGTGTCCGGGTCGCGGATCTCGCCGACCAGGATCTTGTCCGGGTCGTGGCGCAGGATCGAGCGCAGGCCGCGGGCGAAGGTCAGGCCCTTCTTCTCGTTGACCGGGATCTGCAGCACGCCGGGCAGCTGGTACTCGACCGGGTCCTCGATGGTGATGATCTTGTCGACGCCGTGGTTGATCTCGCTGAGCATGGCGTACAGCGTGGTGGTCTTGCCGCTGCCGGTGGGCCCGGTGACCAGGATCATGCCGTAGGGCTCGCTGGCCAGCCGGCGCAGGGCGCGCAGGGTGTGTTCCTCGAAACCCAGGGCCTGCAACTGCACGCCGCTGACCTGGTCGGACAGGTCCTGCTTGTCCAGCACCCGCAGCACCGCGTCCTCGCCGAAGATGCTTGGCATGATCGAGACGCGAAAGTCGATCTGCCGCTCGCCGATGGCCACCTTGAAGCGCCCGTCCTGGGGGACGCGCTTTTCGCCGATGTCCAGTTCGGCCATGACCTTGATCCGCGAGATCACCTGCTCGGCGAAGGCACTGCCGCTGGCCTTGCCGGCACCGTTGAGCACGCCGTCGATGCGGTACTTGATGGTCAGGCCCTGGCCGGTCATGCCTAAGTGGATGTCGCTGGCGTGCAGCTTGAGGGCGTCGTACAGGGTCGAGTTGACCAGCTTGACCACCCGGCTCTGGTCTTCGCTGATGCTGGTCAGCGACAGGCGCTGCAGCGGGTCGGCCTCGCCGCCGGCCTCCGCGTCGTGGCCGAGGGCGTCGACGGCGTGGAAGCTCTCTTCGTGGCGGGCCAGGAATGCGGCCAGGTCGGCGGCATGGACCAGGTACAGCGGCGCGCCCTGCAGGCAGTCGTCGATCCAGGCCAGGCGGGCGCTGTCGAAGGGGTCGGCGAACACGCCGAGGCGCTCGCCATCGTGCTCGACCAGGGCGAATTCACGCTTCAGGCATTGCGCCAGGCTGACCAGGTCGAAGGCCGGGGCGCAGGCGAACAAGGTCTGGGTGGCGAGCACCGGGTAATGCAGGGTGATGGCCAGGCGCTGGGTGAAGGTGCTGGGCGTGTCGCGGGAGAGCCGCTCCAGGCAGGCCAGCAAGCGCTCTTCGCCGGCTTGCTGGCGGGCCTGGGCCAGGAGGTCACGGGGGTAGCCAGCGATCGTGGGTAGCGATGAATCTGCATCGAATGCCTGGGACATGGCCTGCGACTCCGCTCAGGGGCGGCGCCGCAGGCTGGGGGACCTTGGGCGCCGCTATTCCCCGGTGAGCAGTTGTTCGTCGTCAGGTTCGCCTGGCTTGGCGCCGTTGCGTCGGCGGTCGGCCAGCACCCAGCTGCCATCGTACAACTGCAAGGGGAACGATTCGTTCCTGTTCTGGCGTCGTTCGACGAACCCCGCGGCCGGCTGGTCGGTGCTCCTGCGCTGGCGCTCGATGCCCATCAGGTCGAAGACGGCGCGGGCCAGTTCCATCAGCGGGAACGGCTTGAACAGGACATGGGTCACACCCAGCTCGGCGGCGCGCTCACGGACCTCGGCGGTCGGGTGGGCGGTGATCAGCACGAAATGACACGACCTGTTCCTGCGCACGGTCTCCAGGACCTGAAACCCCTCCATGTCGGGCAAGCGGTAATCCAGCACGATCACGTCCGGTGCCAGTTGCTCGGCCAGTTCGATACCCGCAGTACCGTCGTGGGCGAGATGGACCTCCAGGCCTTGCGCCTGCAGATACGCTTGCAGGTTCTGCGCAAGGGTCTGTTCGTCATCGACTACCAATACTCTGTTCACCAAGGTCCACTCCCATGAACTGCCCGGTTCCCCGGTCTGCGAAGTGCGGCCTTGTAGAGGCTTGAGCAGGCTTCGTGCCAGGCATGAAAAGTCATTGCGCACCGCTTTCAAGTCATTGATATCGTTGTAGCTTTCAATCCATTTCAGGTCGTGCCGGCAGACCTTCCCCCACAACCGGGGAAGCTGATGGCACTTTGCCTTTGGGGCATTCCCCAACAATGGGGAATCGCCTTGGCGTCCCTTCAGTCGGCGCGCTCCACTGTAGCGGAATCACGCAAACGTTGGCGCACTGCTTGCCGCGCCTGGGCCTGCAATTGCGCGACAAGCGCATCCCTGGCCAGGCGCAGGCCGTGTTCAGATGAGACAGAAGTATTATCACTTTGGTTCTGCATCCCTTGCAGTCTTTGCCCATTGGCCTGATGGAAGGCCGCCACCTCGGCTTCGCTGGGCGACGCCACCGCCGTCAAACGGGCGTAGACCTGCTGGGCGGCCATCTCCTGTCGAGTGTAGTCAGCGAAGCTGCGCCGATCGAAGCCCGCCTCCTCCAGCCGCCGCTCGAACACCGCCGGGCTGCCGAAGGCCGCCTCCACCTCGCCGACCCGCGCCGTCACCTGCGCGTCACTGACCTCGATACCCTGGCGCTGGGCCTCCTGCCACAGCAGCTCCTTGTCGATCAGCTCATCCAGGGCCTGCTCGCGCAGACGCTGGTACAGGTTGGGGTTGCGGATGCTCGCCACCGCCCGCCCCTGGGCCTGGAGGTATTCGCTGAAGTAGTGCTCCAGGCGCAGCACGCCGATATCCACGCCATTGACCCGCGCCACTGGCGTGTCGGCGTGGCTTGCCAGGGCAAGCAATGACAGCAGGCAGGCAATCAGTACGCGCATGGTGATCCACTCCTGAAAGGGTCATGGTGTGTCCGGTACCGGACGGTACGGCGCCACCTCGGCAAAGCTCGGCCCCGGCAGGCTTACCGCCACCACATGGGCGCCGGCCATGCCCTGGCGACGTCCGGGGCCGAAGCCCAGCAGCGGTGTCAGGCCGGTGTCGACGTCATGCAACTGTTCCAGGGCGCCGAGCAGTTGTTCGCGGCTGGCGTCGCGTCCCACCTGTTTCAGCGCTTCGACCAGCAACTGCCAGGCGCACAGCGTGCTGACCTGCAATGACGCCTGACGTGGCTCCAGCCCCTGGCGCTGCTGCACGCCGGCCAGGGTCTCCCGGCCACGAGCGGTCCAGTCGCCGGGCACGAACGGATAGGCCAGCAGCACCCGCCGCGACCAAGCCGGTGCCAGCCCCGGCACGGCACCGGCCACCTGGCTCGACGCGGCAAGCAGGTAGGGTTTGCGCCCGCCGGCCTGCAGACTGGCGGCCAGCTCGGCAAACCCCTGGGCGCGCCCCAGGAAGACGATGCCCTCGCCCGCCAGCGCCTGGCCCGTGAACGCTTGCGCGGATACGCCGGTAAAGCCCAACTGGCGCAAACGCTGCTGTACGACCTGCGCCGCCTCGACCTGGTCTTCGCCGGCATAGACCAACTGCACGGCATCGCGGGCCAGGCCAAGGCTATCGCGGGCATGCAGGGCCACGCTGAGCAATTGCTCGGGTACGCCCGGTAAAGGGTCGAATACCTGAGCGCTGCCGCCACTGCGCGGCGTGGCGCCGATCAGCGGCAGGCCCGCCTGTTCCAGCTGGCGACTGTCGAGCTGCGGTGCCACGGGCGCAATCAGGGCGAAAACCCGCTCACGCTGGATCAACTGGCCCAGCGCCTGCGCGGTACTGGCCGAATCCGGTCCCGGGTCCAGCGCAATCAGCTGCAAGCGGCGGCCATGGATGCCCCCCGCCTGGTTCAGCTGTGCGACGCCATCCTCCAGCACCGCCCTCACCGTCCGTCCGGTCTCGGCCAGCGGGCCCTGTTCGGGGAGCAAGGTACCCAAGCGCAAGGTGCTCTCCTCCACGCCCGGATCGCGGTCTTCGTCCAAGCGCTTGAGGTAGGCCGCCAGGTTGCGCTGGTCGGCCAGGCTCAGCTCGAAGCGCGGCATGGCCGGGTCCAGCCGATTGCCGGCAGGATCGACCCCACTGCGCACGACCCGCGCCAGGCTGGCTTCGGTATAGGCCGGATAGCGTCGGTTGTTGGCCTCGCGATCGCCCGTGCCGAGGGCCAGGCGCTGCCAGTCCAGGCTCGGCGGGCGCACCCCGCCCTCACTGCGGCCGCGCCCGTCGTTGCCGTGGCAACTGGCACACGGCAGCACGCTGGCCGGCACGCTCATGTCCCCCGGCCCCACCCGGGCCAGCAACTGGGCGTCGCTGCTGGAGACGCCTTCGCGATAGAGGCGCTTGCCGGCGAGTTCCTGTTCGCTCAGTTGCACCGCCCCGCACAGGCACCACCCCATCATGAGCATGACCAACGTGGGAGCGACGGTGCGCCTGTTCATGCGCTCACCGCCCCGCCAGCGGCTGAGCCAGCAGCTGCATGCGCTGGGCAATCGCCGCCGGTGGCGCGTCCGGGCGGATCTTGCTCCAGCGCTTGCCTGCCACGTCGCCGGCGATCAACTGCGTCGAATGCTGCTCGGGGCTGGGCAGGAACTGCCCCAGGCGCCCGAGCACCAGGTCGACGCTGGCCTTGTCGCCGGTCAGGAACAGCCAGTTCGGCCCCTCCACCCCTTGCTTGCGGGCAAACGCCTTGAGCACCTCGGGCGTGTCGTTCAAAGGATCGCTGCTCACCGAGACGAAGGTCACCTGCGCCGCAAGCTCCGGCCCCATGGCCTCGCGCACCTCGCGCAACTTGCGGGTGATCAGCGGGCAGGCGTCGTTGCAGTGGGTGAAGATCACGTTGAGCATCACCACCTTGTCCTTGAGCACATCGCTGTAAAAGCGCAGCTCGCGGCCGTCCTGGTCCTTGAGCACGGTGTCGGTGAACCAGGCCTGCGCATCGCGGGTGCCGCTGCCGCTGACCATCGGCTGCGGCGCGGGTTGCGGTGCCGGCGCGTGACCTTCGTGGGCGAACGCGACCGAGGCGAGGATCCACAGGCAGCCACCAAGCACCAGCCAGTCGAGGCTGCGCATGCCGGCGTGGCGAGAAGTCTGCGCGCTCATGGCTGTGCCTCCTGCCCGGCAATGGCTGTGCTTTTGGCGTGCACCCGGCGTGCGCTCAGGCGGTTGATCTCGCCGATCAGCACGTTGGGGTCGGTGAAGCCGTAGTAACGCGTCCAGTGCCCGCTGCGCCCGTCACCGACCAGGATCAGCGGCGGGTGCTCGCTGAGGTTGGCGCTGAAGCTGCCAAGCCCCTTGAGCGTCTCGCTGATGGCATAGGGCGAGCCGGTCAGCCAGCTCCACCCCGGCCCGTGCTGGAACGCCCGGGCATACCCGGCCAGGCGTTTCGAATCATCGCGCTGCGGATCGATGCTGATCGACACCAGGCGGATCTCCTCGCCCACCCGCCCGCCCAGCTGCTGCTGGACCTTGCTCATGATTGACGAGACCACCGGGCACACCGTGGTGCAACTGGTGTAGATGAAGCCCATGACCACCAGGTGATCCCCCACCAGATCCTTCTCCAGGCGTATCGGCATGCCGTCCTGATCCAGCAGCGCCACGTCGGCGAAGCGCACACTGGCCTTTTCCTGGTGGGCGGCCGGTGGGGCTTCGGGCTGGCCGCCATGGTCGTGGCCGGCATGCGCCAAGGCCAGGTTGCTGGCCAGCAGCAGGCTCAGGCCAAACAGTTTTCCACCCTGCGGACGGTTCATCGCACACTCCTGGGCTCCCCTTGGGAAGCGGTTGGTGCCGTTGCGGCCGGCAGGACGCGCAGGCTGGTGTAGTTGTCTTCTGCGAAGCTGCGCCCGAGGGTGGGCGACTGCACATGCAGGTACCAGGCGCCAGCCGTGGCCAGTTCCAGCGGCGCCTGATAGAGCCCCTCGCCCACCTCGACCAGCGCTACATTGCGCGGCAGCGACGAAGGCGCCAGGAAGTAGCGCAGGCTCAGGTCTTCAAGCCCCTGGCGCGGCTTGCCGTCCTCACCGAGGATGCGCACTTGGGCCATGTAGGGCGCGTGCTGGCGCAACGGCCGGGCGGTGCCGATGAATTCGGCATGGGCCCGCTTGCGCAGGCTCGACTGCGGCAGCGCCGCGACCTCGGTGCTGAAGCAGTGGATGATCTGCGGCTGGTTGAGCAGGAACGCCACGTCGAAGGTGCCGGCCGCCGGCAGCTTGACCGTCGAGCCATATACCCCTGGGGCCACCTCGCGCAGGCTACGGTCGATGACCAACGCGGCGCGGGCCTGGTGGCCGCGGTTGTTGTAGCCCGACATCGGCGCGTTCATGCCCTCGGCGTAGAAGTAGGTGGTGTTGTCCACCGGGTTGACCACGAACACCGAGTTGTCGTCGCGGGAGCTGCTCACGCCCTGGGCCAGCGGCAGATCACCGGCCTGGCGCGGCGCCGCCGGGCCGGCCTCGAAGCCCTGGACGATCGGCGTGCGCCCCTGCCCCAGGCTTGCCAGGTTGATCATGCTCACCTTCGGCGAGGCTAGGCCGCGCACGTAGGCGTAGGCCTTGGTAAAGGTCAGCTGGTAGGGCTCGGCGGCCACCGGGATGCGGTGGATCAGTTGGTCGGTGCTGGCGTCGATCACCAGCGCCTGGTTCTCCAGGGTGTTTAGCACCACGCCGTAGCGGCCATCGTGGCTGAAACGCATCGGCCCCAGGCCCCGCTCGGCCTGGACCGTGTGGCGCAGGCTGAGGCTGCGCGCGTCGATCACCCGCACCGTGCCCTCCTGGCCATCGACCACGTACACCGCCTGTGACAAGGGCGAGTAAGCCACCGATAGCGGATGCGGACCGACCTCAAGCGTCTTCACCAGGCGCATCTGCGCGGTGTCGATGACACTCAGGGTGCCGCCGTCGCGATTGCTGACGAAGGCGAAGCGCGAATCGGCGCTGAAGGCGATCTCGTGGTGGCCAGAGCCGGTGACAAACGACTTGAGCATGGTCCGGCTGGGGACGTCGATCACCGTCACCCCGCCCTTGGCCGGGTCCTGACTGTTGTTGCCCACCCACAGCAGGCGCTGGTCGGGTTGCAGCGCCACCCGCAGCGGCTGCTCGCCGGCCTCCAGGGTGGCCACGCGGGTGAAGGTCTCGGAGTCGATCAGCGCCACCTGGTTGCGTTCGGGCATGGACACGAACACCTGCTTGTCATCGCCCGTGGCCACCCAGTCCATGGGCCGTCCCGGCAGGTCGATGCGCGCCAGGGTGCTGGTGACCCCGCCTACCGACACGGTCGGGTCGATCACGGTAAGGCTGGCGTCCTTGTTCAGCACCAGCAGGAAGTAGCTGTTCAGATCGAGCAACGGACGCGCGCCGATGCTGCTCTTGAGGAACAGCGCCACCCGCGCCTTGCAGCTGCTGTCGCGGTCGCCCACCGGTGCCGACTGCGCGGGGTCGAGCCAGGCGCCGGGAGCCATGCCCGACAGCGGCTGGCCACTGCTCTGGTCGCTGACCTTGAAACGGATATTGGCAAAGTCGCCCTCGCGCAGTTCGCCGCCGCTTAAGGGGCGCGCCTCGAACTCCACGGTCACGCCGTCGCGGCTGAGGGTGTGCAGGGCCTGGGGATCGGCGGCCTCCTGCAGCAGTTCGCGGGGGTCGCACCAGAGCTTTTCGTAGGCCACGCCGAGGCCGATCAGCGCGGTGCCCAGCAGCAGGCCCAGGTAGGCTGGGCGTAGCTTGCGGTTCATGTCCGTACTCCGTTGGCGGGTATGGGCGCGCACGGGGCAGCGCCTTCGAGCGGGATGACCATGCTGCACCTCCACGGGGCTCAAGGGTTCTGTGGAGGGTGGAAGCAAGCGCTATGCCATCAGTAAAATTGTTTTAAATCAGGGTTTTGGAGAAACAAGCGGAGAGTATTGGGGAGGCTGCCCCAAACACGGGGGCGCTTTGCGCCCCCCTTCAGGCTCAATGCGCGATGCGTGTAAGACGAACGCCTTGTAGCGCCTATGAAATCGAGCGCCGCCCGCATGGCGCGTCGCCGGCAAGCTGGCAACGCGCCGTGCGGGCGGCGCTCGATCTCATAGGCGCTGCATACTTGTCGCCAGAGAGCTGGTGGCCTCCCCCACTCCCAAGCCAGGCTACCAGCCCCCTTTTACTGCGCCGGCGCCGTGGCCGGCGGCGCCTCGTTGGTCACCCGCAGGATGCCCCACAACCCCGAGGTATTTCCGTACGCGGCATAATCCCGGAACAGATAGTCTCCCGGAACCGCATTGGACCCACCGGCGCTGGGCAACATGAAGCTGAAGTGCGCCGCCGGCAACACGCTCTCCTGCGCACCGATGTACATGGCCATAGGGTTGTAGCCGAACCGCACCGAGCCGATGCCTGGCATCCCCATGGGGTAGCCGTCCACATCGCTCTTCTCGGCCTGGTAGTTGTGCAACGGCCACAGGTGCCCGTCCAACTGATAGGTCATGCCGCGGCTGCCGCCACTGGGCATGACGATGTGGTTGCGCACCGGTTGCCCAGGCTTGGCGTACAGCACAGGTGTCTGCGGATCACCGCCGACCAGGGCATTGCTGTAGGCCATGTGCGCGTTGGGGATGTCGGCGAAACCCAACCCGTCGGCATGGCCGAACGGCGAGTCCGGGGCCATGCCGAAACGCAGCCACAGCGGCTCGGTCTTGTAGTTGACCGCCATGTTGCCGTTGTCCTGCGGATCGCCCGCCGCACCGTTGCCCTCGGTATTGATACCCGCCACCGGCGCGCCGTCGGCCCAGCGCATGTTCAGCGCCCGCTGCCACACGGTGACGAAGTCACGGTAGTCCGCCTGACCACTGACCTTCACCGTGGCCTGGGCACGGCTGGCGGTGTCCTCGGTCCAGGTGGCACTCTGCGGCAAGATGCTCATGGCGCCCACCAGGCCCTTCTGCGGCTGCTTGATGACATCGGCCGGGGTCAGGTTGAGGCCGCCGAACTCGATGGCGGTTGTGTTGATGTTGTCCACTGTACGACCCAGTTGCAGGGTCGGCTTGCCCTCGCGCTCCAGATGCCCGGCGTAGTACTGGTACACCTTGGTCGGATACGCGCCGCTACTGCCGGTGCGCGGCGGCACGGTCTGCACCGGGTTGAGCCCGACGTTGACGCCGTCCGACTTGGTGATGTCGTACGCCAGCAACTGCGCGTGCAGGCCAACATGACTGGACGGGCGCATCAGGTTGTTGGCGAAGGCCGTGGCGCCTTCACTGGCGAAGCGATCGCGTTTGACCACGTTGTGCATCACCGCAGTGCTGGGCAGGTCGGGCATCACCAGCGGCAGGCGGTTTTCCAGGGTGACGCTGATGCAATCGCCGGCGTTGGCGCGCAGGATCAATGGCTCCACCGGCACGCCTGCCTTGAGCTTGCCGCTGCTTGGGTCGAGATCGGCCTTGCGCACATAGAGGATCGCGGTCGGGTCGTGCAGCGGCGCGCCATGGCCCCCGATGGTGAAGGTCTCGCCATCCTCCGGGTCGACCCCGCTCACCAGCGGGATGCTGGTGCGCCGACTGTTGAACACCAGCGTGCCACCATTGGCCTTGAGCGGGCCGCCGACATGCTGGCCGACGCCGTTCGGGTCGCTGATGGTCACGCTGTTACGGTTCTCGAGGATATCGTTGGCCAGCGCCGCGACCACTTCATAGCTCCGTTTGACCGTTGGCCGTGTGCCGATGCCATTGGCGTTGGCCGTGGTTTTCGGGCAGATGCCGTCGAAGTTCACGGTGTTGCGCATGGCTACCGGCTGCGGGTTGTTGGGCAGCGGGAACAGGTCGGCACGCTGAGCGGTGTAGTTGCGCATGATGCCCCAGATGCCGTTCCAATAGCCCTCAAGTGCCGCGTCCAGCGAATACAGGTAGTCGCCGTTGGTGGCGGCGGAGCTGGAGATCATCGATACCGGTGCCATGAAGCCCAATTGTTCGGAGATGCCGATCATCTGCGACGACTTCCATCCCGAATTGGAACTGTTGCCGAAGCCCGAGCCGTTCTGCAGCCACTTGACCCCGTGCAGGGTGACGTTGTGCTCCTCTTCATGTCCACCGGCATGCATGCGCAGGCGCACGTTGTCGCCTGAATAGGTACGCAGCATGGGTGTGAACGGGTCGCCCGGCTCGCTGCCGGCCTTGTTGATGTGCGGTGGGAACAGCGTGGTGCCGCCGGTGGGACCCACCGCCTGGGTAATCGCCGACGGTGCCAGGTTCATCGCCGGAATGGCACGGTCGGTACGGGTCTGCAAGGCGTAGCCCAGGTCGCCACCTAGGCCGTCGGCCTGCATGCCGCGCTTGCCGTCGGGACCGACCTTGTCAGGATCGAACACCCGCAGCGCCAGGGGCTCGTTGCGGTAGTTGACGACGAACATCCCAGGATCATCCACCGAAATCGCCTGCGGGCATGGCCTGCTCGGACAGCCGGGGTTGATGCCACCGCGTTCCTCGACAATGGCCTCCAGCAGGGTGGACGCCTTGCCCCGCACCGGTGGATTGATGGCATAGCGGAAACTGTCGGCGGTCGGCGGGTACGCCTGGCCATCAGGTACGCCGTTAGGCCCTGCGCCGACATATACACCCGCCTCGTAGGCGTGCTGGAAGTCGCTGTACTCAAGGAAGAACTCGCGATAGCTGTCGTTTTTACCATCGCCGTCGTGGTCACCGGTCTGGATGACCGCCTGCCACGAAGTCGGGCCGCCGTCCTGGCGGGTGGCCGGGTTGTACAGCTGCTCGCCGGTCTCGGCGTGGTACCAGGTGGAACCGGCGGGCTCGGCCAGCACGGTTGCATACAGCCCCAGTTGTTGGTGGGTCGATGGGCCGAGGTGGTCATGGGTGAAGATGGTGCCCAGGCCACGATCGACGTTGTACACGTTCACCAGCGGGTCGGCGAACCAGCGTTGCATGGCGCTGCGCGCGCCGAGCCAATCGGCCCGGCCGAAGCGCCCGAAATACGGATGCTGCTTGGCTTTCGGGCAGGCGGCGGTGCCGTCGCGGGTGTCGCCCTCGGTGCAGTTGTTGAAGCTGCGGATGGCATGCACACGCTCGACCACGCTGCCGGGCGAGAGGATACCGTCCTCGTAGTTCCAGCCGTTGGCAGAGCCGTCGGCGGCGGTCAGGTCCCATTTGGGCAGGTGGATATGCTGGCCGATCACGTCGGTTGGCGTGCGCACCTGGTAGTCGTCCATCTCATAGAACGACGGGATCAGGTTGGTATGCACGTACTGGGTGCAGTCGAAGGTGTTCATGCGCATCACCAGCGGCTCCGGCGGGCGCTGCTTGGTGATCACCGGCCAGGCGTCTTCCCACAGGGCGAGGATGCGCGCCTGCGGGAAGTGGTAGCCAACCTTGTTGTACACCGCGTCGAACTGGATGTTGGCCGCCTTGTAGATGCGCGGGCGGTCGGCGGTGAACGTGGACGAACCGCGGAAACTCATGCCGGTGAGGTTTTCACCGCTGAAGAACTCGCCGACGCCCGAGGACTGGGTCAGGCGCTTGCCGCGGTCGTCCATGCACGGCTCGTAGAACGGCGCGCCCGCCGTGGGCAAGGCGCCGTTGGTGCGAAAGGCCTTGGCCACCGGCGCGCCGCCGGGGATCAGGGCAAAGCTTGGATGTTCGGCCTTGGCGTGGAACTGCATGGCAGCCTGCTCGACCTCGGTGCCCTCCTCGGGCAGGTAGATCGGCTTGGCCTTGTGCACCACCTTGGAGAAATCCAGCTTGGTGGTGGTGGTCACGGCATCGCCACCGGCAGACACACCGTCAAGGGTGTGCCGGCCCAGGCCGCCGTCCCAGCCGTCGACTTGGTTGGGGTCGAGGTTGGCCCACAGCGCCTTGCCGCTGTCCTTGAGCTGGCGGGCCAGGGCCGGGTCGAGCATGTCCAGCGGCGGGGTCGGCGGGCGCTGGCCGACGCTGCTTTCCATGCCGCCAATCCAGAACGGGTAGCCTGGGTTCTTCAGGCTGCCGTCGGCGTTGCGATTGGTCTCGCTGCGGTCAACCAGGGCCAGGGAACCGACGGCGCGCGGGATGGGCGGTTGATCCGGATGATCATCGCCCTCCTCCTCTTCATCGTCATCTTCATGCCCGGCGACCAGGGTCTCGGACAGCTTGGGCACCACGGTGACCTTGCCCGGCATCGGCGCCATGGCCTTGCCCGGCAACGGCACGATGGCCGGGATCGGCGTGCCGGCGATGATCTCGCCGTCCGGCAGCGCACGGGCGCCCTGGGCCGGCTTGCCATTGCGCAAGGCGAACGGCGTGCTGTGGAAGCCGTTGGCGCCCTCGCCACTGACCTCCAGGCGGGTACCCGGTTCGAACACATCGTGCACCCGCCACATGGCCCACATGCCCTGGGCGAAGTGCGGATAGAAATGGCAGTGATAGATGGCATCGCCCGCCACACGGTTGCGGTTGCCCGAACCGCCGTTGGCGATCTCGTAGGTGTAGCCCACGCCAGGGCCAATGCCCTGGGCGTCGATGTAGTCGGAATTGTCGTCGTTGGGATTGAACAGCCACTGGTGTCCGTGCAGGTGGAAGATGTGCTGCTCGTGGCCGTTGTGGGTGTTGCGGAACTTGGTGAAGTCGCCGATGTAGCTGTGGTGCACGTTGGCAGGCTCGGCCGGGTACAGGGCCATGGTTGCCTTGACCCCGGTGGCGCTGGCCGGCGGCGTTTCGCCAGGACGGATGTGCTCCAGCCCAACGTTGGCCGGGATATCCACCAACGTCCCGACATCGCCGACGGTATGGGCGCTGAGGAAGAATTCCTCGTAGGCGCACGACAGGCAATCGTGCATCGGCCCGACGCCGAGTCGGTTGGCCACCACCTCCGCCCCCATGCCGCCGGAGCCATAGTTGATCATGAACGAATCGCGGGTCGGCTCCAGCACATGCCCCATTACCGGGTCTGCCCAGTAGCCAGGGAATGCCTGGGTGCCTGCCACTTCGTCGGCAAACTGCGAGGCGAAGTCGCGAAACGCCTCGAGCCGGTTGGGCAACGCAGGGTTGCGCTTGCCGACGCTTTCCAGCGGGTAGGTGGCTTTCGGGAAACTGCCGTCGGGATTCGGCCCCATGACGATGGCGTCAGTCTCGCTGTTGAGGATCTCGTTGCCGTCGACCATGGCGATGATCGGCCTGCCGGCCTTGCCCTCGGCGACCCACGGCTGGGCCTGCGGATAGCGCGCCTCGTAGTCGATCACCGGCTGACCGGTGGCGGTGCGGCCAGTGGTGGCCAGGCGCATTTCCTCCTCGGTCAGGGTGTTGCGATAGGTGCGGCCGGCCTTGGGCACCACCACCACCTGGCCGAACAGGCCGTTGGCGACGTTGCCGGCATTACCTTCGCCGCCGAACGGCGCACCGCGACTGGACACGGCGAAGGCACCCTCGCGTTCGGCGTACAACGTGTAACTGCGGGTGCTGCCGGGGGCCACCAGAAAGTTGCCGTTGCGCCCGGTGTTGGCCGAAATATCAGCGATGGTGTTGACCGCCTGCATGCCATTCACCTGGAAGCCCACGTGACGGTCGCGAACCTGTTCGTCGGCAACCAAGTGCTCGCCGCCTTCGTTCTCGACCTCGGCGCCCTCTTCTTCCTCCCCTTCGCCCCCGGTTTCGTCATGGTCGATGCCGTGCTTGTTGGGGTTGGCCTGGTAGGCCAGCAGGTTGGTCAGGTTGACCGTCAGGCAGTCACCGGCGGCCACCCGCAGCACGATCGGCCGCGGGCGCTTGTCCGGGCGCAGGGTGACCTTGCCCGGCACCGCGGCGCCGCCCTTGCCCAAGGGCACCTGGTGCTCATCCACCACGTCCTGGCGCAGGGCGTACATCATGCCGTTGGCGTTCTGCGCGCCGAGGCGGTTGAACATCAGCGGCTGATCCAGCGCCACCACGTTGGCCACCAGCGTGCGCTGGCACTGCACCGCGGCCTCGCTGGAGACCTGCCAGCCCAGCAGGGCCAGCAGGAAGGTGGACAGGACCGGGCCTTTGCGAGGGGTCGACATGGGGCACCTCCGGAAACACAGGAATATGCACAAAGGTGAGCAAGGGCCATGCCAGCCAATTAACTGCTATTTTTCAATAGGTTATGAATTATGACGATGCGATTCGGGGAAAATCACCCAGTGGCATGCCCCGAATCAGGGGCTGCTACGCAGGCCTTTGCCAGCACATTCCCGTGGCAGCCAGCTTGCCGGCGATAAGGCCAGTACAGGAACACAATGACCCCAATAGCATTTAGTGATTGAACGCCAGCGCAAAGGTGCAGTAAGCTCGGTCCCAATCACTGGAGAGCAACATGACGAAACAAACCCGCAACCACGCCAACCACACCGGTCGCTCCGCGCACCGCGTGCTGGCCGTTGCCGGTCGTAACGCCGTTGCCAGCTTTTATTTCGGGTATTGGTTTAGCCACTAGGCGCCGATGACCCATCCGGCGCCCACCTTCGAGGGGCCGCCGAACATGAGAATACTCAAACCCCCGGTCGGCTCCCCGACCGGGGGTTTTGCTTTTCCGGACCCAAGAAACATACCGATTACCTTGAGGACAGCGACATGAACTACACCACCTATTACCGCACTTTCGCATGGCGATTTAGCCAGTTCCGTTCGGGCCAGCCTGCCGCCTCCGTTCGGTCGATTTCCGGTGGCAATGCCCCACAGACACCCCATTTGACGATCAGTCGAACACCTCGATAGGGCCGACGACGCGGGCCAGAACCCGCCGTCCGCCCAGGGAAAAAACGCCATGCAAGCCTCGAACCTCGCCCTGCCCCTGACCCAACCGCACGCTGCCAACACCACCGTCAGCCAGCGCCTGCCCAGCCCGCACCTGCTCAAGCAGCAGATGCCGCTGTCCTGCGAACTCACCCAGCAAGTCCACGCTCACCGCCAGGCAATCCGCGCCATCCTCGAAGGCCGCGACGCACGTCTGCTGGTGGTGGTCGGCCCCTGCTCGATCCATGACCCGCGCTCGGCCCTCGAATACGCCGACCGCCTGGCCGCACTCAGCCGTGACGTCGACGACAAGCTGCTGCTGGTGATGCGCGCCTACGTGGAGAAACCGCGCACCACCGTGGGCTGGAAAGGCCTGGCCTACGATCCGCACCTTGATGGCAGCGACGACATGCACGCCGGCATCGCCCTGTCCCGCGGCCTGATGCTGGGCATGCTCGAACGCGGCCTGCCGATCGCCACCGAGCTGCTGCAGCCGATGGCCGCCGGCTACTTCGACGACCTGCTGGGCTGGGCCGCCATCGGCGCGCGCACCACCGAGTCGCAGATCCACCGCGAGATGGTCAGCGGCCTGGAGCTGCCAGTTGGCTTCAAGAACGGCACCGACGGTGGAATCGGCATCGCCTGCGACGCCATGCGCAGTGCCGCCCACCCGCACCGTCACTTCGGCATGGACGTCCAAGGCCACCCGGCGATCATCGAGACCCTGGGCAACCCTGACACCCACCTGGTGCTGCGCGGCGGGCACCAGGGCCCGAACTACGACGCCCAGAGCGTCGCCCTGGCCCGCCAAGGCCTGGCCAAGGCCGGGCTGGCGCCACGGATCATGGTCGACTGCAGCCACGCCAACAGCGGCAAGGACCCGGCTCGCCAGCCGGCGGTGTTCGAGGATGTGCTTGCCCAGCGCCTGGCCGGCGACCGTTCGCTGGTCGGGGTAATGCTCGAAGGGCACCTGTTCGATGGCTGCCAGGCCCTGGGCAAGGGCGCGCTGAAGTACGGCGTGTCGATCACCGACGGCTGCCTGGGCTGGGAGGCGACCGAGGCCTTGCTGCGCGAGGCCGCCGCTCGCCTGTAGGCCTCTATGGCAAGCCTTGCGAGACACGGCACGAACAAGTGCGCTAGGCTTGCCTTTTCGATCCCAAGGAGCAGTACCCATGGCCCGTGCCACCGCCCGCCACATCCTGGTTGCCACCGAAGACAAGTGCAACGAACTCAAAGCACAGATCGAAGGCGGCGCCGACTTCGCCGAAGTCGCCAAGGCCCACTCTACCTGCCCGTCCAGCCGTCAGGGCGGCGACCTGGGTTCGTTCGGCCCGGGCCAGATGGTTCGCGAGTTCGACACCGTGGTCTTCAGCGCGCCGCTGAATGTCGTCCAGGGTCCGGTGAAGACCCAGTTCGGCTACCACCTGCTGGAAGTGACCAGCCGTCAGGACTAAGTCATCGCAGCCGATGACGTACCCTGTGGGAGCGGGTTCACCCGCGAATACGCCGGTCCATGCAACATCGTTGCCTGAGCTGACGCATTCGCGGGTAAACCCGCTCCCACAGTTGTTGTGTGGGTTCATGCTGTTGTGCCTGACTGCCACCTCCCATGCCGCCCCCACCCACGCCCTCACCGTCTACGCCGAAGCCCCGCGCTACCCCGCGAATTTCCACCATTTCGACTACGTCAACCCCGACGCCCCCAAGGGCGGCAGCCTGCGCCGCTCGGCCATCGAGATCGGCCAGTTCGACCATGTCCTGCCCTACATCGACAAAGGCATCGGCGTCAGCCAGGTCGATGGCTGGTTGTACGCACCGCTGGCCGTGCGCTCGCTTGATGAGCCCTACACCGTATACGGCCTTGTCGCCCAGCGCATGGAGCGCGGCCCCGATGACGCCTGGCTGCGCTTCTACCTCGACCCCCGCGCCACCTTCGCCGACGGCAAGCCGGTACGGGCCGAAGACGTACGCTTCAGCTACGAGCTGCTGATGAACCAGGGCAGCCTCAAGTTTCGTACCCAGTTCGCCGATGTCGCCGCGGTCACGGTCGAAGGCCCGCGTCAGGTGCGCTTCGACTTGAAACAGCCCCATGGCCGTACGCTCCCCCTTGAGCTGGCCGGCCTGCCGGTGCTGCCCGAGCACGACTGGCAGCAACGCGACTTCGCCAACGGCGCCGGCTTCGACAAGCCGGTGGGCAGCGGCCCTTACCGCATCAGCAGGATCGACAACGGCCGCAGCATCACCTTCGAGCGCGATGCGACCTGGTGGGCGCGGGATTTGCCGGTCGTCCGCGGGCTGTACAACTTTGACCGCATCGGCGTCGAATTCTTCGGTGACACCGAGGTGGCCCGCCAGGTGCTCAAGGGTGGAGGCTACGACTACAACCGCGAGTATTCCGCCACCGCCTACACCCTCGGCTACAACGGTGCCCCGCTGGATGACGGGCGCCTGCAGCGCGCCCACCTGGCTCCGGCCAAGCCGCAGATCGCCCAGGGCTTCGTGTTCAATCTGGACCAGCCGCAGTTCAAGGACCGCCGCGTGCGCCAGGCCCTGGCCATGCTCTGGGACTTCGAATGGAGCAACCGGCAGATGATGCGCAACATGTACATCCGCCAGCAGAGCCTGTACTCGAACACCCCCCTGGCTGCCCGCGCCCTGCCCGACGCCGAGGAGCTCAAGCTGCTCGAACCGCTGCGCGGCCAGGTGCCGGACCAGGTGTTCAGCCAGGTATTCAACGCACCGGTCACCGATGGCTCCGGCATCATCCGCCAGCAGCAACTGAAGGCCCTGGCCTTGCTGCAGGACGCCGGCTGGCATCCCCAGGGCGATCGACTGGTCAATGCCCAGGGCCAGCCGTTGAGCTTCACCTTCCTCAATGGCCAGTCGGGGATGGAACGCCTGCTGCTGCCGTGGAAGCGCAACCTGGCGCAGATCGGCGTCGAACTGAACATCCGCAACGTCGACTCTGCCCAGTACGTCAACCGGCTGATGGCCCGCGACTACGACATGATCGTCACCGGCTACCCGGTGACCCTGTCGCCGGGCAGCGAGCAGTACAACTACTTCGGTTCCGCCGCAGCCAATGATCCGGGCTCGAACAACCTGATGGTGCTCAAGGACCCGGCGGTGGACCGCCTGCTCGACGGCCTGGTACGCGCCACCAGCCAGGCCGACATGCAGCGCCACGCCCGCGCCCTGGACCGGGTGCTGCAATGGAACTACTACTGGATTCCCAACTACTACCCGCCGGGCAGCTCGACGGTGTGGTGGAACCGCTTCGGCCTGCCCAAGGTACAGCCGGCCTATGACGAAGGCCTGGACACCTGGTGGGAAGTCAGCCCCCGGGCCCTGACCAACCCACGGATGGCCGAGCGCTTGCGGAGCGCGCCATGACCACCTACATCCTGCGCCGCCTGCTGCTGATCATCCCCACCTTGCTGGCCATCCTGCTGGTGAACTTCGCCATCGTCCAGGCCGCGCCCGGCGGGCCGGTGGAGCAGGCCGTGGCGCGCCTGCAGGGCATCGGCGGCGGCGCGCCGGGTGCCCGCGTCGAGGCAGTACAGGGCGAGTCCCGCGCCACCCGCGGTCTGGACCCGAAGCTGATCGAGGAGATCAAGCTCCAGTACGGTTTCGACAAGTCCGCGCCCGAACGGCTGTGGCTGATGCTTGGCCAGTATGCACGGCTGGACTTCGGCCGGAGTTTCTTTCGCGGCGCCACGGTCACCGAGCTGATCGTGCAGAAACTGCCGGTGACCCTGTCGCTGGGCTTCTGGGCCACGCTGATCACCTACCTGGTGTCGATCCCGTTGGGCATTCGCAAGGCGGTGCGCCATGGCAGCCGCTTCGACGCCTGGAGCAGCGCGCTGATCGTGATCGGCTACGCCCTGCCCTCGTTCCTGTTCGCCCTGCTGCTGATCGTGCTGTTCGCCGGCGGCACCTCGCTCAACTGGTTCCCGGTGCGCGGCCTGGTGTCGGAGGACTTCGACCAGCTCAGCCTGCTGGGCAAGGTCGCCGACTACTTCTGGCACCTGGTGCTGCCGGTTGGCGCCCTGGTGATCGGCGGTTTCGCCACCCTCACCCTGCTGACCAAGAACGCCTTCCTCGACGAGATCGCCCGCCAGTACGTGGTCACCGCACGGGCCAAGGGCCTGAGCGAGCGCCGGGTGCTGTACGGCCATGTGCTGCGCAACGCCATGCTGCTGGTGGTGGCCGGCCTGCCCCAGGCATTGATCACGGTGTTCTTCGCAGGCTCGCTGCTGATCGAAGTGATCTTCTCCCTCGACGGCCTCGGGCGCATGAGCTACGAGGCGGCGGTGTCGCGAGACTACCCGGTGGTGTTCGGCACGTTATTCATCTTCACCCTGGCCGGGCTGCTGATCCGCCTGCTGGGCGACCTGTGCTACACGGTGCTCGACCCGCGCATCGACTTCGACGCGAGGGGCCGCTGATGTTCTCGCCCATCGCCCGGCGCCGTCTGCGACGTTTTCGCGACAACCGCCGCGGCTGGATCTCGCTGTGGCTGTTCGCCGGGCTGTTGCTGTTGAGCCTGGGCGCGGAACTGGTGGCCAATGACAAGCCCTTGCTGCTGGGCTACCAGGGCGAGCTGTACACCCCGGCGCTCAAGCGCTACACCGAGCAGCAGTTCGGCGGGCAGCTGCCGTTCCAGCCCGACTACCGCAGCCAGTACGTGCGCCAGTTGATCGAGGGCCAGGGCGGCTGGATGCTGTTCGCGCCCATCCCGTTCAGCGCCGATACCCCCAACTACGACCTGCAGGTGCCCACCCCCAGCCCGCCCAGCGCGAGCAACTGGCTGGGCACCGACGACCAGGGCCGCGATGTGCTGGCGCGGGTGTTGTATGGCACACGGGTGTCGCTGTTGTTCGCCTTCGCCCTGACCCTGCTCAGCGTGCTGATCGGCGTGACGGCCGGTGCCCTGCAGGGTTACCACGGTGGCTGGGTCGACCTGTTCGGCCAGCGCCTGCTGGAAGTGTGGTCGGGATTGCCGGTGCTGTATCTGCTGATCATCCTGTCAGGATTCGTCGAGCCGGATTTCTGGTGGCTGCTGGGGATCATGGCGCTGTTCTCCTGGCTGACCCTGGTCGATGTGGTGCGCGCCGAGTTCCTCCGTGGGCGCAACCTGGAATACGTCAAGGCCGCTCGCGCACTGGGACTGTCCGATACCCAGGTGATGCTGCGGCATATCCTGCCCAACGCCCTCAACGCGACCCTGACCTATGTCCCCTTCATGCTCACCGGGGCGATCACCACCCTCACCGCGCTGGACTTTCTCGGCTTCGGCATGCCCGCCGGCAGCGCTTCGCTGGGCGAGCTGGTGACCCAGGGCAAGCAGCACCTCGAGGCGCCGTGGCTGGGCTTTACCGCGTTCTTTGCCCTGGCGCTGATCCTGTCGTTGCTGGTATTTATCGGCGATGCGCTGCGCGAGGCGTTCGATCCCCGCTCATAGCCTTACCTCGGTCACTGCAGGAGCGGCCCTATCGCGACTCAAGGCCGCTCTACAGGGGCGCACGACACTTGTCTCAACGGATACGTCTTCCATGCACGACAACCTCAAGGACTACCCCCAGGTCCGCCAACTGGCCATCCGCTCGCTGTTCGAGATCATCGAGCAATCCAGCGAAGGCACGGTGATCGTCGACCGCCAGGCGCGCATCGTCTGGATGAACGAGCGCTATGCCCGACGGTTCGGCCTGCAGGACGCCGCCAGCGCCATCGGCCAGCCCTGCGAGGCGGTAATCCCCGGCAGCCTGATGCGCGAGGTGGTGAGCAACGGCAAGCCGATCCTGCTGGACATGCTCGACACGTCGAACGAGCCGCTGGTGGTGATGCGCCTGCCGATCCACGACGACCAGGGCGCGCTGATCGGCGCCATTGGCTTTGCCCTGTTCGACGAGCTGCGCAGCCTGTCGCCCTTGCTCAAGCGCTATGCCAGCATGCAGCAGGAACTGGCCTCGACCCGCTCGCAACTGCGTGCGCGCCAGGCCCGCTACAGCTTCGCCCAGTTCGTCGGCAGCAGCCCGGCCTGCCTTGAAGCCAAGCGCCGCGCCCGCCGCGGCGCGACCAGCGACTCACCGGTGCTGCTGCTCGGCGAGACCGGCACCGGCAAGGAACTGCTGGCCCACGCCATCCATGCCGCCTCGGCGCGCGCGCACAAGGCATTCGTCAGCATCAACAGCGCGGCGATCCCCGAAGCGTTGCTGGAGGCCGAGTTCTTCGGCACCGCTCCCGGGGCCTTCACCGGCGCCGACCGCAAGGGCCGCAGCGGCAAGCTGCAACTGGCCGAAGGCGGCACGCTGTTCCTCGACGAGATCGGCGACATGCCCCTGGCCCTGCAGAGCAAGCTGTTGCGCGTGCTGCAGGAGAAGGAATACGAGCCGGTGGGCAGCAACCAGATGCTGCGCAGCGATGTGCGGATCATCGCCGCCACCTCCATCGACCTGCAGGCGGCGATGGCCCGGGGAGCGTTTCGTACCGACCTGTACTACCGGTTGAATGTGCTGCCGGTGCAGGTGCCGCCGCTGCGCGAACGCCTGGAGGACCTGCCGGCGCTGTGCGAGGCGATTCTTGCCGAATTGGGCAGCCAGTATGAGCTGGAGGCCGAGGCCCAGGCACTGTTGGGGCGCCATGCCTGGCCGGGGAATATCCGAGAGCTGCGTAATGTGCTGGAACGGGCGACCCTGCTGGCCGACCAGCCACGGCTGGGCGTGCATGATCTGATGAACGCGCTGGGGCCATTGAGCCCGGTGGCCGAGACGGCACCGCAGTTGGGGTACCGGGAGGCCTGTGCGCAGTTTGAACGCGGGCTGATTGTGCGGGCCTTGGGACGCACTGGCGGGAATGTGCCGGAGGCAGCGCAGGCATTGGGGCTGGGACGGTCGACCTTGTACAAAAAGATGGTGGCGCTGGACATTGAGTCTCAATAAGGAGATACACATCTCCTTATTGAGACCGGCGCGATGGTTGCGCCCTCGATCGCCGGCAAGGCGGCTGCCACATGGCGTACCGCAATCCACTGTGGGAGCCGGCTTGCCGGCGATGGGCCGCAACGCGGCCCCACTTTCTCAAATTCGAGACATCGACCTTTATAAATCTAATAAAAATCAATAATTTCAATGACTTAACAAGTTGGCACAATTCCCGCTACTGGTATTCCAACCATAAAAACAACAGTTGGAGATCCCCTTAGGATGACCGTGCTCATCGCCCTCGCTGCCCTGGCCCTGCTGATGCTCGCCGCCTACCGCGGCTACAGCGTGATCCTCTTCGCCCCCATCGCCGCCCTTGGCGCCGTGCTGCTCACCGACCCCGCCGCCGTGGCCCCGGCCTTCACCGGGGTGTTCATGGAGAAGATGGTCGGCTTCATCAAGCTCTATTTCCCGGTATTCCTGCTCGGCGCCGTGTTCGGCAAGCTGATCGAGCTGTCGGGCTTCTCACGCTCGATCGTCGCCGCCGCCATTCGCCTGCTCGGCACCCGTCAGGCCATGCTGGTGATCGTGCTGGTCTGCGCCCTGCTTACCTACGGCGGCGTGTCGCTGTTCGTGGTGGTGTTCGCGGTGTACCCGTTCGCCGCCGAGATGTTCCGCCAGAGCGACATTCCCAAGCGGCTGATCCCGGCGACCATCGCCCTGGGCGCGTTCTCCTTCACCATGGACGCCCTGCCCGGCACCCCGCAAATCCAGAACATCATCCCCAGCACCTTCTTCAACACCACCGCCTGGGCCGCGCCCTGGCTGGGGCTGATCGGCACGCTGTTCGTGTTCTGCGCCGGCATGCTCTACCTGCAACGCCAGCGTAACAAGGCCCAGCGCAAGGGCGAAGGCTACGGCAGCAACCTGCGCAACGAGCCGGAAACCGCCGACGACATCGCCCTGCCCAACCCGTGGCTGGCCCTGGCGCCGCTGCTGCTGGTGGGGGTGATGAACCTGCTGTTCACCCACTGGATCCCGCAGTGGTACGGGGCCAGCCACACCCTGCAGTTGCCGGGCATGGCCACGCCAGTGCAGAGCGACGTGGCCAAGCTCACGGCGATCTGGGCGGTGCAGGCGGCCCTGCTGGTGGGCATCCTGATGGTGCTGGTGTGCGCCTTCGGCAGCATTCGCCAGCGCCTGGCCGAAGGCACCAAGAGCGCCGTGAGCGGCGCCCTGCTGGCGGCGATGAACACCGCCTCGGAATACGGTTTCGGCGCAGTGATCGCCTCGCTGCCGGGCTTCCTGGTCTTGGCCGACGCCCTGCGCGGTATCCCCAACCCGCTGGTCAACGAGGCCATCACCGTCACCCTGCTGGCCGGCATCACCGGCTCCGCCTCCGGCGGCATGAGCATCGCCCTGGCGGCCATGAGCGACAGCTTCATCGCCGCCGCCAACGCGGCGAACATCCCGCTGGAGGTGTTGCACCGGGTCGCCGCCATGGCCAGCGGCGGCATGGACACCCTGCCGCACAACGGCGCGGTGATTACCCTGCTGGCGGTGACCGGGCTGACCCACCGCGAGGCCTACAAGGACATTTTCGGAATTACCCTGATCAAGACCCTGGCCGTATTCGTGGTCATCGCCACGTTCTACGCCACCGGCATCGTATGAAGGAGAACGGCATGACGCTCAAAGGCAAGACCGCACTGGTCACCGGTTCCACCAGCGGCATCGGTTTGGGGATAGCCCAGGTGCTGGCAGAGGCCGGTGCCAATATCCTGCTCAACGGCTTTGGCGACCCGGCGGGCGCCATTGCCGAGATCAGGCAGCACGGGGTCAAGGTGGCCCACCACCCCGCCGACCTGTCCGACGTGGCGCAGATCGAGCAGATGTTCGCCTTGGCCGAGCGCGAATTCGGCGCGGTCGACATCCTCGTCAACAACGCCGGCATCCAGCATGTGGCGCCGGTCGAGCAATTTCCGGTGGAGGCCTGGGACAAGATCATCGCCTTGAACCTGTCGGCGGTATTCCACGGCAGCCGCCTGGTCCTGCCGGGCATGCGCGCGCGGGGCTGGGGGCGGATCGTCAACATCGCCTCGGTGCACGGCCTGGTGGGCTCCACCGGCAAGGCCGCCTACGTCGCCGCGAAGCACGGCGTGGTCGGCCTGACCAAGGTCATCGGCCTGGAGACCGCCACCAGCAACGTCACCTGCAATGCCATCTGCCCGGGCTGGGTGCTGACCCCGCTGGTGCAGAAGCAGATCGACGACCGCGCCGCCAATGGGGGCGACGCGCAGCAGGCGCAGCACGACCTGCTGGCCGAGAAGCAGCCCTCGCTGGCCTTCGTCACGCCCCGGCATCTCGGCGAGCTGGTGTTGTTCCTGTGCGGCGAGGCCGGCAGCCAGGTGCGTGGCGCCGCCTGGAACGTCGATGGCGGCTGGCTGGCCCAGTAAGCGGCTAAAGTGGAGTAAGGACGACCTGACGCCGAATGATCAGGGATACACGTTTTTCGTAGGAGCGGCCTTGCGTCGCGAAAGGGCTGCGTAGCAGCCCCGCCGATTGGTGCGTCAACGCTGAAACCCTGGGGCCGCTGCGCGGCCCTTTCGCGACGCAAGGCCGCTCCAGGGATTGCGCTTGCCTGTTATCAGACCAGTAGCCATTACCGAGGGTCCCGGCATGAACGACGTCCTCTGGCGCCCCTCCACCACCCGCATCGAAGCGAGCCGGATGGAAGCCTTCCGCCGCCGGGTCAACCGGCGCTTCAACCTCCAGCTCGACAGCTACGCCGCCCTGCACCGCTGGAGCATCGAACAGCGCCCACAGTTCTGGCAGGCCCTGGCCGAGTACTTCCATGTGCGCTGGCACACGCCACCGGCAAGCATCCTCGAGGAAGGCGAGCACATGACCGAGGCCCGCTGGTTCCGCGGCGCCACCCTGAATGTCGCCGAGCACCTGCTGCTACGCCGCGACGACCGCCCGGCCGTGGTGGCCCTGCGCGAGGACGGCGCCCGCCACAGCCTCACCCACAATCAACTGGCCGCCCAGGTCGCCGGGCTGCAACAGGCCTTCAGGCACGCCGGCATCCAGCCCGGCGACCGTATCGCCGCAGTGATGCCCAACACCTGGGAAACCCTGGTGGCCATGCTCGCCGCCACCAGCCTTGGCGCGGTCTGGTCGAGCTGTTCGCCGGAGTTCGGCACCCACGGCATCATCGACCGTTTCGGGCAGATCGCGCCCAGGCTGCTGGTGGCCTGCGGCGGTTATCAATATGCCGGGAAGGTCATCGACCAGGTGGAGAAGATCAACCAGGTCGTGGCCCAGCTGCCGAGCGTCGAGCAGTTGCTGGTGGTGCCGCACACCCGGCCGCAGACCCGTGCCGATGAGTTCATCGGTACACCGACGACCCTGTGGGCCGACTACTTCACGCCCGGCGGCACGCCGGCCTTCACCGCGCTCCCCTTCGACCATCCGCTCTATATCCTCTACTCCAGCGGCACCACCGGCGTGCCCAAGTGCATCGTCCACCGTGCCGGTGGCGTGCTGCTGCAACACCTGAAAGAACACGGTCTGCACAACGACCTCAAGGCCGACGACGTGCTGTTCTACTACACCACCTGCGGCTGGATGATGTGGAACTGGCTGGTCAGCGGCCTGGCGGTCGGCGCCACCCTGGTGCTGTACGACGGCTCGCCGTTTCATCCGGGCCCCGAGCGCCTGATCGACCTGATCGACGCCGAAGGGATCCATGCCTTCGGTACCAGCGCCAAGTACCTTGCCGCACTGGAACAGGCGAGCGTCGAACCGGCAAGCTCCCACCGCCTCGACAGCCTGCGGCTGATCCTCTCCACCGGATCGCCCCTGTCACCACACAGCTACGACTATGTATACGCCAAGGTGAAGCCCGACGTGTGCCTGGCGTCCATGTCCGGTGGCACCGATATCGTCGCCTGCTTCGTGCTCGGCAACCCGCTGCTGCCGGTGCGCCGCGGCGAAATCGCCGGCAAGGGCCTGGGCATGGCGGTGGACGTGTGGAATGAACAGCGGCAATCGATCACTGGCGAGAAAGGCGAGCTGGTCTGTACCCAGCCCTTTCCTTCGATGCCGCTGGGGTTCTGGGGGGACGACGATGGTAGCCGCTACCATGACGCCTATTTCAGCCAGTTCGAGGGTATCTGGTGCCAGGGCGACTATGCCGAGCAGATCCCGGGCGGCGGCCTGGTGATCCACGGCCGCTCCGATGCCGTGCTCAACCCCGGCGGCGTACGCATCGGCACCGCGGAGATCTATCGCCAGGTGGAAAAGGTCGAGGAGGTACTGGAGAGCGTGGCCATCGGCCAGGACTGGCACAACGACGTGCGCGTGGTGCTGTTCGTGCGCCTGCGCGACGGCCTGCAACTGGACGACGCCCTGCGCCAGCGCATCCGCCTGGTGATCCGCCAGTACACCACGCCGCGCCATGTGCCGGCGGTGATCGCCCAGGTCGACGATATCCCGCGCACCCTCAGCGGCAAACTGGTGGAGCTGGCGATCCGCAACGTGGTGCATGGCCTGCCGGTGAAGAACACCGATGCGCTGGCCAACCCCGAGGCGCTGGAGCAGTTCCGCGACAGACCGGAGTTACGCTGATGACGCCATCAGGCATAATGTCGACCTTTTGCCCCGAAGCACAGGTAAGCCCATGAAAGCCCAAGCCCGCCACATCCTGGTCAAGACCGCTGACGAAGCCGAAAAGCTCAAGCAGCGCATCGCCAACGGCGAGGCCTTCGACGTGCTGGCGAAGAAATTCTCCACCTGTCCGTCCGGCAAGCGCGGCGGCGACCTGGGCGAGGTGCGCCCGGGCCAGCTGGTCGGCGCCATCGACCAGGTGATCTTCAAGAAGCCCCTGCGCGTGGTACACGGGCCGATCAAGAGCAAGTTCGGTTATCACCTGGTGCAGACGTTCTACCGCGACTGAGCCTCATCGGCGCGGCGCCTTTGCAGCAGCGCTGGCGATTGTTCGCCACTGGCGACCACGCGCTCCAAGCCTTCCTGCACGGCCAGGCTGGCGCTTTCCATGTCGGCCACTGCCTTGAGCATCGCTGCGGTATTGCCGCTGGCATGGGCATCAATGGCGTCGAATGCGCAACGGTGCACGGCGGCATGGGGCGCTTCGATGTCCTTGTATCCTGCAAGATGTGCATAGTGCAGGGCCCCGTCCCCCTCGCGATACCACTTGCCCAAGCGGCAAAGGGTATGGTCGGTAAAGTCCGCGCCGCGCTCCTGCGAGACCCCGAACAGCACCTTGTAGACGCGGAATTTGTAAATCAGGTGGTCGAGCTTGGCCAGCTCGCAGAAACTGCGCAGCGCCGACACCGATGCCGAACCCTCCGCCACCGTCGACATGTCCAGCAACTGGCGCATGGTACTGGCCGCCGTCTGGCCAACACCGCTGTACGATGACGAATGCTCGGCCAGGCTGGCGATATGCCCGCGGCTTTGCGCACTGTCGGCTCGAATGGCCGAGACCAGCGTGCCGATTTCGGCAGTGGCGTCCGCCGTGCGCCTGGCCAGGGTCCTGACTTCATCCGCGACCACGGCAAAGCCGCGCCCGGCATCCCCGGCCCGCGCCGCCTCGATGGCCGCATTCAGGGCCAGCAGGTTGGTCTGGTCCGCCACCTCGCGGATGATCTCCAGCACACCACCGACCTGCTGGGCTTGGTGATCGAGCCTGCCAACCTTCTCCGACGCCTCGCCGGAGGCATCGGCCAGTTGCTCAAGATTGGTCGCGATGGCATCAATGCTGGCCTGGTTGCTGCTGGCGATACCCTGGATGCGGATGGCGTACTGCCTTTCCTGCTCCATGCTGTGGGCGAGGCTGGCGAACGAGGTCTGGGTCATTTCCAGGGAATGCGAGAATGCCGAGAGGTTGCCGGCCAGGTGGGCGAGCACCTGGTTCTCCCGTGCCAGTTCCGTGGCCTTCGATTCTGCCTCGCGGGCGCGCTGCTCCCACGCCGCCAGCTGTGAGCGGCTACGTTCGAGCGCGAGGTTCAGCTCCTTGATCTGCGGGTCTTGCCGACCTGCCTTGCTCCACCACTTCACACCACGCTCCCGGGATAGACCCACCTATTGTCACCCGGCGCAAAAGCGCCGGGCAGAAACAGGGAAAGGTCTCAGCAAGCGCACAGTGCGGCAATACTCAGTTGCACTGAAAAACAGCGGATCAACGACGAGCCGCGAGCAGGCCAAGCCCCGCGCACCCCAGTAGCGAGGCACTGACCCGGTTGAACAGCCGACGTGGCCCGGGCCGTTCGAACCAGCGCTGCAGGTAGGCGCCGAGCCCGGCGTAGATGGCGATGGCCGCCCACTCCAGCAGCAGGAACAGCACGCCCAGCTGCAGGAACTGCTCGCTCACCGGCGTGGCGCTGCCCACCGAGACGAACTGCGGCAGGAAGGCGGTGAAGATAAGAATGGCCTTGGGGTTGCCCGCCGCCACCCAGAACTCCTGGCGCGCCAGCTTCCAGGTGCCGCGCGGCTGCTCGCCGGCCACCACCGCCTCGCCGACCGGCGCCCGCCACAGCTGCCAGGCGATATAGAACAGGTAGCCAGCGCCCAGCACCTTGATCGCCAGGAACAGGTACTCGCTGGTGTGCAGTACCACGGCCAGGCCCATGGCCGCCAGGGCAATCATGCCGCTGAAGGCCAGCAAGCGCCCGGCGCCGGCCACGCAGGCGGTGCGCAGGCCGTAACGGCTGGCGTTGTGCAGGGACAGCAGGTTGTTGGGGCCCGGCGCCATGTTCAGGGCGAAACAGGCGGGGATGAACAGCAGCAGGCTCGACAGGTCCATTATTCTTCTCCAGCGGTGACCGTCGCAGCGTCGCGCCCGGCGGGCAGGCGCGTCAAGCACAGTGGCACGGTAAATGGCCGGAACAGCAGGCACGCGCTAGACTGGCGCCCTGCGCTCCCCTCCAGGCCCTCTCGCCATGACCCCATCGAGCAGCGAAATCTGGCACGACCCGGCCCTGCCCTACGTCGAGAGCCGACGCGCCTGCCACAGCCGTGCCTGCTACAAGGCCCACAGCCACCCGAGCTTTTCCATTGGTGCGGTGGATGCCGGTCATAGCCGCTTCACCGGGGCCGGCGACGGACAGGTGCGGCTGGCACCCGGCACCTTGGTGTTCGTGCCGGCCCAGCGGGTGCATGCCTGCAACCCCGAAGCCGGACAGGCCTGGAGCTACCAGATGCTGCACCTGGACGCCGATTGGCTGCGTTGCCTGCGCCTGGAGTCGGGGATTGCCGCCGACCAGCCCAGCGCGGCGGCCCGGATCAGCCGTTCGGCAGCTCTGTACCGGCGGTTTTGCACACTGAACACCCTGCTGTTTTCCAGGGCGACGGCGTTCGAGAAAGAGGCGGCACTGGTGGCCTTTCTCGGCGACAACGACTTCTCCATCCATCCGCACCTGCCACCTGCGCCGCCCTTGCCACCTTCGACACTCCGCGACCTGCTGGGCCATGCCGAAGAGCAGACGCTGGCCGAACTGAGCCTCGACCGCCTGGCACGGTTGGCCGGCATGGGGCGCTATCAATTGATCCGCGCCTTCAGCCTCGCCACCGGCATGACGCCCCATGCCTACCTGCTCAACGCCCGTGTAAACAAGGCTCGGCAACTGTTGCGCCAGGGCCAGCCGCTGGCTGAAGTCGCCTACGGCCTGGGCTTTGCCGACCAGAGTCACTTCCAGCGGGTGTTCAAGGCGCATGCCGGAGTAACACCGGGGACATACCGCGCAGCCTTGCAATAATCTTCAATACCCGCCCTGTCGCCCCGCCACAGACTGCGGCTTCCTCTCCCTGGAAGCCCGACCATGCAACTGTTCCTGCTCATCGCCACCGCCCATTTCCTCGCCCTGCTCTCGCCAGGACCGGACTTTTTCCTGGTGGCCCGGACCTCGGCCAGCGCCGGCTGGCGGGTGGCCAGTGGCGCCTGCGCCGGCATCGCCCTGGCCAATGGCGTGTTCATTGGCGCGGCGTTCGCCGGGGTGTCGTTCCTGCGCGACGGCAGCCCGCTGTTCGTCGCCCTGCAACTGGCCGGCTGCGGCTACCTGCTGTACATCGGGCAACTGTTCCTGCGCCATGCTGGAAAGAGCGGCCTGACGGGTGCCGCCGCCCATGCTTCATCCCACGCCGGCAGTTGGCTGAACAGCCTGGGCATGGGCTTCGCCTCGGGCATCCTCAACCCGAAGAACGCACTGTTCTACGCCAGCCTGGCCAGCATGACCGCCAGCAGCGGCGCCCTGGCCAAGCTGGCCTATGGCATGTGGATGTTCGCCATCGTCCTGGCCTGGGATCTGCTGGTGGCCGTGGCCATCGGCAATCAGCGGGTGCTGCACCGCTTCGCCCGCGCCCTGCCCTGGCTGGAACGGACTTCGGGGGTGATGCTGATCCTGCTCGCCAGCGGCGTGCTCATGCACCTGGCCTTGGGCTGAGCAACGTCAGCCCCCGCAGCTCGAGCAGGCTGAAGTGACCACGGCTCCAGCCGCCGGTGTCCAGGTGCCAGACGTTGCCCAGCACCTTCACCTCCAGCACTGGCGTATGCCCGACCAGCAAGGCACGCAGGCCCTTCACCGGTCGGCTGTCGCCCTCCTTCAGGCGCCGTCGCGACCACTGGCACACCTCGCGCACCTCGGGGTCATCCCCAGCCTGCAGGTTCACGCATAGATGCTCCCAGTCATCGAACGGGCTGTCGGCGTGCAGCAGCCCGACCGGACCGTTGGGTGTGTCGACCTGCAACGCGATCGGCAGTCGCTCGAACGCCTCGACGAAACGCGCCTGCTCCGTTTTCGGCAGGTCGAGGAACCAGCCGCCGCCGGCCGCCCGGTACATGTCCAGGTCAACCCGCCCGCCGCGCAGGTGATTGACCGCCAGTGACTCGTGGTTGCCCTGCACCGCGTGGAACCAGGGCTTGGCCAGCCATTCCAACGCCTGCGGGCTGGCCGGCCCGCGGTCGACCAGGTCACCGACGCTGAACAGACGGTCCACCGCCGGATCGAATTCGACGGCCTCGAGGCATTCCTGCAAGCGTTCGAAGTGCCCGTGAATATCACCCACGGCCAGGTCACGCCCGCGGGTATTGGCGGTCATCCGCCGAAAAGCGCTCATTGCATCAGTCCTCTGCTTATGCCCCGTACCGGCGTAAAATAGGCAGGCAAGCCGCCCCACCCCGGAGGTGCATCATGCGTACCACCCTGGCCAGCGCCCTGTTGCTGGTGCTGGCATTCGACAGCATGGCACAGGGCACCCCGACCGCGCAGGTCGAGGTGCGTTTCGACCACCCGGAAAAATTCCGCGATGCCAGCCTCGACAACCGCGGCTATCCCCAAGGCGCCGACCCGCAAGTGATGAAGGCCCTCACCCAGCACCTGCAGAAGCTCGGCCAGCGCTACCTGCGACCCGGCCAGCAACTGGTCATCGACATCCGCGACATCGACCTGGCCGGGCGCTTCGAGCCCTGGCACAGCCAGGCCTACGATGTGCGCTTCATGCGCGAGGTCACCTGGCCCAGCATCGACCTCGACTACACCCTTCAGCAGCCAGGGCAGGCCGCGCTCAAGGCCCAGGAACACCTGAGCGACAAGATGTACCTCAGCCGCCCCGGCCGCCTGGGCAGTAACGACCGGCTGTATGCGGAAAAGGCCATGCTCGGTGATTGGTTCCGTCAACGCTTCGCGCCGCCGTCCTGATCGTCACCGCGCCAGCCGGCGCAGGGCGATGGGCGCGATCAAGCGATGGAACGGCGCCACCGGCAGCATGTACAGGCGGCCCAGCCAGTTATGCGTGCGCACCACGGTGCTGACCAGCACCTCGCACCGCCCCGGGGCCGTCGGGCGACGCATCAGGGCGATGTGTACGTCCAGATGATGATCGCGGTCGACCAACAGCACCTCATTCGCGCTGTTGCTGATCAACGTAAAGATGCCCACCCGCTCTCCGGGCTGGTAGCTGTCCGGGGCGCGGGCTGGATCGATGGCGGTCAACCGGCCCAGGTTCTTCAGCCCAAGCAGCCCGACCAGGCGATTGCGTAGGACCATCAGTTCGTCGATCCAGCCGGGCATGCTCGCCATCAGGCGCAGGAAGTGCGCCATGGCGGGCAGCCCGTCGTCCGCCAGGTCGATCGCCCGGCAATGACGAAAGCCCGCCTGCGCGGCGTGGGGGGCGATCAATGAGTCGGCGGGTATGGCTGCGGCATGGGTCATTGCGGTCTCGTCCATGAAATCGACACATCGGCGCTGGGAGTCAGCGCCCATCGATTGTATCCTCGTCAGCCGACGACATGCCAAGGACGGATGCACCATGAGGACCCGCATGCTACGACCGGTCTCACCGGCAGGCACTGCCGGGGTATCGCCCCTATGAAATATGTGCTGGTGATCCTGGCCAGCTATACCAGCGCCTGGTATCTGGTGGGCACCCTGATTCGCGGACGCTTGGCCGATATTGCCGAAGGCCTGCGCCATCGCCCGGACGCCCCGCCTCCAGGGCAGTACCTGCGAGAAGTCGAAGCCCACGCCCGCCGCGCACACCGCCACTACAGCCTGTTTGCGGGCACGCTGTTGGCCCTCGTGTTGGCGCTGCTCTGTTTCTGGCTCGACTGACGCCTAGAAATCCAGCGCCAGGCTCTGCCGCCCTTCCAGTGCCAACAGGAACTGCTTGGCCGGCAGGCCGCCGGCAAAACCGGTGAGACTGCCCGAGGCTCCGATCACCCGGTGGCACGGTGCGATGATCGAGATCGGGTTGCGTCCGTTGGCCGCGCCTACCGCACGGACCGCATCGGGCTTGCCGATCTGCCGTGCGATCTCGCCGTAGCTGCGGGTCTGGCCGAAGGGAATGGTCAACAGCGCCGCCCAGACCTCCCGCTGGAACTCGGTGCCGGCGAAATCCAGTTCCAGCTCGAAACGCTGGCGTTGCCCGGCAAAGTACTCGCCCAGCTGGCGGGCGGTCTCGCGCAGCACGCCGTGCCGGTCGTCGCGGTGCAGGTCGCCCAGGCGCACCCGGTTCTCCCGCTCGTGCTCCCACAGCACGGCGGCCAGCCGCTCGCCCCGCGCCACCAGGGTCAAGGTGCCGACAGGCGATTGCATGAGGGTGAAGGCACAAGACATGACAGGCTCCGGCAAGACGACGATCGCTGCACTCTACCCATCGCGGCACGACGGCGCATCCGCTTTCTTGCCCGGCCATCGCCACTGGCCAGCTTTGGCCTGCGCCTCGTACACTGAAGCGCCACTCGTTTTTCAAAGGATGGAAACACAGTGAACGACCCATCGCCCGACATCGTCATCGAACGTTTTGCCGAGCAGCATCTGCAGGGCATCACTGCGCTCTACAACGAACCTGCCGTATGCCGCCAGGTACTGCAGATGCCCTATCAGTCCGTCGAAGTCTGGCGTGAGCGCCTGGCCACCTACCATGAGCGACAGGTCCGCCTGGTGGCGGTGCACCAGGGCCAGGTGATCGGTAACATCGGCCTCGACCAGAGCACGCGCATCCGCCAGGCGCACCTGGGCGAGCTGCTCATGGGTGTTGCCCAGGCCTGGCAAGGCAGGGGCGTCGGCTCGCGGCTGATGGCCGCCATCCTCGACATTGCCGACAACTGGATGAACCTGCGCCGGGTCCAGCTCACCGTCTACGCCGACAATGAGCCGGCGCTGGCGCTGTATCGCAAGTTCGGCTTCGAGACCGAAGGCCGGCTGCGCGATTACGGCGTGCGTGACGGGGTGTATGTCGATGCGCTGTGCATGGCGCGGATGCGTCAGCCGTAGAACACCATGCCCGCGTAGGGCTTGGCCCGACAGGCCGCCAGCCGCGACTGCAGATCGCCGACATGGGCTTCGAGCTGGTGGCCGTCCGGGTCGAGGAAGTACAGCGAATCGCCCTCGCTGCTGTCCTGTTTCCAAAGTTGCACGGCATGCTCATGCAAGCGCTGGGCGAATGCCACGAAGTCGGCCTGGCGGATGGAAAATGCGTAGTGCGTGTAGTTGCGCTGTAAGTCGCCTGCCTCGATCTGGTCGACCGACAGGCACAGCCAAAGGTCGCCCAGACTCAGATAGGCACCGCGGTCCCAGCGCGCATCAAGCTTGAAGCCCAGGACCTGCTGATAGAACACGATGCTGTCCGGCAGGCTGGAAACCGCCAGGGTGAGATGGTTGAGTCCGTTCAACATGAGGGGCACCTGAGGTGAAGTGAGGCGGGATCGCTTCACGGAGCGCGATGGAAACGAGCGCGCCCCGCTACGCTGCGATCATACCCGCGAACACATCAGCGCGGCATCGAGCAGACGCCCCTTGTCATACCAGGCATCACGCTGATACGCCGAGAACTGATGCCGCCCGGCGGCGCCTTGAACCTTGACCAGCCCCTCGGCCTTGTTCGGGTCGGTGCTGGCGACAAACAGCTCCAGGGCGTCCTGGTTCTGCATGACATAGGTCGTGGCCGTATCGGGAAGCTCGGCCTTGACGCAGTTCAGGTACTCCGGCGGGCTTTTCGAGGTCATGCCGAAAGTGTTGTCTCGGCCCGCGCGGATATCGGGATCATGTGCGCAGCCGGCCAGCAACAGGCTGGCCACCACTGCCATCGTCAAACGGCTCATACAGACTCCAACCACCCCAGCAGCAAGCCCTGGACAGGGTCATACACCCACCACCCTTTTTAATAGTCTGCTTACGATCTACAAGACTAGCCCGGGGTGACGGGCACGGTAGGCCGGTTCGCTATATCGCCAGGCTTTCAGGTCGGCTTGTCGATTCGGTAGAGCACATGCGGGCGCAATGCATTGCCTTCAGGCACCGTTGGATCGGGGAAGTCCTCCGCCGGGTCCGAACGCATACCCAGCCGCTCCATCAATGCCCGTGATGGGGTATTGATGCTGGAGGTGTAGCCGATGACTTGCCTTAATCCAAGCGTCGACCAGGCGTGCTCCAGGCATGCGCTGGCCGCCTCGAATGCGTAGCCCTGCCGCCAGTGGCTGCGTCCGAGGATCCAGCCGATTTCGACCTGCGGGCCGCCCGGGATCTCATCCCCGGTCAGGGACAGCCCAAGCCCACCGACCAATGCGCCATCGGCCTTGCGCTCGACGGCGACGAAACCGAACCCGTGGACCTGCAGATGTTGATCGCAGTCCGCGAGCATCGACCGGGTTTGATCGGAAGACAGTATCGCAGGGTAGTAGTAGCGCCTGACTTCGGGGTCGGCATTGACGAGGGCAAAGGCCTCGATGTCCCGATCGGCCCAGGGGCGCAGGACAAGACGCGGTGTTTCGATGAGCATGGGTAAACTGAAACTCCCTTCTACCAGGCACTCCTCGCAACAAGGAGGTTGCCATGCCACTACTGGATCTTGAGTCAATAGCGAAGGTTTGCCCCACGCGTGGAAATCCACCGTGCTGGGATAGGTGGGGTGTTCGAACATCAAGGTGCTGCGCATGGACCAGATGCCCGTCGAGGCAGAGGTGCATGACTACATCGAGGGGTTGCTGGTCATTTCGCAGAGCAGCGTTGCCGAGCGCTGATCCGCTCTCTCGTTGACCTCATACGATCCAACCATCCCATCAGAACTCCCCTGGCCGGCAAAGACTGAATCATATTCGATACCCGGCTGCTGGGTCGATGTTGCCGTGGCGTGCAGGCACAAGCGCCAGTTCAGGGGCCGTATCCCCAGGAATGGGGATCAGGCACCGGCCTGGAGAAACACAAAAACCGCCACCACATCCAAAGCCAGCACGGCAGCCACGACGAAGCTCATGAAATCGAAATCATTCTGGAACATGTCCGCTCTCCCCGCATGATCGCTTTCCTGGGTTCAAGCAACTCCCATTCCAGCCTGCCCGCGCCGGGGCCATGTCCATTGGTCAGGCGAGACGGGCGTTTCGGGCAAACAGGCGTTTACTGATGAACATGCCCCTGGCTCGCGCAAGGATGCCCATCAAGGTGTGCCCCCATGAGACGCATCCAGAAGATCATCCAGCAGCGCCGTCGGCAGCTGCATGTCCACATTCCGCCCAGCGAATTGAAGGGGATGCAGTCTGGCGATGGGCCCAGCGCGGCGAAACCGCTGCCACCGCGAGAGGTTCGTCAGGCAGGAATGAGAAGAACCGCACTCGAAGGGGCAGCCACTGACTGAGCAGGCCCTGCCCGAACCGTCAGCGAGCGCCAGCCGGATGCTGCGCGCTGCACTTGCCGTTGGAAGGCTCAGCCAAAGACTGGCCCATGATCAGAGGTTGCAGGTGTATTGATACTCAAAGGGAAAGAAAACGGTGTCCACCACCAGGGAAAACGGCGCATCAATCAGTAAAAAAGGGATCAGCTTGCCTTTGGAGGTGCCGACCAGCCACCAATCGAACCTGAGGCCGATGTAGGGGCATCGGTGCTTGTCATAATCCATGCGCATGGCGGTAGCCATGCACCCACTCAAGCTGGCTATCAGCACCAGTAAAATCGCCTTGCAAATCACGTAACGTCCTTTTTGCTTCCTTGCACAGACCTCTATAGACGCCGTTGCGTGGCGTGGGTCACCCACTGGCGCCCATGGTGAAGAGGCTGAGTGAACTGGGGATCAGGAGAGCCCCATGCAACTGTCGTCACACCTACGCGACAATAGCCGCAATGTCTGGCCTCAACTTCCGCATTTATCACCCAACAGCTGGGTTACAGCGTGCGCATGCTGCTGTCGACGCATGCGCGTTGGCTCAACTCAAGCTCCGACTGGAACGAGCTGGACACGCTCAGGATTGGTATCAGATCGGTATCAGCTGAAAATCCAGCCACGTAAGTTACTGATAGGTAAGCGCTTTGATCTCCACCGCTAATATCACCATGCGCTATACGATGGGATTTGGCGGGTGGGGATGTGTCGATTTTGTTGGGCCAAATCCCCCTCAATCCCCTACCGGAACGCATCCGCTGGTTCGCAAATTGGTCCGAATCTGGTCCGAGATGCCCCATGCCGAATGTGCATAAGGCTTTCTAGGCACTGTACGAAAAGTAATGTCGTAAACACCGCCGCCAGCAAGCCAGCGTGAGCATTGCAGCGAAGCTTTCCGCTAGCTTGCAATAGCGTGTACCCAGGCGGCGGTGCTCCTTCAACCAACCAAATAGGCGTTCGATAGCGTTCCGCTGCCGATACTTGGGCTTGTCAAATAGCCACGGCAAGCCCGGCTTCGGCTTGCGTTTCATGTCACGCAGCGGAATCACCGGCTGCATCCGATAGCGGTCGCAGTATTGCCGCAAGGATTCTGCGTCATAGCCTTTGTCGGCCAGGAGCCAGCGGCAGCGCTTGCGTGGCCTACCTCGATTCGAAGGGATGTGGACACCGTCCAGCAGGCGCTGAGCATGGGAGATGTCGCTGGCATTACCACCAGAGAGCGTGAAGTGGAGTGGGATGCCACGGGCGTCACTGACCATGTGAATTTTCGTCGTCAACCCGCCCCGGCTTCGTCCAAGTGCGTGGTCCTTTGGTTCTTCAGCCCCCCTTTTTTGCCTGCTCCGGCAGAGGCTCGGGTGGCCCTCACGGCGGTTGAGTCGATGCACCAGGTGGTCAAGTCAATCTGGCCCTGTGCATTGAGTTTGAGGTGTAACCGCTTGAGCATTTTGTTGAAGGTTCCTTGGTTTCGCCAGTCTCGAAATCGTTGATAGACCGTCGACCACGGCCCGAATCGTTCAGGCATGTCCCGCCAGGTTGCACCTGAGCACAGCACCCACAACACGCCGTTGAGCATCAAGCGATCGTCAACTCTTGGGCGTCCTGTACGTCGATGTGCGGTGAAGAGGTCCGCGACTATTTCCCATTCTGCGCCGGAAAGTTCGTATCGCTTGGACATGGCAGAATCCTTCGCCTAAAAAGCGAGAACTCTACGGAAAATCAGGCCGCCAGAGACTCCGGTGAGGTTTCAAAGGTTTTCATACAGAACCTAGGGCCTTCGAAGACAGCCACCTCCGCGACAAGCATGGTAGCGAGGCGCCGACTTTCATTGTCGAGAAAGGCACGGGCTACTCGTTCACCTCCGAATACTGGCACCTCTATGCCGATGCCAACGAGGGGGTGGACAAGTATTCCTGTCAGGTGCAGATGGCGTTCACTGGTGAAGGTGAGTGCTACTCCCTGCGTGTTGGCGAAACCGACATGAAGAAGTCGCTGATTCTTGGCAGCGCGTACGGCGCCGAGGCCTTGGTACTGAACCTGTACACGGGCGGCACCAAGGTTGAATACGAGCAGATGTACGTTGGCAACATCCGCTACAGCGAAGAAGCCTACGACTGACTTCACTGCACAGCCGGCAGCGCTTTAGGAGTCCGCACCCTTTACCTGGCAGACCCCGTTGGCTCGGTTCTTACCGGTATATGAAACATCAGGCGAGCCATCCGGGTTGATCGACAGCGAGATAGTCACATCGCTGCCCTTGGCTTCGAAGTAGTTGTCGTTGAACTTCTTCAGCTTTGCTTCCTTGCCATTGATGTAGATCGGGCCGCCCTTGTCGGCGTGAACCTCGATGTTTCCTGGGCATGTGGCGTTCACCAGCGGAATACCGGCTTGGGCCGCGCCAGACACCACCAACAATGTCCCCAACACTAATCTCTTCATCTCACACTCCTTGGTGGATTGACCGAGAAGGAAGCAATAGCCCAATTTGGAGCTGCCCACCAGTACCTCAACGATTATCGTGCAGCTCAGGCGGCCATGCGCTGAAGAAGATGTAGACGCCTGGTCCACCGATCCAGGCCCAGCTGATGCTTGGCCACACTACCGCCGCAGCGATCCAAGCGACGATCAGAGTTGCCCCAGTGCGCCGCCGGCGCCTTGGAGTGAGCCACTCCTGCAAAGCCTTATGCCTCTCCCGCAACCCCATTACCACGCTCCTTGTTTGGTAAGCGGCGAAGCATACCACTCGCTTAACTGAGCCACATACGGCGTTGCCCGCCAGCGCCTTCCCCTATTCAACGATAACGCCGACCCAGAGGAGATGACCATGCCAACAGAAAACCAATCCAGCAACATGCACAGGGCAAGCTGCGCGCCCCTAGAGGACGGCTCGATTGCCAGAGCTGTGTTACAGGAAAGGTCTGAGCAGGGATCGAGGCTGAAAGTCGCAGATCCTCTGCGACTTCGGATCAACCTGACAACGGAGCTTGAGCTTTCTGGCTGAGGAAGATGACCCAAGCGTCATATGACTTCTGGTGCCAGGCCACCGCATCGTCCCAAGGGACGCCTTTAATCTCGCCGCTAGAAACCAGGTACCTGAGCCTGGAACTTGAGGCATCCAGTTCGAGGAGGTGCCGATGAGCCATGTATCGAAAATCATCATTGCTTAGCATTGGACTGATGTCCTAAAGGGCTGGCCCGAGAATACGTGCCGATGTCCCTGCGCCGTCATTGTGACACTAAATTGAAGCGATCACTTAGGGAATCCGTACGGAGCACATTTGTACTCCACCCAGCTGTAACCTCTCTCCCTCTACTTTGCGAGTCGCGATCCCTTCCTCGGCAAGGGTTGTCTCGCTTGAACGGGTATCGCCGGAAAGGTGGTTGCAACCCATTCCTTCGCATGCTGCAGCGCCCATGCCATTGCCGCACTCATGGTCTGCCCCTTGCAGTCTGCATAGCTCTCTTCGACCAGCATTTCACCCTTCTCTTTGTAGATACCAAAGAAGAGCTGGGTAGCCCCGAGAGGCGAAGTGCGCACTTGTACATTGATCAGGGTGCCGCAGGACAGACGCTCATCGCAGTTGCGGAAATGCAGCTGCGGATCGGCCCAATCCCAGTACACCTTCCCGCGATTACGCATGGTCGGGCCTTCGAGAAGAATGGAAGAAAGTTGACGTAACAGTCAGCGTATAGAGCTTCCTCAGCTTATCCAGAAATAAATTGAATCGGTTACGAACTTTCACAACTGCCGCGATATGGCGGCCAAGGAATCGTCATGCCTGAAATACTCAAACTGGAGCGCGGCCGCACCTAACGCGGCAAGAAGCCCGCATGCGTGCGCAGCTGCGGCTTGGTGAACGATCGCACCGTTATCTATATCGGCGTGGACAAGGTCCAGTACGACGGACCATCAGTGGCCCCTGGGCGCCACTATCCGCGCATGCCGATAGACAGGTTCCTACAGTGGGCCGGTCGCGATGTGACCGACGAACTGCCGCCAGGGGAATACGCATCCTGGCCACCAGCAAAGCAGGCAGCATCTGGAAGGCGCCGCAATGAGCGCAAGGATCGTCTGCCAGTTCAGTTGCGGCGCCGCTTCGGCGGTGGCCACCAAGCTGGCCTTGGCAGAGTACGGCAGCACGCACGACGTGCAGATCATCAATGCGTTCCTTGCCAATGAGGAATCCGACAACCGCCGATTCGCCCAGGACTGCGAAACATGGTTCGGCCAGCCGATCACCGTCCTGCGGGACGAGAAGTACGGCGCCGACGCCCACGAGGTGTTTCGCCGCAAGCGCTACATGAAAGGCCGAACCGGGACGCCGTGTACCAAGATCCTCAAGCGGCGCTTGCTCGACTCGTGGAAACAGCCAGGTGATGTGATGGTGTTCGGTTACACCGCCGAGGAAGCCGACCGCCTGGAAGACTTCAGGGAGCGAAACCCAGACCGCCCAGTGATCGTCCCGCTGATTGACCGCAGCTTGGGCAAGGATGACTGCAAGGCCATCCTGCTGCGTGCGGGCATCGAGCTGCCCCTGATGTACCGGCTACTCCGACGACTAGGGATTCGATACCGGCCGCCATACAACTGCCGCCACACCTATGCGACAATATGTTTAATGTCTGGTCTCAACCCCGCATTTATCGCCCAACAGCTCGGGCACAGCGTGCAGATGCTCTTATCGACGTATGCACGCCGGATCAACTCGTCCAGCGACTGGCAGGAGCTCGAAAAGCTCCAAATTGGTCCGAAATTGGTCCGTAGCTGCGAAGACTCCACGTAAGTTATTGATAGGTAAGGCACTTGATCTCCACCGCTAACATCACCATGCAGTTCGGCTCCAAGCCCCTGTTCGAAAACGTCTCGGTCAAATTCAACAACGGCAACCGCTACGGCCTGATCGGCGCCAACGGTTGCGGCAAGTCGACCTTCATGAAGATCCTCGGTGGCGACCTGGAGCCATCCGGCGGCCAGGTGATGCTCGAGCCCAACACCCGCCTGGGCAAGCTGCGCCAGGATCAGTTCGCCTATGAAGAATTCACCGTGATCGACACGGTGATCATGGGCCACGAGCAGCTGTGGAAGGTCAAGGCTGAACGCGACCGCATCTACTCCCTGCCGGAGATGACCGAGGAAGACGGCATGGCCGTCGCCGAGCTGGAAACCGAATTCGCCGAGATGGACGGCTACACCGCCGAGTCCCGTGCCGGCGAGCTGCTGCTGGGCCTGGGCATTCCGCTGGAGCAGCACTTCGGCCCGATGAGCGAAGTCGCTCCCGGCTGGAAGCTGCGCGTGCTGCTGGCCCAGGCGCTGTTCTCCGATCCGGACGTGCTGCTGCTCGACGAGCCGACCAACCACCTGGACATCAACACCATCCGCTGGCTGGAAACCATCCTCACCGCGCGCAACAGCACCATGGTGATCATTTCCCACGACCGCCACTTCCTCAACAGCGTCTGCACCCACATGGCCGACCTGGACTACGGCGAGCTGCGCCTGTTCCCAGGCAACTACGACGAATACATGACCGCGGCTACCCAGGCCCGCGAGCAACTGCTGTCGGACAACGCCAAGAAGAAAGCCCAGATCGCCGAGCTGCAGACCTTCGTCAGCCGCTTCTCGGCCAACGCCTCGAAAGCCAAGCAGGCCACTTCGCGCGCCAAGCAGATCGACAAGATCCAGCTGGCCGAGGTCAAGCCGTCGAGCCGGGTCAGCCCGTTCATCCGCTTCGAGCAGACCAAGAAACTGCACCGCCAGGCGGTCACCGTCGAGAAGATGGCCAAGGCCTTCGATGACAAGGTGCTGTTCAAGGACTTCAGCTTCACCATCGAAGCCGGCGAGCGCGTGGCCATCATCGGCCCCAACGGCATCGGCAAGACCACCCTGCTGCGCACCCTGGTCGGTGAAATGACCCCGGACAAGGGCGAAGTGAAGTGGACCGACAGTGCCGAGGTGGGTTACTACGCCCAGGACCACGCCCACGACTTCGAAGACGACATGACCCTGTTCGACTGGATGGGCCAGTGGACCAGCGGCGAGCAAGTGATCCGAGGCACCCTGGGGCGCATGCTGTTCTCCAACGACGAGATCCTCAAGTCGGTGAAGGTGATTTCCGGTGGTGAGCAGGGCCGCATGCTGTTCGGCAAGCTGATCCTGCAAAAACCCAACGTGCTGGTGATGGACGAACCGACCAACCACCTGGACATGGAATCGATCGAGGCGCTGAACCTGGCACTGGAGAACTATCCGGGCACCCTGCTGTTCGTCAGCCACGACCGTGAGTTCGTGTCGTCGCTGGCCACCCGCATCATCGAGCTGACAGCCGATGGCGTGGTGGACTTCAGCGGGACCTATGACGACTACCTGCGCAGTCAGGGCGTGGTGGTCTGAGCCAACGCTGAGTAACCTTCATCGCGGGGCAAGTCGCGGCGGTACGCCGATGCGACTTGCCCCGCGACACGTTTAATTAGTTAGCCTGCTTTCTTTTCCGTCGCGCGGCAGCCATGATGGGCACAGCCCCACCGCCCGCCCGCGAACGAGCCCATGACCGCGCCACACGCCTCCAGCGTCACCCTGCAGATTCTCTCGATCGTCCTCTACACCTTCATCGCCTTCCTCTGCATCGGCCTGCCGATCGCGGTGCTGCCTGGCCATGTGCACGACCAGCTGGGCTTCGGCGCGGTGATCGCCGGCCTGACCATCGGCCTGCAGTACCTGGCCACCCTGCTCAGCCGGCCCTTTGCCGGGCGGGTGGCGGACACCCTTGGCGGCAAGCGCGCGATCCGCTACGGCCTGTACGGCATCGCCGGCTGCGGTGTGCTGACCCTGCTGTCGGCCTGGGCCCTCGCCCTGCCCTGGCTGAGCCTGGCGCTGCTGTTGGGCGGCCGGCTGTTGCTGGGCATCGCCCAAGGGCTGATCGGCGTCGCGACGCTGAGCTGGGGCATCGGCCAGGTGGGAGCGGAACATACCGCGCGGGTCATCTCCTGGAACGGCATCGCCTCCTATGGCGCCATCGCCATTGGCGCGCCCGCTGGCGTGCTACTGGTGGACGGCCTGAGCTTTGCCGTGCTCGGGCCTGCACTGCTGGGCCTGGCGCTGCTGGCCCTGCTGGTGCTGCGTACGCGGCCGGACGTGGTGGTGGTGCGCGGCGAACGGTTGCCGTTCTGGTCGGCGTTCGGCCGCGTGGCACCTTGTGGCGTGGGATTGACCTTGGCGTCGATCGGTTATGGCACCCTGACCACCTTCGTCACCCTGTATTACCTCGAGCGCGGCTGGGTCGGCGCCGCCTGGTGCCTGAGCGCCTTCGGCCTGTGCTTCATCCTCTCGCGACTGCTGTTCGTCAATGCGGTCAACCGCTACGGCGGCTACAACGTGGCCATCGCCTGCATGGCCACCGAGGTGCTCGGGCTGAGCCTGCTGTGGCTGGCGCCGTCGCCGTTGTGGGCGATGGTTGGCGCCGGGCTGACCGGCTTCGGCTTGTCGTTGGTGTACCCGGCCCTGGGCGTCGAGGCGATCCGCCAGGTCCCCAGCAGCAGCCGTGGCGCCGGGCTGGGCGCCTACGCGGTGTTCTTCGACCTGGCGCTGGCCATCGCGGGCCCGGTGATGGGCGCGGTGGCGGTGCACCTGGGGTACGCTTCGATCTTCTGCGTCGCCGCCCTGCTCGCCCTGTCAGGGGTGGGCCTGACCCTGTTGTTGGCCCGCCGCGGCTGAACGCTCAGCGGGCTCCGGCGCGCCCAGAGCCTGGCTAAAGAAGGCGGTGGTCTCGCTGCGTAGCGAGCGGTGGATATGCTGACGGTCGACGCCCTCGGCGTCCTTGCACAGCACCGGCATGCGCTGATGCTGCTCATCGTCACAAGGGGCCATGAACACGAAGTGCCCGGCGCCGGCCAGCAGGCGGTAGTCGGGGGTGACCGGCAGCTTGCGCGCCAGGGCATCGGCATTGTGCTCCAACACCAGCAACTGGTCGTTGTCACCGCTGTAGATCAGCGCCGGCACCTGCACGCCGGCCAATGCGTGACGACCGAACATCAGGCTCAGCGGCGCCATCAGCATCACCGCGCCCACCCGGGGATCGGCGCGGGGCGCCAGCTCGCTGTGGTCGGCGATCAGCACGCCATGGGTCTTGCAGGCGTCGGTGTCGGTGGGGCGTTGCTCGCAATAGCGGCGCAGGCGTTCGAGGTCGGGCCGTGCGCCGGACAGGATCAGTGCGGTCTCGCCGCCGGCGGAATAGCCAATCACCCCGACCTTGCCGTCATTCAGATACGGCGCGAGCAGCCTGTCGTTGCGCGCCGCGGTGATCGCGGCGCTGATTTGCAGTGGCCGGCCATAGAGGTTGCTGAGGGTACCCAGGCGGCTATGGTCACGGTTGTTGTCCCCGGGGTGGACCACCGCCACCACCACGAAACCCTGGCGAGCCAAGCCATTGGCCAGGTCATGCAAGGCCATCGGGCTGCCGGTGTTGCCGTGGGAGATCACCAGCAGCGGGAACTGGCCCATGGCCACCGGCGCCTCTTCGGCGACACGGGTCTGGTAGCCCTCAATGCGCACCGGGCGCGCTTCGCCGCTGGAAGGATAGAACGCCAGCGCCTGCATGGGCCGGGCGTCCACCGGGTCAGTGAGCGTCAGGCGGTGCAACCCGGCCACCCACGGCGCCGCGTCGGCGTGTGCCAGCAGGCCGCCGAGCAGCAACAGCGCCATCAGCATACGGGTTCGTTTCATCGCAGGGCACTCCTCGTCGCAAGGCACTGCGCAGCACTCGGGTATGGAGGCCAGCATAGAACCCGGCTCGCAGCCAGCACATGAAAACTGGATGAAAAAAGCCGACTGGCGCGCTGGGCGGCAGTCGGCTTTGGTCAAGCAGTCGCAATCAGGCGGCGGCGAACAGCTCACCGGCAATCTGCGCCTGGGCGGCGTCGATGGCCTTGGCACGGTGCTCCGGACCATATGCCAGGCCATGGGCGCGGACGATTTCCAGGTCGGTGATGCCGATGAAGCCGAGGAACACCTTGAGGAAGTCCTCATGGCCGACACCGGTCGGCTGGCCCTGGTGCAGACCACCGGCGGTGGACACCAGGATCACCTTCTTGTCGCCGCACAGGCCTTCAGGGCCGGCCTCGGTGTAGCGGAAGGTCTTGCCGGCCACCGCCACGCGGTCGATCCATGCCTTGAGCTGGGTCGGCACGGTGAAGTTGTACATCGGCGCGCCGATCACAACGGCGTCGGCGGCGAGGAATTCTTCCAGGGTCTCGGCGCTCAGCTTGGCCTCGTGGGCCTGGGCGGCATCGCGCATCTCCTCCGGGGTGCCGGCGGCGACCAGGGTGGCGGCGGAGAAGTGGCTGATGGCATCGGCAGCCAAATCGCGGTAGACCACTTCGAGGCTCGGGTCGGCGGCTTTCCAGGCCTCGACCACTTCGCGGCTCAGCTGGCGGGAGGCGGAATTGTCGCCCAGGATGCTCGAATCGATATGCAACAGTTTCATGGGACTCTCCTGTGAATGAAGACCGCGGCGGTGGGCGATCACGATGGGAGCAATCCTATCGGCACATCGAATAGCTGATAAGTCGGTAAAAACGCGTTAGTTTGTTCCACTGATGGAACAATGAGACTGTCAAATGCAAGACCTCAACGACCTCTTCTACTTCGCCCGGGTGGTCGAAGCCGGTGGTTTCGCCGCCGCTGGGCGCCAGCTGGGCATCCCCAAGTCGCGCCTGTCGCGGCGCATCGCCGAGCTGGAGGAGCGCCTGGGCACCCGCCTGCTGCAGCGCACCACCCGGCAGCTCAAGCTCACCGCCGTGGGCGAGCGCTACCTGAACCATTGCCAGGCCATGCTGTTGGAGGCGGAGATGGCCGACGAGGTAGTGGCCAGCATGTCCAGCGAGCCCCGGGGTCGCCTGCGGGTGTCCTGCCCGGTGGCCCTGGCCCACGCCTTCCTGCCGGATGTGATCAGTCGCTTTCTCACCCAATACCCCCAGGTGCAGCTCGACATGGTGCTGCTCAACCGCCGGGTCGACTTGATCTCCGAGGGCATCGACGTCGCCCTGCGGGTACGCGACCTGGGCGACGAGGACCCGGCGCTGGTCACCCGGCGCCTGCGCCAGGCGCAGATGCAGCTGGTGGCCGCGCCGGGCTTCGCCGATCATATCCGCGAGCCCGCCGAGCTGGCGACCCTGCCGGTGCTCGGCGCGGCCGAAGCCGACCGCCTGGTGCACTTCCGTCTGCACGGGCCCCATGACCGTCAGGAGGAAGTCGCCCTGGAGCCGCGGCTGGCCATCGACGACTTTGTCGTGCGCAACGCCGCGGTACGTGCAGGGCTGGGCTTCACCGCCCTGCCGTCGATGTTCTGCGAGGAAGAACTGGCCCGTGGCGAACTGGTGCGCCTGCTGCCAGACTGGTCGCTGCCCGGCGGCTACCTGCAGGCGGTCTACCCGCACCGCCGGGGCCTGCTGCCAGCGGTACGCGCATGGATCGATCACCTGGCGGCTTCATTCGAAGCCTGTGGAGAGCGTTATGTCTGAGAAAAGGCTGTCCGAGGAGCAGGTGGCGGCGCTGTGCCTGGCCCTGCCTGGGGCGCGGGAAGACTACAAATGGGGCGGCATCCGGGTGTTCTCGGTGGCCGGCAACAAGATGTTCGCCGTGCAGGACCTGGGCGGCGCCGGCTTGTCGTTCAAGGTGGCCGACGAGCTGTTCCTCGGCTACTGCGACCGCCCCGGCATTCGCCCGGCGCCTTACCTGGCGCGGGCGAAGTGGATCAGCATGTTGCCGCCCTACCCGATGGGCCGCGACGAGCTGAGCGACCTGCTTAAGCGGTCGCACCAACTGGTGGTGCAGCGCTTGCCCAAACGTCAGCAGGCGGGGTTGCTGCTTGGGTCTACAAGCTGAGTGCGCATCGCAGCACCTTTATGCCTGAATGGGCGGCCCTTTGAGTTCGACGCGGTTGCCATCGGGGTCGTAACAGTACAGCGAGACACCCTCACCTTCAGCGCCGTAGCGTTTCTCTGCGGCCTCGACCCTTACCCCGGCCTCACGCAGCCGTGCGCTCAGCGACGGTTCGTCGAACGGCTCGATGCGCAGGCAGAAATGGTCGACATTGTGCCCGCTCGGGCCGGGCAGCGGGCCGCCCTGGCGCCCCAGCGGACCATCGACAGCCACCAGGTCGATCAGGCCGTCGCCGGCCCCCAGATGGATCATCCCCAGCGAATCCCTGCGTTTGCGCACCGGACAGCCAAGCAGTTCATGGTAGAAGGCCAGGCTGCGCTGCAGATCGCCGACGCGCAGGACCAGGTGGTCAATATGCAGGATGGTGAAAGCTGGCATGGCAGTGCTCCACGTTCAGGCTTTGTCTAGACCATAGCAGCGTCCCCGCCGGCTGACCTTAGGCCGACGCCGTCAATGGCCGACGGTAGGTCCGCCGCAGGTGCTGTGGGCCAAACGGCTCCTGACATGTCAGCCATCGCCCTGGAAGCGGCTCAACTATGTACCGCCTCAAGCCCTTCCCACTGTCCTTGAATGGTCGCTCCCCCTTATTGGAATGCGACCATGCACAGCCTCGATCCTCCCTACCACCAGCAACAGATCTTGCGCAGCCTGCCGGGCTGGACCAGGCATCTGCATCCAACCCACACTCAAAGGCTGTTGCGTCGGGCACACCGGGAACACATCAAGCCGGACGGACAGTTCGCGGACTGGTTCGTCCAGGCCTCGCCGGTCCGCCAGGCAGAACTGCGCGAGGCCATCAAGCAGCGAACGACCAGTAGCAAGGCACTGGCCAAGGCCTTACAGGCTCTGCGGGGCATCACCGAGTTCTGCGAACCTTTGCTGAAGGCGCGACTGGGCGTGCAGGTCTCCCTTACACAAGCGCAGTTCAACCGTCAGCCATTTACGCAGGGCCAGATGGGTGGGTTTCCCGATCCGGACGCATCCCATGTCATGCCCCGCCCGGTGATCCTGACCGAGCAACCGACCGGCGCCGCCACGCTCACCAGCCTGCTGGAAGCCGCTCTGCACAATTTCGAAGGCATGGCTGAGGTTGGCCCCTTCAGCACCTTGCAGCTCAGTGTCGAAGACACCACACCAATCCCTGGCTTGAGTACAAACGCTTTTGTCAGCCACTGCCGTGCACTCGACCTGGGCAAGCGCTATCAGCAGCACCTGCAAAGCATCTACGGCGGCACGCGAAATGCCGTGCTGCAACCGCTATGGAGCCAAGCGCGGCGCGATGAGCTTGCCGTGCAGGCGCTGATCGCCCATATGCGCAGACACCTGACGGATGAAGGCCTCCAGGCATTGCTCCAGCTCTGTACCACCGACCAAGCGCCAAGTTACGGGACGGCAACGGCCTCGGTGCTGACCTTGAGCATGCTGGGCACTCAATTGCACGACCTGTGGCTGTTGAAAGCAAACAGCCAGCCCGCCCCCGCCTGTATCGCCTACCTGCCCTTCGACGACGATCAACCTGTACAGGAGTTCATCAACCTGCTCGCCTTCGGCAGGTACCTACGGCGCCGGCTGCTGGAGCCCGGCTATCGCGAACGTTTTCTGGAACATGTCGCCCTGAAGGATCGCCCCGAGATGGCAAGAAAACTCAAGGCCAGGCTGTTCGAAGGCCCCCGGGCGCAGGTGATCCCCCTCGAGACGCCTTCCTCCGCGTTTGCCGAGACCGAACCTGGCACGCATCCCTGGCAAGGACAGGAAACGGCCAGCGAAGCAGATGAGCCACCAACACCGCGACCCGTCCGCTTCCCGGTGCTGGCGATCCATGAAACCCCCATCGCCTTCCCGGTGTGGCCCAAGCTGTTCAACGACCATGTACAACGCCTGCAGGACGACGCGCGCGGGGTGGCGGTACCGACGGCCGATGTCGACGCCAAGGCACGGCGTGAGCGCCTGATGCTGTGGGGCGAGCGCGGCTTCAACCTGCTGGGGGTGGCGGCCATGTTCGTCCCCGGCCTGGACGTCGCCATGCTGGCAGTGGGCGCAGGCCAGGTCATGAGCAGTATCTTCCACGGTTTCGAAGCCTGGTCCGAAGGTGACAACGCCCAGGCCGCAGGGCAGGTCGAGTCGCTGCTCATCAACCTCGGCAGCGTGATCGCCATCGCTGGCGTCGCCAAGCTGGCCAGGGCCAGCGGCTTTGTCGACGGGATGGAAAGCCTCTGGATCAATGGCGAGCAGCGACTGTGGCACCCGCAGTTGCAGCCCTACCGCAGCCCGGTCGAACTGCCGGCGGACCTGCAACCGGACAACCAAGGCATCCTGCAGTATGACAATCGGCATTTCATCGAACTGGACGATTCGCTCCACGAGGTGCGAAAGCACAGCGATGAAGACTGGCGCATTGTCCATCCGGAAGATCCACAGGCCTATCAGCCACGACTGCGTGGCAATGGCGAAGGGGCTTGGCGCTTGTCGCACGAGCGGCCGCAGGACTGGAGCCGGGTCAAGCTGATGCGCCGCCTCGGTCCGCTCTGCAAGGGCTTGAACGATGAAGAACTGCTGGCAGCGCTCGACAGCAGCGGCCTGGACCGTGGCGTGCTGGAGCAGGTCCACGCCGACGGCAGGCGCCCTCCGGCGCTGCTCGAGGACGCCCTGCGCCGGCTCAAGGCCGACAGCACCGCCGACGAGATCATCGCCAGAACCCGCCAGGGCCGCCCGTTGGCAGCCTACAAACAATTCGCCATCAGTGTGCTCGGCGAACTGCCCGGTTGGCCCGAGGATGTGGTGCTGGAGGTTTTCGAGGGGGTCGAGCCGATGGGCAGCGCCACCCGCTATGGGCGCGATCGGCTCGGTGACCAGGTAATCCAGTTGACCCGCAGCGACCTGGACAACGGCGACCTGGCCAGGATCGTCCTGGAAAACCTGGACGAAGAAACGGTAAACGCCCTGCTGCCCGAGGGTGCCTCAGCCGGGCAACGCCAACAGGCCTTGCAGACGCTGATGGCCGACCGGTTGAGCGCAAGTCGGTCGGCGCTGTTCGACAGCCTCTACAACGCTCATACCAGCGCAGCCACGCCCACGATCTTGGCCATCGGTCGACAGTTTCCCGGCCTGCCCCGGCAGGCACTCGACGAACTGGCCAGCCAGGCCAGCAGCGCCGAACGCAACAGCCTGCTTGCAGGCCGGGTTCCCCTGCGTATTGCCGAGGAAGCACGGCTGCTGCAAGCCCGCGTGCGACTGGACCGGGCAATCCTGGGCCTGTACCGCAACAGCCTGGCCAACGCCGATAGCCAGCTGATCAGCGACAACCTGCTGGCCCGCTACCCACAAAGGTCCGCGCAACAGCGCTATCACGCGGCGCTTGCCGACCGTCCCGCAGCCGCCAGGCTGATCGGCCAGCAACCGGTGAGCCCCGGCTTTCGCTCGCCCCTGCGCCTGAGCGATGGCAGGTATGGCTACCCGCTGAGCCCAGGCGTATTCGCCTCCCGGGCCGAACGCGAGCTGCATGCCTTGTACCCCGGGCTCGGTGATCGCGAGGTCAGGCAATTGTTGGTTACCCTGCGCGTCAGGGGCAGCGCTACTGAACAGATTCAGGCATTGCGTGCTCAATTGGCAACACTGCGTGAACAGCTCGGCGCCTGGGCCAGCAAAGGCGCCGACGACTGGGGCGAAGAAGTCGGCGCCTACTTCACCAGGACCGCCGACCAACTGGTCCGGGCCTGGCAGCGCCTGGACGGCGAAGTACTCAGCCTGTCCAATATCACCCTCGATGCGTTGCCGCCGCTAGCGGCGCGTTTCGATCACATCGCCACGTTGACGCTGGAGAACCTCAACGTGATCGAAATGCCCGCCGACTTCCTGCAGGCCTTTGTGTCATTACGGCGAATCGATGTGCGCAGCAGCCCGCAGTTGAGCGCCGCTTCGGTCCTGCGGGCACTGCGCAATGCTCCGCAATTGCGTGAACTGCGTCTGAGCGGGGCACGCCTGGGGGAGCTGCCAGCTGTCGCCCACGAGGTATTGCCGACACTGGACAATCTGCGCAGCCTGGAACTGCCCCGCAACCGCCTCACCCTGACCCTGCCGGACCTGCAGATGATTGCGGGCCTGCGCCTGGAGACCCTGGATCTGCGGGTCAACCGCATTGCGCTGGATGCGCAAATGGCGGGGGCCTTTGGCTCGATGCGTGCGTTGCGGCACTTGCACCTGAGCCTGAATCCGCTGGGCCTCGGCCCTGACGTGGGCAACCTGGAGAACCTGGCCACCCTGCGTCTGGACAGCACCCAGTTGCAGCACTGGCCATCCGGGCTCGGCACCTTGATGCAGCGCACCCCATGCATGCTGCGCGAAGTGGACCTGAGCATGAATCGCATCACGCAGATTCCCGATTTCGACTCGCTGATCTACTCAGCCTATTCAGACGCACTGCTGGCCAGACGTCCTGGCTATCGCTGGCGCTTCAACTACAACCCTTTGGATGAACGCACCCGCACAAGCCTGAGGGTCATCGGCGCCTCCGCCGAGGAAGAAACGATCGAGGCGCCTTTGCCTGCACCTGCGCAGCGAATCGACTGGCTGAGCGGTGCCAGCGAAGCCCGCCAAGCCACCTGGAACGCATTGTTTGACGAGGACCGCAACACCAGCTTGCGCGAGGTCATCGAACAGGTCGGCATGTCAGCCAGCGCGCTGCGTCAGCCCAGGGCCTTTGCCCGTCAGGTCTGGAGACTGCTTGATCGGGCTGCCGCCAGCACTCGCTTGCGCACCCGCCTTAACGAGGTGGCCAGCGAGTTCCCGGTGACCTGCGGCGATGCCGGTGCCGATGGTTTCGATACCTTGCAGGTCGAAGTAATGGCCTACGATGAGGCCGCAGAGATCAAGGCCGACTATGGAATCGCCGGTGACGAGGTTGCCACGCCACCACTGTTCCAGTTCTTTAGGCGCCTGTTCCGACGAGACCAGGTGAACGCCCTGGCCCAGGACCTGTTCAACGCCAGGCTTGCGCGACGCGATGCCCTACGTGCAATGGATGCCTGGCATGCCCAGCCATTGGACGAGCGCGGTGCCAGGCCCGCAGTAAGCGAGCTGCATCGCTTCGATACGCTGTCGGACGACGTGCTGCACAATGGCCTTGGCGAAGGCCTGGACCTGATCGAGATTCGCCTGGCCCTGCGCACTCGCCTGTCGAGGATACTGGACTTCCCCGAGTTCCAACAGGACATGCTGTACCGGCAAACCGCCGAAATCTCGGCGCAGACCGAAGATGCGGTACGCAATGAGGTCGAGACACGGGACACTAGCGCCGACAGGCGTCGCCAGTGGATCTCTCGACACCCGACCTGGCGCCGCTTGCTGCACCGGGAATTCATTACTCGCTTCAATGTGCTCAGGCGTCGCTGGGATGTCGGCATGGACTTCCTGGAGGGCAATGACCTGGACGGCACGCTCGAACCCCCGGTGATCGAAGCGCTGACCCAGGCGCTGGGGCGCAGTCCCCTTGGCGAAGATGGCCAGCCCCTGCGCCAGACCCTCACCAGTGAACAGTATGTCGCGGGCATGAACCGCATGGCCCTGGGCCTGGAAGCGGACGAAGACGCCCTCTACCTTGGCCTGACCGCACGCCGCGACCCCAACAACTGAGCCTACTGGCCGCGCAGGTCTTCGAAGAAGACCTGCCGGCCGTGTACCTGGCTCGACGCGCGCGGCTGCCCGGCCACCTCGCCACTGGCCTTTTCCACATGCCAGTAGCAATGCCGGACTGCTCGCGTGACAGCCACATAGGCCAGTCTTTGCACCTCTTCCTTCTGCGCCGTGTCGAACGCCTGGGCATCACCCGGCTTACCCAGGCCGGCCAGACGGTAGACCTGGTTCTTGTAGGGCGAGCTGGTCAGGTACTGGCAATCGCCCAGCATGAACACCGTGTCAGCCTGCAGGCCCTTGGCACTGTGATAGGTCAGTTGGCGCAGGCGGCGCTGGCCGATCGGCAAGCTAGAATCAACTTTAACAATCGATGATATATATTGCTCTATCAATAGTTTATCGCTGGATTTTCGAAACAGTATCATGACTGTTTCGCCACGTTGATAGTGCTCGATCACGGTCTCGGCCAGTGCCGCCTCGTCCCGGTCGAAGACCCTCACCGGTGCCAACGGCAATTCAGCCGCCAGCCCTGCGGCCTTGGCCTTCTTGCCAGTGATGGCCGGCGCGCCTTTGACCAGGTGTTCGGCGGCATCGATGATGTGCTGCTGGCTACGGTAGTTCTCTACCAGCATCACACGCGTGTTGGCGGGCGACGGAAACGCCTTGGTGAACTCCATGAAGTACTTCGGCGAACTGCCGCGCCAGCCGTAGATCGACTGCCAGTCATCGCCGACACACATCAGCGACGAATGCTGCGCCACCCGCCCGACATGCAGGTCCGGCCCACGGCGGCGGATCTCGGCCAGGCTCGCGCGCAGCCAGCTGACGATCTGCGGCGAGACGTCCTGGAACTCGTCGATCATCAGGTGCGCCAGGGGGCGCAGCAACGGGTCGGGCAACAGCCCGAGGTTCTCCGGGTTGTTCTCGCCGAACAGGGCGAACATGCGGTTGTAGGTCATCACCGGCGGCGACTGGCCCAGTAGGTGCGCCTCCAGCGCCTTCCAGTACAGGGCCAGGGCTTCGAAGAAGGTCGCGTCGGTGTCGCCGGACGGGAAGCTCATGGCCGCCACCGCCGCATTCACGTCCAGGCCTAGGTTCTCGATGAAACTGGCCGCAGTGACGAAGGCGTCGAGCAACGGCGCCGGGGCCAGCTCGCCCTTGACCTTGTACTCGAAGCCCGGCCCCGCCACGGCATCACCCGCCAGAGACGCCGCCAGCCGTTTTGCAGAAGAATAGTTATCCAACCATATCAATGGCTTGTCGCAGAAGGCTTGAAACAGGGTTCGCTTGACCGCCCACTCCGCACGCACCGCCAGCTTGGCGCCCGGGCGTTGGTACTGGCCGCTCTCGGCCGGGTCGAAGCCCAACACCACCCAGGCATCCAGCCCTTCCAGGCGTCCGTGCACATGAAAGCGGCTACCACGGATCTGCACCGTGTCCCGGCAAGGTTCGATACCCTTGATAGGCCAGGCCCCGGCGGCAAACCACAGGTCCTCGATCACATCGCACAGTTCTTCGTCGCGCTGGGCCGCCAGCTGGGTCACCTGGGCGCGTTTCTGCACATCCGGGTGATCCGGATCCAGCGGCTTGAGCAGCAGGGCTTCCTGGCGCAGCGCGGCGATCAACTCGGCGAAACGCGGGCTATGCCCCATCAGGTCGCGGTAACACAGGTTGAGCTGCTGGCGCTGGGCGTCGTTCAGGCGCAGGTCGAAAGGGTTGCTGTCGGCGTTGGCTTCGCCCCCGACAGGCATCTCGCTGCCCAGCGTCTCGAACGCCCGCACCTGGGCAAAGCCCGGCAGGCTGCGTACCAGCGGCAGGATGCGCGAGTGGAAGGTGCGCACCAGCTCACGCCCCTGGGCCGGCGACAGTTCGACCTGCCACTGGGCGAACACTTGCAGCAGGCGCTGCATGAAGTCCTTGCGCGACTCGCGGGTAAAGGTCACCACGGTGAGAGCATCAAGCTCGAAGCCCAGGTAATGGCGCAGCAACAGGATGCGCAGCACCAGCGAGGTCGACTTGCCCGCCCCGGCGCCGGCCACCACACAGGTGGACGGGGTATCGCTGAAGATCAGCTTCCACTGCGCCGCGCTCGGTTGCATCTCGGCGGGCAGGCGCTGGGCGACATCGGCCTTGAAGCGCTTCTTCAGCTCGGCGGTCAGCGGCAGGCGCCAGTCGTCGAACAGGTTGTCGTCCTGGCCCGGCACAGCGACATGCTCGGGGCGGGTATCACGGATCACCAGGACTTGGCGCCCGGCCTCGTAGCCGTCCACCCGGCCCCGCTCGTAGCCTTCGCGCAGGCCATCGGCATGGCCGTTGCGCTGGCCCGTGGCGTGGCCCAGGAACCAGGAGTCACGGTGCTGCGCCTTCAGGCGCGACAAGCCGCGCCCCAACAGGCGGGCCGCCAGGCGGCGCAGCCACGGCAACTGGGCGGGCGGGGTCAGGTCGGCCGGGGCCTGGGGATGCTCGTGAGGCACGGTCACTCCATTGAGAATCAGAACAGCGGGCATGTTCACCTCATCCGCAAGAAAGTGCCAGCGAATGCTTGTGTATCAGTCAATTAGGCGATGAAGCGCATGTTGATTCGCATCCATTCGAATCGAATTAATAGATTATATAAAGCCGATATTTACGCTTTTTATCGATCTTTCAAAACCGCATCATGGCACCATTCCACCGAATCAGAGGAGCAATATCATGCTGCAACTGCGACCCTTCGAAAGCCTTGGCCACGCCAACCACGGCTGGCTGGACGCTCATCATCACTTCTCTTTCGCCGAGTACCATGACCCGGCACGTGTGCACTGGGGCAACCTGCGGGTCTGGAACGACGACCTGATCGCCGCCGGCGCAGGCTTCCCGCCCCATCCGCACCGTGACATGGAAATCATCACCTACGTCCGCGAAGGGGCTATCACCCACCAGGACAGCCTGGGCAACAAAGGCCGTACCGAGGCCGGGGACGTACAGGTGATGAGTGCCGGCAGCGGCATCGTCCACAGCGAATACAACCTGGAGAAGGTCGACACGCGGATCTTCCAGATCTGGATCATTCCCGAGAAGGTCGGCGATGCGCCGTCCTGGGGCACCCGGCCGTTCCCCAAGGGTGAACGTGGCGAGGGCTTCGTGACCCTGGCCAGTGGCCGCGAGGGCGATGAGGACAGCCTGCGCATCCGCACCGACGCACGCCTGGTGGCTGCCACTCTGCGCGCCGGCGAAAGCGCCGAGTACCGCCTCGATGCTGGTCGACGCGGCTACCTGGTACCGGCGAAGGGGCTGATCGAGGTCAACGGGCTCCAGGCCAAGGCGCGCGACGGCGTCGCGATCGAGCAGGAGACGGTGCTGAAGGTGACGGCAGTGCAAGACAGCGAGATCGTGCTGGTCGATGTCGCCTGACCCGCGCAGCCCTTGACCACGGCTTATCGTGAGTCAAGGGTCGCGATATTGCACTTTTTCGCCTTACTGCGCTCTATCCATGGCCAGGCTCCGCCGATCCCCGGCAGAACCGACGACTCCCACCGGTGCCGATGGCCGTACGACAACCCGCCGAGCTTCACCACCGCCTGCTGTTGGCCGCTGCCCTCGTGTGCCTGACAGCCTGCACCCAACAGCAAGGGCGCGACATGCTCACCCAGATCGGCAACGGCAAGCCAGACGAGTTGTTCCAGACCAGTGTCGACCGCATGGCTACCCTGGCCATGCGCGACAACCTGCAAAGCTTGTACCTGCTGATGGACAAGCTGTACCTGCGCAACCCCAGCCAGTGGAGGCTGTCGGGCTACCTCGACGCCACCACGGCGGCGCGGCAGATTCGCATCGCCATCGAACAGCGCCAACCACTGCCGCAGTTGGGCGAGCGCCGCGACCTGGCAGCCTTGAGCTACGCCCTGAGCCCGGAGTTTCGCGGCGACCGGGTCGGCGCATTCATCTACGCCATCGGCAGCATGCTGGTCACCGCCCATGGCGGACGCACCGCGTTCTACATGACGGACACCCTGGACCCCTTGTTCATCAACAACGCTGCCCGCAACATCGAGAAAGCCACCTGGATGCTGAGCCAGCGCCAGGATGCCAATGGCGTGCTCCTGCTGTTTTCCAACGAAATTTCCGAACAGGGCAGCAACCTGAGCTTCGCGGTGGAGTTCGGCAAGGTCGTCGCGCGCCTGGACCTGGTGGCGCAGATGCTCGACGAACGCTACCGGCGAATCGGCCTGAACTATGCGCAGAGCCTGCTGCTGATGAACTTCCTGCCAGTGCAGTGACGCGTGTCCGCTGATCGCACGCGCCAGCCCTGGAGCTGTGGTTGAGACAGGGATATCCGGATCGTGCAGTGCCTGTAGCGGCTCAGGAACTCTCCCTCACCATCAGCTCGAACCCCAGGTCCTGTTGCCCGGTGGCCACCCGCTTGCCATCGAGCAATGCCAGCAACGCCTGCGCCGCGCCACGCCCGACCGCCGCGCGCGGGGTGCGGATCGAGGTCAGGCGCGGGACCATGTGCGCCGAGGCCGGCAGGTCGTTGAAGCCGACCATCGCCACCCGCCGCGGCACCTCTACGCCTTCGCGCAGCGCCTGCAGCACCGCGCCCTGGGCCAGGTCATCGTTACAGAAGAAGATGCCATCGACATCCGGCGCCTTGGCCAGCAGGCGGCTGAACAGCGTGCCGCCCAGACCGATGGACGACGGCTGCGGATCGAGCATTTCCAGCTCGGGCGCCTGCAGACCGGCCTCGGCCAGGGCCTGGCGGAAGCCCTCGGCGCGTTGCATCACCCGCGGGTCGAGCTGCGCGGCGATGAAGCCCAGGCGCCGCCGACCGCGCTCGATCAGGTGGCGCGCCGCGGCGCGTCCTGCCTCGTGCTGGGAGAAGCCCACCGACAGGGCATCGGCCTCGCCGCCCAGCTCCATCATATGTACGCACGGCACCCGACTGGCGGCGAGCATCTGCCGCGAAGCGTCGCTGCGCTCGAAGCCGGTGAGCAGCATGCCGCACGGCTGGTAGGCCAGGTAGTTGCGGATGAGGTTCTCTTCCTCGGCAATATCGTAGTGATAGTTGCCGATCAGCACCTCCAGCCCACGGGGGCGCATCACCTCGTGGATGGCCTCGAGGGTGTCGATGAACAACTGGTTGGACAACGATGGGATCAACACCACCACCGACTGGCTGCGCGCCGAAGCCAGGGCGCGTGCCGCCGGGTTGGCGACATAGCCCAGGCTGGCCGCTGCGGCCATGACCTTCTGCGCCAGCTCCGGCGCGACCGTGCTGACGCCGCGCAGCGCGCGGGAGGCGGTGATGGGAGAAACCCCGGAAAGCCTGGCGACTTCCGCCAGGGTGGGACGACCGGTAGTGCGCGAGCCAGTGCGGGACATGAGTGTTGTAATTTTACCGCTTGCAGGAATGGGGAACGGTCACTAAGGTAGCGCTGTCTCTGAATGCAGGCAATGCAATCTTGGTAGCAGGCATGCGTTCAGCGTCCATACTGCCAAAGACAAGATCAATAACACCCGGGAGGGTGGCGCATGACGCTCGGTTCGTCCCGACCGAGACAGCGCTATCTCACCCAGCAGGAGGTACAGATGAACCCTTCCCTGTCCGCGATCGTGGTCATGGGCGTAGCCGGCTGTGGTAAAAGCAGCGTCGGCGCCGCCATCGCCACCCGCAGCGGCGGCCGCCTGATCGAAGGCGATGCCTTCCACCCCGCCGCGAACATCGCCAAGATGAGTGCCGGCATTCCCCTGGACGACGACGATCGCGCCGGCTGGCTGGTGCTTCTGGGCCAGGCGCTGCAAGACACCCTGGCCGCCGGCGAGCGCCCGATCCTGACCTGCTCGGCCCTCAAGCGCCGTTACCGCGACACCCTGCGCCAGGCCGTGCCCGAGCTGTGCTTCGTGTTCCTCGAACTGACCCCGCAAGAAGCCGAGAAGCGCGTGCTGGCCCGCCCCGGCCACTTCATGCCAGCCAGCCTGATCGACAGCCAGTTCGCCGCACTGGAGCCGCCGCACGCCGAACCCCTGACCCTGGCCCTGGATGCCACCCGCCCGCTGACCACGCTGGCCGAGGACGTGCACCAATGGCTAAAGCCTTGCGGTGAGCAGGCGCTGGCGCGGACTGCCTGAACCGGCGGTTTTTCCGGCTCACCAAAGACAGCGCTGTCTCCCTGCTTCTCAAGACGCAATGACGCAAGACACGCGACACCAAAACAACAACGAAAAGACCGAGGTTCACGAACCATGTTCGGACTGGCTACCGATACCTTCCTGTTGCTCGACGCACTGGTCACCATCGTCGGGCTCATCCTGCTGATCACCCATTTCAAAGTCCACCCCTTCGTCGCCCTCACCCTGGCCGCGGGCTTTCTCGGCCTGACCTCCGGCATGCCGGTGGCCAAGGTGATGAAGTCGTTCCAGGACGGCTTCGGCGGCGTGCTCGGCTTCGTCGGCATCGTCCTCGCGCTGGGCACCATGCTCGGCAAGCTGATGGCCGACTCTGGCGGCGCCGACCAGATCGCCCAGACGCTGATCCGCGCCTTCGGCAAGCAGAAGGTGCACTGGGCGATGATGTTCGCCGCCTTCCTGGTGGGCATCCCGCTGTTCTTCGAGATTGGCTTCGTGCTGCTGATCCCGCTGGTGTTCATCGTCGCCCGCCGCTCCGGCGTGTCGCTGGTGAAGATCGGCATCCCGCTGCTGGCCGGCCTGTCAGTGGTGCACGGCCTGGTGCCGCCGCACCCGGGGCCACTGCTGGCGATCGGCATCTTCCACGCCGACATCGGCAAGACCATCTTCTACGGCCTGCTGGTGGCCCTGCCGACCGCAGTGATCGCAGGCCCGCTGTTCGGCAACTTCATCTCGCGCTATATCCCGGGCAACCCGTCCCAGGAGCTGATGGACCAGATCGCCCGCGACTCGAACCAGCAGAACCTGCCGAGCTTCAGCGTGACCCTGATCACCGTGCTGCTGCCGGTGGTGCTGATGCTGCTGAAAACCTTCGCCGACGTGGTACTGCCGGCCGAGCACATCGTGCGCCAGTGGATGGACCTGATCGGCCACCCGATTACCGCCCTTCTCGCCGCCCTGCTGCTGGCCTTCTACACCTTCGGTTCGGCCCGCGGCTTCAACCGCCAGCAGATCATGAAGATGCTCGACCAAAGCCTGGCGCCCACCGCCGCCATCGTGCTGATCGTCGGCGCCGGCGGCGGCTTCAAGCAGATGCTGGTGGACACCGGCGTCGGCAACGTGATCGGGCAGATGGCGGTGCAGGCCGAGATCTCGCCGATCCTGCTGGCCTGGCTGGTGGCGGCGGTGATCCGCATTGCCACCGGCTCCGCGACCGTGGCCACCATCACCGGCGCCGGCATCGTCGCCCCGGTTATCGACCTGGTGCCAGGGGTGAACCGTGAGCTGCTGGTGCTGGCCACCGGCGCCGGTTCCTTGATCCTGTCCCACGTCAACGACGCCGGGTTCTGGCTGGTCAAGCAGTACTTCAATATGACCGTGGCCGAGACCTTCAAGACCTGGAGCATGATGGAGACCATCCTTTCGGTGGTCGGCATCATCTTCATCATGTTGCTGTCGATGGTAGTGTGACCGTTGGTCGCCGTCATGGCACCTTGCTGACGGGCCACAGGCCCAAGTGAGACAGAGGCCCTGCACAGGCAGGGCCGCTTTCTCCGTCGCAAAGGAGCCTGCCCCATGAAACACGCCTTCCTCCTCGCCGCCCTGCTCGCCTCGCCCCTGGCCTTGGCCGCCGGTACCGGCGCCACCTACCCTGACGATCCGCACAATCCGGCGCCACAGCCGGGGGTCGACAGCACCCTCAACCCGATCGAGAAGCCCATGCCGCGGGACACCGACCCCCGGATCAAGGGCAATGACCCGGAAAGTCCGCCAGCCGAGCAGAACGATGATCGTGATCTGCCGGGGATGGGTAGTAGTGGGTCGGAGGGGATGGGGCGTGACGGGGGAAGCTCAGGGAGCAGCAAGCCCTGAGTCCCTGCCAACTGACATTTTTACCAGTTGTACAGCACCCAGTGGCGCACCAGTATTACCAGGGAATACTGGTCGGGGGCGACACATGGACAAATCAAACCGGGGCCGTTCAGCAGCACCGGGAATACTGGCTGTCGACCGGCAGGCCACTGTATTGAGGAGAAGCCATGTATCACAGCCCTCCATATTCACCTATTGCCCTTACGGCTACCTGCCAGAACGTAACGACTCAACGTTGTTGAGGTTCAACGGACAGCCTCTGGAGCTACCCATCCCCCTCTACCTTCTGGGCAATGGCTATCGCGCCTTCAATAGCGTCTTGATGCGCTTCCACTCCGCCGATAGTAAAAGCCCGTTCGGTGATGGAGGCATCAACGTCTATACCTACTGCGCGGGTGACCCGGTCAACAATACTGACCCATCCGGGCATATCTTGGAGAAAGTCCGTAATGCTATTACCGGAAGGGTCGAGTTCGAAGGGCCATACCAGGTGCTATACAAAGGCACTGACAAGATTGCGCCAACCGTGTTCCATAAAGAGGTACTAATTAGTGGGATGGCAGGTTTCGTTACACACTCCAAACTAGACCGCCCGCTATTATTAGATGAGTTCGGTAACTTAAACAATGCGAAATTAGTGGCGAAGGAGGAAATCGGTCCCAGACTAAAGGGGTTGAAAGCCTACCGCAAAGACCCAAACAAGCCTTTCATGTTGCTCGGATGCTATGCAGGGACCGCCGCTGCGCAGATTGTTGCCAATACATTGAATAGACCAGTTATTGCAGTCATGGGAAAGCTCAAAGCACCCAAGGCCCACCTAATCAATCAACCGTTAGAGAATGGTAAGCCCAGGCCTCTGCGTGAGTATGACCCTGAAATCGATGGCAAGCTGATAACAGCAGTGCTTCATACGTTTTATCCTATGGCTCAAGTCCGTAGCGCCTCATAGGTACTGGGGCACCCCCACTTTCGTCTTTAACATCAGCCCTTTCAAGGTGTTGATAATTGACGTCCGACTTGGGCCTGCCGGGGCCGCTGTGCGGCCCTTTCGCGGCACAAGGCCGCCACACATCGATCGCGCTGGGCTGGTCACCACTGCCGCTTGTCCGGTCGGGTCAGGCCGAGTTTTTCGATCTTGTAGCGCAGCATGTCCCGCGACAGTCCCAGCAGCCGTGCCGACTTGGTGACGTTCCAGTCAGTGCGATCCAGCGTGCGGCAGACCATGTCGCGCTCCATATCCGGCAGGCTGGCGGTACCCGGGGGCTCGTGGCGCGGCGCTTCGAACGCCAGCACCTGCGCAGGTTGCGCCTGGGGCTCGTCGACCAGGGTCAGGCACAGGTTCAGCTGATGAGCGCCGATTACCTCGCTGGGCGCCAGCAGCACCGTCTGCTCGAGCATGTTGCGCAGTTCCCGCACATTGCCCGGCCAACCGTAGCCCAGCATCAGCGCCTCGGCCTCGGCCGAAAAACGCAGGTTGGGCTTGCCGTAGCGCCGCCCGTGGTGAGCCAGGAAATGCCGCGCCAGGCGCAGGATATCCTGCCCGCGTGCGTACAAACGCGGCACTTTGAGGGCAATGATGCGCAGGCGGAAGAACAGGTCGCGGCGGAACTTGCCCTGCTGGACCATCTGCTCGAGGTTGCAGTTGGTGGCGCTGATCACCCGCAGGTCGACCTTGCGCTCCTTGACCGCGCCGATCCGGCGGATGGTCCGATCCTCCAGCAGCTTGAGCAGCTTGGCCTGCAGCACCAGGTCCATCTCGCCGATCTCGTCGAGGAACAACGTGCCGCCATCGGCCGCCTCGACCAGGCCCACACGACGCTCCTTGGCATCGGTGAAGGCGCCCTTCTCATGACCGAATAGCTCGGCCTCCAACAAGTTGGCAGGAATCGAGGCGCAGTTGAACTCGATAAATGGCCCCTTGGCCCGACTGCCGTCGAAATGCAGGGCGCGGGCCACCAGTTCCTTGCCGGTGCCAGTCTCGCCCTCGACCAACACCGGCGGCAGGTCGCCGCTGGCCATGCGCCGCTCGGCGTCGAGCAGCTGGCGCAGGGTTTGCTTGAGTTCGAGCATGGCCGGCGACTCGCCGATCAGCGCCTGCAGCCCGGACTTCTGTGCTTCGCGTTCCTGGTAGAACGACAGCGTGCGTTCCATGCGCTCGGCCGCCAGGGCCTTGTCCAGCATCAGCTTGAGCTCGGCCAGCACCACCGGTTTGGTCAGGTAGTGGAACGCCCCCTCCTTCATCGCCAGCACCGCGTCCTCGACGTTGCCGTAGCCGGTCATCATAATCACCTTGAGCTCCGGCGCCTGCGCCACCAGCGTGCGCAGCAGGTCGTGTCCGCTCATGCCGGGCAGCGAGTTGTCGGTCAGCACGGCGTCGGGCCGGGCGCGCTTGATCTGCTCCAGCGCCAGTTCCGCACTGTGGCACACCGTGACCTCGAAGCCTTTCAGGCCCAGGTAGGTGCGAATGTTGTCGGCGAGGATTTCATCATCCTCGACCACCAGGATGCTGTGCTCCATGGTCCCCTCCCGCTGCAATTTTGAAAGTCAGGCTGACGCGGGTTCCTTCCTCTTCGCGGCTGGTCAGCTCGACCGCGCCGCCAAAGCGCTCCATGATCCGCTTGACCAGGGCCAGGCCGACACCCAGGCCGCCCTGCTTGGTGGTGAAGAACGGCTTGAACACCATGCGCCGTTGCTGCTCGTTCATGCCCTTGCCGGTATCACTAAGCTGCAACAGGGCCTGCTGGTCCTCCAGCTGGCGCACCTCGGCGCGCAGCTCGCCGCCCTGGGGCATGGCCTCCAGGGCGTTGGCGAACAGGCTGTTGAGAATCTGCGTCAGTTGCAGCGGCTGGCTGGCCACCCATTGTGTTGACGGTCCCTCGAAGGCGAAGCGCACGCCGTTGCGCTCGATCTGCGGGGCGAAGGTCTGTCGCGTATCCTCGATGGCCGCCACCAGGTCCACTGACTCGGGCTCGTCGCTGGCCGGGCGCAGCGATACCAGCAGGTCGCGGACCCAGCGCGACATGCGATCGACCTGGGTGATGATATCGCCGATATTCTTCTGCGCCGCCGGGCTGGCGATGTCCTGCGCAAGCTCCGCGCTGGAGCGGATATTGGCCAACGGGTTGCGCAGGCTGTGGGCCACCGCCGAGGACATCTCGCCCAGGGCCACGTAGGTCTCGCTGGCCACCAGGCGGTCCTGCTGGTGGTGCAGCAGGCTGGCGGCGCGGCGCACGATCCAGAACAGGCCGAAGTAGATCAGCGCCCCGCCGACCAGGGTCGAGGCCCAGATCAGCACGTAGCCGCGGTGGATGCGCCGCACCAGGTCCTGGGGTTCCTTGTAGATCTCGACCATCGCCAGCACCTGCTCGCCCTGGCTGTCATACAGCGGTATGTAGTTCTCGATGAACAGGTGCCGGGGCTCGCGCTGAAACTTCTGTTCCTCGCGCTCCTCATCGGCCTGGTGGTAGCTGGCCGATACTGACTTGCGCGAATGGAAGGCGCGCTCCAGGTCCGCGTCCTCGTCGATGCGCTTGCCAATCAAGTTGAGGTTGGTCGACCAGACCACCAGGCGGTCGCGACCATAGACATTGGCCAGCAGGGTGTCGGGCAGGTGTTCGATGTGGTCAAGGAACTCGACCCGGGTCGACTCGGCCAGTTGTGGGGTGAACTGCAGGTGTTGCTGGTCCATACGCGGGTCAAGCAGCTCGCCCATGGTGATGCCGGGCGGCAGCTGCGAATGGCGCACCTCCGCCTGGGCCATGGCCTGGATGAACTGGGCAGTGAGCATGGCGTCGCGTTCAACGCTGTCACGCACCACGAAACGCGTCGAGACATATCCCAACCCGCCGGCGACCGAGGCAATAATCAACAGGCTGACCAGCGAGAACCAGCGCAGCAGGTTGAACTCGCTCAGCGGCGCGGCCAACCCAGAAGCGGGACTGCCGGGCTTGTCAGAGGCATCATTGTCGAGCGTCTGCATTGCGTCGCTCCCGCCTGGGGCCGATGAAGGCTATCGGCATGCCATCGCTACCGATGGTAGCAAAGTGACTCCACTGAGGCCGGGCGGACGGTGCCGCCTCAGGCTTGTATCAGGTTAAGCAAAAACTCGGCCAGCCTATAAATTATTTTAGTTTTCCTTATAAATCATATGCTTGAATAGATTTATTAATGTTAAATATAGAAAAATCCCCCACTTCTGGGGAACCTTCACCCAGAAAAAATAAATACTTATAAAACAATAGGTTAATAGGCATTCCTACAGTTGATAATCACATAACTGCGACACGAAAATTCAATAACACCCGTGTCCCCATCCCCTCGCGACTGCTCAACCGCACCGAACCACCAAAGCACTCCATGATCCGTTTGACCAGCATCAGCCCCACGCCCACGCCACCCTGCTTGGTGGTGAAGAATGGCCGGAAGGCCATGCGCTGCTGCTGCTCATTCATGCCCTTGCCGGTGTCCGAGAGACGCAGGCTGAGGGTGCGGCGGTCGTGGCGCACCACCTCCACGCGCAGCTCTCCACCCGCCTCCATCGACTCCAGGGCGTTGGCAATCAGGCTGTTGAAGATCTGCCCGAGCAAAGCCGGTTGGCCCAGCACCCGGGCCGTCGGCAGCTCGTCCATGACCAGACGCACCCCCCTCTGCCGCAGCGCCTGGTCATGGGCCAGGAAGCTGTCGCGCACGGCCTGCGCCACATCCACCGGCACGGCCTCGTCACCGAGCGGGCGCAACGACTGCAGCAGCTCACGCACCCACTGCGACATGCGGTCGACCTGGCTGATGATGTCGCTGATGTTCTTCTGCGCCGGGCCATCATCGAATGCCTGGGCCAGCTCGGCGCTGGAGCGGATGCTCGCCAGCGGGTTGCGCAGGCTGTGCGCCACCGCCGACGACACCTCGCCCAGGGCGACGAAGGTTTCATTGCCGATCAGCCGCTTCTGCTGCACCGCCATCAGGCGCTCAGCGCGGCGCATGATGCCGTACAAGCCGACGTAGACCAGCCCGGCGCCCACGGCGATGGCCAGCCAGATCAGCAGCAGGCCGTGCTCGATGCGCACGATCAGGTCGTGGGGCTCCTTGTAGATCTCGACCATGGCCGTGACGTTTTCGTCGTCGGCATCGAACAGGGGAATGTAGTTCTCGATGAACAGCTCCTCGGGCGGGGTGACGAACTTCTGCTCGCTGCGCGCCCGCTCGAAGTCGTGGTAGCTGGCCGACACCCGCATCTTGTACGCGAAGGCCCGGTCGAGGTCGTCGTCGGACTCGATCAGTTTGCCGATCAGCGCCGGGTTGCTCGACCAGATCACCGTGCGATCGGGGGCGTAGATGTTGGCCAGGAGTATGTCCGGCAGATGGGCGATATGGTCGAGGAACTCACCCCGGGCACGGCGCCGGGCCTCGGGGTCGACGTCCGACAGGGCCTTGTCGGTACGCGGGTCGAGCAGTTCGCCCATGGTCCGCACGTTGGGGATCGCCACATGACGTACTTCGGCATCGGCGATGGAGGTGATGAACTGCGCGGTAAGCAAGGCGTCGCGCTCGACACTCTCATTGATGATGAAGCGGCTGGAGATCAGGCCCAGGCCGACACCCACCGAGACGATGACAGCCAGGCTCACCCAGGCGTACCAGCGCAGCAGGTTGAACGGCTTGCGCGCCGGGGCGGTCTCGGCGGGCAGCAGTGTGTCGGGACGGGGGGCGAGGTCCATGGCGGGCTCCGCGGCTGGGCACCTTTAGAGGTTATAGCCCAGAGTTGGGGAAACCATGGGGTGTCGGTCGGGCTAATAGTCGCATGAAGGCTGCCAGGTGCTCGCCGCGAGCCTTGCAGCGCCTTTGAGATCGAGCGCCGGCCGCCCTCAAAGCGGCGCATCCTCAGCCAGTCCGCGCAGCAACCGATACTCTAGCAAGACCGCCGGCACATACCGCCGCGTCTCAGCAAACGGCGGCACCACCCGCCCCCGGCTGAGCACCGCGTCGGGCCCGGCATTGTAGGCCGCCACCGCCAGGGTGATGTCGTTGTCGAACAGCTTGAGCATGCGTTTGATATAGCGCGCCCCGCCCTGCACGTTGGACGCCGGGTCCAGCACATCCGCGACACCCATCTCCTTCGCCGTGTCCGGCATCAGTTGCATCAGCCCCGCCGCCCCCTTGGCCGAACGGGCCTTGGGGTTGTAGCCGGACTCGGCCTTGATCAGCGCATGCAAGAGCGCAGGCGACACATCGTTGGCCAGGGCCGCGGCCGCCACCAGGTCGGCATAGGGCCGCCCGGTGACCAGCTGGGCGTTGACCGGCCCGCCAGCCAAGCCGCTCTCCTTGATGACCCGCTCATAGTGCCGTCCTGGCCGATGCACGTTGGACAGCACGAAGCCGCCCTTGCCATCACTGGCGATGTAGATGTCGGCCTGGGCGCCGAGCGCCATCAGCCCCGCCGCCAATCCCAGGATCAGTCCACGCATGTCGATCACCTCCCGCCGCACAAGAACAACAGTGGCCCCCGATGTGGGGAAAATGGCCCGTCGAATCGGGCTTTTCGGCTATGACGCAAGCGCCGTGCCGCCCGCCAGCGCTCATGGCGCAAGGGCCCGGCGCAGACGTGCACGGCTGTTGCATGGCAGGGGTAAACGCACTGGAGGATTTCACCATGCAGCGCAACATCCACAGCCAACGCGGCTTCACCCTGCTCGAACTGTTGGTGGTGCTGGTGGTGCTGGGCCTGCTGGCCGGCATCGTCGCGCCCAAGTACTTCAGCCAGCTGGGCCGTTCCGAGGCCAAAGTGGCGCGGGCGCAGATCGAAGGCCTGGGCAAGGCCCTGGACCTCTATCGCCTGGAAGTCGGCCACTACCCCAGCAGCGAACAGGGCCTGCAGGCCCTGGTGGCCGCCCCCAGCGGCGAGGCGCGCTGGTCGGGGCCATACCTGCAAAAAGCGGTACCCCAGGACCCCTGGGGACGCCCCTACATCTACAAGCAGCCCGGCGAGAACGGCGGCGAGTACGACCTGCTGTCGATGGGCAAGGACGGCCAGCCCGGCGGCGACGGAGAAAATGCCGAGATCACCAGTTGGCAGTGAGGAGCCCGACCATGCGCTACCAGCTCAAGGCCCTGGGCAGCCAGGGCGTAGTGCAAATGCAGGTCGAGGCCGAGGACAGCGACCAGGCCCGGCGCCAGGCCGAGGACCAGGGCCTGCGCGTGCTCAGTGTGCGCAGCCGGGGCCTGGCCCTGCGCCGACGCCCGGCAGCGTTCGACCTGATGCTGTTCAGCCAGGAACTGGCCACCCTCCTCGGCGCCGGCCTGCCGCTGATCGACGCCCTCGAAAGCCTGGCCGAGAAAGCCCCCGGCGGCGCCACGCGTAAGACCCTGGCGCAACTGGTGGGCCAGCTGTACGAGGGGCGTTCGCTGTCCCAGGCCCTGGCCCAGCAGCCACGGGTGTTTCCCGCCCTGTACGTGGCCCTGGTGCAGTCGAGCGAGCGCACCGGCGCCCTGGGCGATGCGCTGAACCGCTACATCGGCTATCGCCAGCGGCTGGACCTGGTGCGCCAGAAGCTGGTCGGCGCCTCGGTCTACCCGCTGCTGCTGTTGTTGGTGGGCGGCGGCGTGGTGCTGTTCCTGCTGGGCTATGTCGTGCCGCGCTTCAGCCTGGTGTTCGAGGGCATGGGCAGCGAGCTGCCCTGGTTGTCACGGGTGCTGATGCAGATCGGCCTGTTCCTGCATGCCCAACAACTGCCGCTGGGGCTGGGCACCCTCGCCGGCCTCGGCGCGCTGGTCGCCCTGCGCCGCCATCCGGCACTGCGCCGTGGTGCCGGTCGCCTGCTGCGCCGGCTACCGGCCCTGCACCAACGCCTGGTGATGTACGAGCTGGCGCGTTTCTACCGCTCGCTGGGGATCCTCCTGCAAGGCGGCATTCCCATCCTCACCGCCCTGGGCATGGCCCGGGGGCTGCTCGGCAGCAGTGCGGCCGAAGGCCTTGAGCAGGCCAGCCGACGGGTCGCCGAAGGCCTGCCATTGTCCGATGCGCTGCTGGCCGGGCAACTGGTCACGCCGGTTTCGCTGCGCCTGCTGCGCGCCGGCGAGCAATCGGGCAACCTGGGCGAGATGCTCGAGCGCTGCGCGGATTTCCACGACCAGGAGATCGGCCGCTGGGTCGAATGGTTCGTCAAACTGTTCGAACCCTTGCTGATGACCTTCATCGGCCTGCTGATCGGGCTGATCGTGATCCTGATGTACATGCCGATCTTCGAACTGGCGTCGAGCATTCACTGAGCGAGGTAGCAAATGGCCATGCGCATGGCTTAGCATCGCCGGTTTGCCCCTAGAGCCCTTCAATCGTGCCGCTTAGCCTGCCGACCCTGATCCTGGTCGCCGTTTTCATCCTGGCCCTGATGGGCATCCTGACCCTGCACGCCTGGCGGCGCTGCGCCAGCGACCCGAGCCTGGGCTACCTGGGCGCGATGCTGCTGATCTCGGGCCTGGGAGTCTGCCTGAACGCCCTGCGCGGGTTTGGCGCGGACTACCTGGCCCTGGTACTGGGTAATATCGTCCTGCTGGTCGGCACCGGCCTGGGCTGGACGGCCATGCGCGTGCTCGGCGGGCGCAAACCGCACTGGCCGCTGCTGCTGGCCGGCGCCGTGTTCTGGGGCCTATTCAGCCTATGGCCGGGCTTTTACGGCGATCTCGGCCTGCGGGTGAAGGTGTATTCGCTGCTGACCCTGGGCTATACCGGCCTGAGCATCGGCGAGTTGCTGCGGCCACGGGTGCGCCTGCAGGTGTCCTATACCCCGGCGCTGATCCTGACCACCCTGCATGCAGCGCTCTACCTGATGCGCACGCTGGTCGAGGACGGTGTCGCCCTCGACCAGGCGATCAACAACGGCGGCGCCAGCCCGGGCTTCTTTGCCTTCATCCTGTTCGAGTCGATGCTGTTCGCCATCGGCATTTCCTATGTGACCCTGGCAATGGTTCGCGAGCGCGCCGAGATCCTGCTCCGCGCCGCGGCCTACAGCGACCCGCTGACCGGCATCGACAACCGCCGGGCGTTTATGGAGCGTGGCAACCAGTTGCTGCATGACTGCGCAACAAGTCAGGTGCCGGTGGCGTTACTGCTGTGCGACCTGGACCATTTCAAACGGATAAACGATCGATTCGGCCACCCCGCCGGGGATGAGGTGCTGTTGGCGTTCGCCCGGGAAACCGCTCGCCACCTGCGCCGCGACGACCTGTTTGCGCGCATCGGCGGTGAGGAGTTCGCCTGCCTGCTGCGCGGCGCCAGCGAGGCCGAGGCCGAACAGGTGGCGCAGCGGATTTGCGCCGGATTTTCCGGGCTGGCGTTGCTGGAACCGGGCCTGCTGGGTGTAAGTATCGGCATAGTCAGCCAGCCGGCCGCGCCAGGGGAGCTATCGCGGCTGCTGTCGATGGGCGACCGGGCCTTGTACGCGGCCAAGCATCAGGGGCGTGGCCGGGCGTTGCGCTATGCCGAGGTGTGCTGAGGCCCGCGCTCGCTCTCAGTAGTCGAACCGTTCCACCGCCCGCCGCCGCTCGTTGTCGTCGCGCCGGTCATAGCTCGCCGTGGTCTGGATATTGGCATGGTGCGCGAGCTTCTGCGCGATCGACAGGTCGTGCTCCTCGATCACCCGGGTGATGAACGCCCGGCGAAAATCATGGGGCATGATCTTGGCCCCCACCTGCGCCCCACGCTGGCGGGCAATGTAATAGATCGCGTGCTTGGTGATGCGCGCACGGGTGATATGGCTGCCGCGACGGATGCGGTTGAACAGGAAGCTGTCGTCGCGCTCGCCGCTGGGAAGGTGCTGGCGGCGCAGGTCGAGCCAGGCCTGCAGCTTGTCGAAGGCCCAGGCCGGGGCGTACTTGACCAGCTGGCGGTTGCCCTTGGCCAGCACCTGCACGCTGCGCTCCTGGAAGTCCACCTGGTCCAGGTCGACATCCACCGACTCCGACTTGCGCATGCCGGTGCCGTAGAGCAACGCCAGGATCGCCGCGTCGCGCACGCCCTGGGGGCGCGGGTCGGCGGCGCACACGTCCATCAGTTCACGGATCAGGTTGCGCCGCAGGTTGCGTCCCGGCGGCAGGCGGCTGCCGCCGGCCGGCTTGACCTCGCGGATCATCAGCAGTTGCTCGTGGTCGATCAGCCCCTGGCGCCAGGCCTCGTTCATCACCCCCCGCACCGCATTGACGTACAGCGACGAGGTATTGGGCGCGTAACCATCGGCGCGCAGCGCCGCCACCAGGGCGATCACATGGCCGGGCTCGAGACGGTGCCAAGGCACATCGGCGATATCGTCATCGGCGAAGCCCAGGCGGTCGGCGGCATCCTGCAGGATGTAGCGCATGGTCAACTGGCTGGACGGGGCCAGGCGGGCGAGGTACTGCAGCAGCGGATTGCGCAGGAGGTCGGTCACAGCGGGGATCCTGTAGCAAAGCCGAATGCGCGGCGAGCGCAAGACGGCGCAAAGCGAGTCATTTCAACCCTGATCAAGGTCAAAAAGACTACAAACAAAAAGAGTCATAATGACCTTAAGCAGTGCCATCACCTTGATATTCAAGGCCTTTGAACGCTGGCATGGTTCGTGATGGTACCCCATTCAACCGCTCCGATCGAACCAAGGTCCCCGCCATGCTCGTCCAGCCGATCACCGCTCGCCCACGTCAGGCCCTTTGGGCCCTGGGTTTTCGCCCGTTCTTCCTCGGCGGCAGCCTGTTCGCCCTGCTCGCCCTGCTGCTGTGGGCCGGCGAGCTGGCCGGCGCGCTCCAGCTCAACCCGGCGGGTGGCATGCTGGCCTGGCATCGCCATGAAATGCTGTTCGGCTTCGCGGTGGCCATTGTCGCCGGCTTTCTGCTCACCGCCGTGCAGAACTGGAGCGGTATCCCGGGCCTGAGCGGCCGGCCGCTGCAGGGGCTGTTCCTGCTCTGGCTGCTGGGTCGGATCAGTTGGTTCCTGCCCTTGCCGGCCTGGCTGCTGGTCTTGATCGAGGGTACCTTCCTGCCGCTGGTGGCGCTGGCCCTGGCGCGACCGATCGTGCAGCGGCGGCTGCGCAACAACTATCCCATCGTCGCACTGGTGCTGCTGATCGCCGCCTGCCAGTGGCTGACCTTGGCCGGCGGGCTGCAGGACAACGAGCTGTGGCAACGGCGCGGCGTGCTGGCCGGGCTTTGGCTGGTGGCGGCGATGATGAGCGTGATTGGCGGGCGGGTGATCCCGTTCTTCACCCGTCGCGGCCTGGGCAACATGAGCCCTGCACCGGCCCGCCCCTGGCTGGACCGCGCCTGCCTGCTGGGCAGCGTGGCGCTGCCGCTCACCTACGTGCTCGGCTTCAACGATGCGCCGCAGCCGCCAATGGCCTTGCTGTTCGCCACCCTGGCGGTGCTGCACGGCGTGCGCCTGGTGCTTTGGCATGACCGTGGCCTGTGGCGGGTGCAGCTGCTGTGGTCGCTGCACCTGGCCTACGCCTGGCTGATCCCGGCCTGCCTGGGCCTGGCGCTGTGGCATGCCGGGGTCGCGATCAATCCGAGCCTGGCCGCCCACGCCTTGACGGTCGGCGCCATGACCGGACTGATCGTGGCGATGATGGCCCGGGTCAGCCTGGGGCATACCGGGCGGCCGCTGGCGGTGCCGCGCAGCATTGGCTGGGCGTTCGCGCTGATCCAGCTGGCGGCGCTGGCCCGGGTCGTGGTGACGCCGTTCACGCCGCTGGGGCTGGGGGTATCGGTGCTGTTCGGCAGCGCCGCGTTGCTGCTGTTCCTCCGGCACTACCTGCCGATCCTGCTGCGGCCGCGGGTGGACGGCATGCCGGGCTGAACGAGGTGGAGCAGGCTTGCCCCGCGCCAGGGCCGCATCTGGTCTACAGTTCACCCACGCTCATCCACCAAGGGACCGCATGGCCTTCCACCACCTCACCCGCACCCACCCCCGTCTCAGTATCGCCACCCTGGCCGGCCTGCTCGGCGGCTGGCTGATACCCGCCGGCGACACCGTGCAGCACATCCTTGCCGGCTGGAACCTTGGCGTCTGGCTGTACCTGGCCATGGTCGTGTGGCTGAGCCTGCGGGCCAATGCCGAGCGAGTGCGCAAGGTCGCCCGCATCGAGGATGAAAACGCCGGTCTGGTGTTGATCACCGTCTGCGTCTCGGCCATCGCCAGCCTGGCCGCCGTCACCCAGCAGTTGGTATCCAGCCGCGGCCTGGAGGGCGGCGCCCTGGCCCTGCACTATCTGTACACCGGCCTGACCGTGGCCGGTTCATGGCTGCTGATCGGCTGCATCTTCAGCCTGCACTACGCCCGGCTGTTCTATACCGGCGACCGCCATGAACCGCCCCTGCGTTTTGCCGACGGCGAGCGTAACCCGGACTACTGGGACTTCCACTACTTCTCGTTCACCATCAACGTCGCCGTGCAGACCTCGGACATCGGCGTCGCCGGCCGGGCCATGCGCCGGGTGGTGCTGGCACACTCACTGGTAGGTTTCGTGTTCAACACGGCGATCCTCGGTTTTACCATCAACATCGCCGCCGGGTTGCTCGGCTAGCACCCGCAGCGCGCAGGCGGCGATGCGCCGACACACCTGCTCTAGCACCGCGGCCTCCAGCACCAGCCCCAGGCGCAGATGTCCCGCCGCGCTCGGCCCGAACCCATCACCCGGCAGCAGGGCCACGCCCTCCTCGTCCAGCAGGCGCTGGGCGAACGCCTGGGCGCCGAGCCCGCTGCCGCGAATATCAAGCATCACGAACATGCCGCCGACCGGCCGATGGACATGAATGCCCGGGCAGCCCCCCAGCGCCGCGCAGACCCGGTCACGCCGCTGTCGGTAGACCTCACGCATCCGCCGTACGTCTACCCCAGCCTGGTCCAGTGCCACGCAAGCCGCATGCATGACGAACTCCGGCAGGCCGAACAGCATGCTCATCACCAGTGTGCCGAGGTGCTGGGCGAACAGCGGCGGGCCGATCACCCAGCCGACCCGCCAGCCACTCATCGCATGGGACTTGGACAGGCTGCCGATCAACACGCAGCGCTCGGCCATGCCTGGCAGGCTCAACGGACTGGGCGCCTCACCTTCGTACAGCAGCGACTGGTAGACATCATCGCAGACCAGCCACAGATCATGCTCCCGACATAACTGCGCCAGGCGCTCCAGGTCGGCTTGGTCGATCATCGCGCCCGTCGGATTGTGCGGACTGTTGAGCAGCAGGCCCCGGGTGCGCGGAGTGATCACCCTGGCCACCGCGGCAGGATCCAGGCGAAACCCCTGCTCCGGCCGCACCGCGACCTGTACGACCCGTGCACCGCAGGCACCGAACACGCCGTGATAGGTCACGTACATGGGCTCGGCGACGATCACCTCGTCGCCGGGCTCGAACAGGCACTGAAAGGTCGCGAACAGGCCGCACTGGGCTCCGGCGGTCACCACGACCTGCGCGGGATCCAAAGATAACTGGCTGTGGCGCACCACAGCCTCACGCAAGGCGAGACTGCCACGCACATCGCTGTAATGGGTATCGCCGCGCCGCAAGCTGGCCACAGCGGCCTCGACCACCGGGCCCGGGGTATCGAAGTCCGGGTCGCCCACCGATAGCAGAAAGATTTCGCGCCCCAGGCGGCGTTGCTCCAGGGCCTGGTAATGAATGTCCCAGGCGGCGAATGCATGGCCGGCAATACGTTGGGTAAGCGTGGAAAAACGCATGACTGTCTCCCTGTCTGCCCGGCCGACACCGTTGGTCCGAAAAATCGCTGCCGATAAACATAGCAGAGCAACGCTCGCTGCCAGCCGCCCGCCCACGGGGAAAACGTTTGCCCCGGCGGATAGACACCCACCGTTCATCGTGACAGGACTGTGACCGCCGTCATGTATTAGTACATCTGCCTTATTTTCTGGCGATTACTGCCATGGCAGGTGCTATGGTTAGAGTCCCGACTGCCAGGAAGGCCACAGTGTTACCGCTACGAAATCACCGCGTTCAGGACACGAACAAGGAGGCTGGCATGAACAAGATGACGTTCCCCAACGCCTGCCAGGTGATGCGTTGGCATTTCCATCCGCTGGGCTTCGAGGCCAGCATGGATGCCCCGCGCAGCATGGTCGCCCGGCTGTTCGACCGGGTCACTGGCGAGACCCTGCTGGCAATCGCCGGCATTCCCTGCGCCACCATCATGCCCGCCGCCGATGTCGAGCGGATCATCGAGGCTGTGGAAGCCGAGATGGAAATCTTCGACCTGCTGGCCAGCCCCATGCGCAACGCCGTCTAGATTGCCTGTTCCTGGCGCGCCTTCAACGTCTGCAACCCTTTCATGAACTGCTCGGGCGGCACCGGCTGGCCAAGCAGGTAGCCCTGCAGCGAATCGCAGCCCAGGCGGGTGAGGAAGTCCTGCTGGCGGTCGGTTTCCACCCCTTCGGCGACAATCCGCAAGCCCAGCGCCTGGCCCAGGGCGACGATGGCCGAGACAATCGCCGCATCGTCGCTGTCCTGTTCCAGATCGCGCACGAAGCCGCGGTCGATCTTCAGCTCGTTGGCTGGTAGACGCTTGAGGTACATCAGGCTGGAATACCCGGTGCCAAAATCGTCGATGGACAGGTCCACGCCCATGTCCGACAGACGCTGCAGCACATGCAGGCTGGCGTCGGCATCGCGCATGGCGGTGGTTTCGGTGATTTCCAGGGTCAGGCGGTTGGCCGGCAGGCCGTTCTCGCTCAGGGCCTGGGCCACGCTGTCGACCAGCCCGGCATGGCAGAACTGAATGGCCGACAGGTTGACCGCGATGCGCCAGTCTTCGTTGCCCTCGTCCAGCCACTGGCGCATCTGCCGGCACGCTTCGCCCAGCACCCACTCGCCGATCGGAATGATCAGGCCGGTCTTCTCGGCCAGGCCGATGAAGCGGTCCGGCAGTATCAGGCCATGTTGCGGATGCTCCCAGCGCAGCAGGGCCTCGGCGCCGATGGGCTGGCGCTGCACGGCGTCGAACTTGGGCTGGTAATGCAGGCGGAACTGGTTGTGCTCCAGGGCCGTGCGCAGGTCCTGCAGCAGTTGCAGTTGCTGGCGGGCGTTGCTGTTCATCGAGGCGTCGAAGAAGCTGTAGCCGTTCTTGCCGGCGCTCTTGGCGTGGTACATGGCTGCGTCGGCATTGCGCAGCAGCTCATGCTGGTCCAGGCCGTTGCCCGGGTACAGCACGATGCCCAGGCTCGCCGACAGCTGCAGGTCGTGTTCGGCCACGCGGAACGGCCTGGCCATCAGGTTGACCTGCTTGACCGCGACGTTCATGGCGTCGTCCGGCTCGTCCAGCTCCACCAGCAGCACGAACTCGTCGCCGCCGATCCGCGCCAGGGTGTCCTGGCTGTGCAGATGGCCGCGCAGGCGTGCCGCCACGACCTTGAGCAACAGGTCGCCAACATGGTGGCCGAAGGCATCGTTGACCGGCTTGAAGCCGTCCAGGTCGATGAACATCAGGGCGAAGCAGCCGCCCTGTTCCGCCACCCGGCCCATGGCCTGGTCGATACGGTCGGCCAGCAGCGTGCGGTTGGGCAGGCCGGTCAGGGTGTCGTGCAGGGCCAGCTGGGTCAACTCCTGGTTGGCCAGGGTCAGCGAGCGGGCCAGCTCCGCCGTGCGCGCCTCCAGGCGGGCGTCCAGCACCGAGGTCAACAGGGCAACCGCCAGCACCGCCAGGGTGGTGATCAGCACCAGGTAGTCCAGGCCGTCGCCGGCCAGGCCCGTGGCCAGCGCGCCGCAGAAGCTGCCCGCCGGGAAGCTGGCCGCAGCCATGCCGGTGTAGTGCATGCCGACGATGGCGATACCCATCACCACCGCCGCGACACCGCGGATCTGACGCACATAGGGGGTGTGCTGACGCAGGCGGAAGGCGATCCACAGCGCCGCCGCCGACGCCCCCACCGCGATGGCCAGCGACACGCCGAACAGCGTCGGGTCGTAGTCGATGCCCGGCTGCATGCGCAGCGCGGCCATGCCCATGTAGTGCATGCAGGCGATGCCGGTGCCCATGATCAAGGCGCCGAACACCAACTGCAGCCACGGCAGTCGCGGCTGGCTCACCAGCCATAGCGCAAAGCCTGAGGAGGCCACCGCGATCAGCAGCGACAGGACCGTAAGCGTGGTGTCATAACCCAGCTCGATCGGCAGGCTGAACGCCAGCATGCCGATGAAGTGCATCGACCAGATACCGATGCCCATGGCAAACGCCCCGCCGCCCATCCACAGGTACACCGCGCGCCCCTTGGCCGTGGCGATGCGCCCGGTGAGGTCCAGGGCCGTATAAGAGGCAAGGATGGCCACGCACAGCGAGATCAACACCAGCGAGGATGAGTAACTACCGATCAGCATTTGCACTTCCAGGAACAGGCCCGGGGGAAGGCCCGGAAAAAGCCGATGATTGTACTCAAGCTTTGGCGAAACGCACGGGGTTTTCGCGAAGCTCAATGGATCCAATGAACGGCAGGAGGCGCCGCAGGGACTGGGCTAGAGCGCATTGCCCAGCAATTGAAGGCATATTGCCACTTGTCGTTTCGGGCCTCATCGCGTCACGACGAAACCCAAGCCAAACGAAGCGACTCCAGCTAATCTCAACAGGCCGCCCCCCTGCAAACTTGCTGCCCCAGGAGCTCGCAATGGCCACCCCACCCAACCAGGCAGCGTTGCTCACCCTGCTTGTCTTCGCGCTGTGTCTGACTGCCGGCTGTTCAAGCAAACACGCCACCACCCGCTACGCGGCCCAAGGCGCAAACTGCTACGCCAAGGCTCTGCCCAGCAGCGGCGAAGGCGGCCTGGCCTTCGGCCCCACCCTGGCCATGGCCAGCAAGAAGTCACTGGACAGCTGCGTGCGCTACGCCGGCAGGTCGGGCGGCGCCCCGCACACCTGCAAGGTGGTCGTGGCCAGGTGCAAAGGCTAGCCCAGCGCTCGCTCGATCAACGCGGCGACCTTCTTGCGACAGGCAGGCGGATGCGTTATTGGCCCGTCTGCTGACGCTTCCAGCGCTGCAGGTTCTCGGCCACCAGTTGCTCGGGCAATGGCCCGCCGACCAGCGCCTTCATCTTGCGCGCCAGCTGCTCGCGCAGCGCCGGCTTGTTGCAGCCCGATTTGTGCGACAGTGCCAGGTACAACCCCTCGCTGGAGACCGGTGGGTCGAGCACTTCAAGCGCCTGTTCCTTGCCCAGCATGCGGGCCAGGGCCAGGCCTGGGTAGTGTTCGAAGATCACATAGTCGCTGCGTTTGAGCAGCAGTTTCTGGAAGGCCTGGGTGACGCTGGGCACGGCCTCGAGCACGAGCTGCGCCCGCGCATAGTCGTCAAAGGCCTGGCCGTGGCTGTTGTTGACCAGTGTTCCGCCACGCCGCCCCTTGAGGTCGGACCAGTCGCTGTAGGCGAAGCCCTCGCCCTTGCGTACCCAGACCACGCTGGAGTTGAACAGGAACGGCGGGCTGACGAAGTCCACCAGTTGCTCCCGCGCCTGGGTGCGAAAATACCCCGCGAGCATGTCGACACGCCCGGTATTCACCTCTTCCTGGGCTCTGGACCACGGCCCGACATACACCACGTCCACCACCAGCCCCAGTTCCTTGGCCACCTGCTTGAGCAGGTCGGCGTTGGCGCCGATCAGCCGCCCGGGGTCATGCGGATCACGCCACAGGTAGGGTGGATAGTCCGGATTGCCGGTGGCGGTCAGGTGCTGGCAGGCGTCAGCGGCAACGGCAAGCTTGGGCGCCACCGCCAAGGCGAACGACAACAACACAGACAGGCCCAGACAATGTCCGCTCATTGCGCTCCTCGTACCATGGATTACGCCACTGACAGCATGGCCCTACACAGTGTGCACGAGAAACGCACGAATGCCATATGCGACATGATGAACCATTGTGCCGCGCCGGCAGGCGCAACACCGTCTAATCCCGCGCCAACGCCTCGATCGGGTCCAACCGCGCCGCATTCCTCGCCGGCACGAAGCCGAACACGATTCCGATCAGCGTCGAACACACGAACGCCGTGACGATCGATCCCAGCGAAAACACCATTTCCCACTGCTTGACGAACAACGCGAACAAATAACCGATCCCATAGGACAACCCGATCCCGATCACCCCACCGATCAGGCAGACCATCACCGCCTCCACCAGGAACTGCTGGCGGATATCGGACTGCCGCGCCCCCACCGCCATGCGAATGCCGATCTCCCGGGTCCGCTCGGTGACCGATACCAGCATGATGTTCATCACCCCGATCCCCCCGACCACCAGTGAAATCACTGCGATCAGCGACAGCAGCAAGGTCAGCGAGCGGCTGGTCTTCTGCACGGTCTGCATGATGCTGTCGAGGTTGTTGGTGAAGAAGTCCTTGGTGCCATGGCGCTGCAGCATCAGCTTGTTGACCTCCTCCTCCACCCGCTTGCTCGGCATGCCGTCCTTGATCCGCACACTGATGCTGTCCAGATGGCGCTGGCCGAGCACCCGCCCGGCGGCGGTCTCGTAGGGCATCCACACGTTGAGCGTGTTGCCGGCGACGAACAGGTTCTTGTTCTCGGCGGTCACGCCGATCACCGTGCACGGCAGCTTGCCGACCAGGATAACCTGCCCCAGCGGGTTGACCCCGTCGCCGAACAGGCGCTTGCGCGTGTTGTGGTCGATCACCACCACCTGCGCCTGGCGCCGGGCGTCGTCGGCGCTGAACACGATCCCCGAGGCCAGCGGAATGTTGCGCACCTGGAAGTACTGCTCGCTGACGCCGTTGAGCTGTACGTCGGCGTCGATGTTGCGGTAGCGCACCAGCGAGCTCTGGCCGATCACCGGCGTGGCGCTGTCGACGTAGTAGAGCGCGTTGAGCGCCGTCACATCGGCCGGCATCAAGGTCTCGATGGCCTTGGCCCGGCTGTCGCCGAAACTGGTGCCCGAATAGATGTCGATGGTGTTGCTGCCGATCGCCTGGATGTCCTTGAGCACGTAGCCCTTGGCGCCTTCGCCGATGGCCGAGATCGACACCACCGAGGTGATGCCGATGATGATCCCGAGCATGGTCAGCAAGGTGCGCATGCGGTGCGAGACCAGGGCGATCCAGGCCATCTTGAACGCCTCGCGGAACAAACCCAGGCTGGCCACCAGCCGCGGCCGCGCCTGCTCGACAGCCGGCGCGGCCGCGGCGGTCGGCGCCGGTGCCTCGGGCCGGGTGCGGCGGTCGCTGACGATCTGCCCGTCGCTGACCTCGATGATCCGCTCGGCGTGGGCGGCGACCTTGGGATCGTGGGTCACCAGGATTACCGTGTGCCCGGCAGCGTGCAGTTCCAGCAGGATGTTCATCACCTCCTTGCCGCTGGCGGTGTCGAGGGCGCCGGTGGGTTCGTCGGCGAGGATCACCTCGCCGCCGTTCATCAGCGCCCGGCAGATGCTCACCCGCTGCTGTTGGCCGCCGGACAGCTGGCTCGGGCGGTGCGCCAGATGGCTGGCCAGGCCCAGCCGCCCGAGCAGTTCGCGGGCGCGGGCATGGCGCCCGGCCTGGGACACGCCGGCATACACCGCCGGGATCTCGACGTTGCGCAGGGCATCCAGGTGCGGCAACAGGTGGTAACGCTGGAAGATGAAACCAAAATGGTCGCGCCGCAGCGCCGCCAGGGCGTCGTCGTCCAGGTCACGGGTTTCCTGGCCGCTGACCTGGTAGCTGCCGGCGCTGGCATGGTCCAGGCAGCCGAGGATGTTCATCAGGGTCGACTTGCCCGAGCCCGAGGCGCCGATGATCGCCACCAGCTCACCGGCATGAATCTGCAGGTCGATGCCCTTGAGCGCCAGGAACTCACGGTCGCCGGCCATGAAGCTGCGGCTGACCCCTTGCAGGCGCAACAGCGGCTGCTCTTGGCCAGCGGGCCGCGCCAGGTGCGGTGACAGCTCGACGGTCATGTTCATGCTCACGCCCCCGCCTCGCCCGACACCGGCTCGCCGATCACCACCCGGTCGCCTTCGGCCAGGCCGTCCTTGACCTGCACCTTGACGTTGTTGTTGATCCCTGCCTGGACCTTGCGCACCTGGGCGAAGCCCTTGCCATCGATCACCCGTACCGGGAAGCTGCCGTCGGCGTCGCGAGGGCCCAGTGCCGCCACCGGCACGGTGAGCACGCCCTGGGCGGTGTCGAGGACGATGCGCACCTGGGCGGTCATCGAGATGCGCAGGCGGTGCTCGGGGTTGGGTACCTCGAACAGTGCGTTGTAGAACACCGCGCTGGCCTGCTTGGCCGCGCCGCTGTTCTTGTCGCTGCTCTCCAGGTAGTTCTGCGGCGCGGGCTCCGTGCCGCGCAGCTTTGCGTAATAGCGCTGGTCATCGCCGAGGATGGTGAAGTACACCTGCTGGCCGGGGCTGATATGGATCACGTCGGCCTCCGACACCTGGGCCTTGATGGTCATGGTGTCGAGATCGGCCAGTTTGAGGATCACCGGCGCCAACTGGTTGGAGATCACCGTCTGGCCTTCCTGGGTGACGATGCCCACCACATGGCCATTGATCGGCGCGACGATGCGGGTGTAGCCGAGGTTGACCCTGGCGGTGTCGATCTGTACCCGGGCGCTCTTGATCTGCGCGTCCAGCGAGCGCAGGTTGGCCTGCTGCACCTCGAACTCGGACTCGGCGCTCTCGAAATCCTGGCGCGAAATCGACTCGTCGTCCTGCAGCACCTCGTACCGCTCGTAGACCCGCCTGGCCTGCTTGAGCTTGGCCTGCACCGAGCGGCGCTCGGCCTGCAGCTTCTCCTCGTCGACCTCGGCCTGGCGCAGGGTGTTCTGCGGCACCAGCGGGTCGATCTCGGCCAGCCACTGGCCCTCGCTGACCTTGTCACCGAGCTTGACCTTCAGCGACTTGAGCTGCCCGGAAACCTGGGCGCCAACGTCCACCTGGCGGATGCCCTCCAGGGTGCCGGTGGCCAGCACCGCGTTCTCGATGTCGCCACGTTCGACCGTGGCGGTGATGTACTGCGGCGGCTTGGCCGGGGCCTGCACCGCGTACAGCACGATGCCGGCGACCAGGACCGCGGCGAGCCCAAGGGTGATCTTGCGAAACTTCGTCTTTTCCATAAAACCGTTCTTCCAGAATCCGCTGAGGTCCCGTGGGCGCGGGCATGGCCCGCGCCCACGACGGTGTTACTGCTTCACCCTGCCGTGATACAGGGCCTGCCCGTCATGCCACCACGCCGCCAGGCTGAACACATCCGGCACCTTGAGGATGCTGAAGTGGTTGCCCGGCCCCTGCCATACCTCCAGTTGCGGCAGCCACTCGCGCCAGCCCTGCTCCATGGCCTGCTGTTCACGCTGGTTGCCGGCGAGATCCAGGCTCGGATCAGCCACCAGTACCAGCCGCGCCAGACCGTTGAACCCGCCGTCGGGACGGTACACCGTGCGCAGGGCCGTGGCGAAGGTCCGCACCACGCCCTCGAGCGCCTGAGCCGAAGAACGCGACGGCATCAGGCCGACCCGCACCATGGCCGCGTGCAACTGGCGCAGTTGCTCCTGATCGTCAGCTTCAGCAAAGACCGCAGGTTCGATGCCCAACGACTTGCCGGTGGACAGCTGCAACGACTCGATCAGCCGCTGCAGGGCCTGGGTAAAGGTGTACGGTTTGCCGCAACTGCCCCCCGCGCCCGGCGCCTCGCTGTCGATCAGGGTCAGGGAGCGCACTTCACGCCCCTTGGCCTGCAGGCGTAGCGCCATGGCATGGGCCACCCAGCCACCGAACGAATGTCCGACCAGGTTCAACGGGCCTTCGGGGTACAGCGCCTCGATGGCCCGGACATGGCAGTCGGCGGCGGCCTCCACCGCGCTGTGCGGCACCTCACCCACGGCAAGGCCCCGGGCCTGCAAGCCATGCACCGGCCAGTCCGGCCCCAGCGCCTCGGCCAGGCCGATAAAGCTGGTCACGCTGTCACCGGCCCCCGGCACGCAGAACACCGGCACATGGGACGGCGTACCGCTCTGGATCGCCAGCAGCGGCTGGTGCGCCGGCGGCAACAGACCGGGAGCGGCCTGCATCGCCTGCGCGATGGCCTGGCCCAACACCGCCGCCTGCGGATCCTGCACCATGCTCTGGTGGTCGCCCGGCACGCTCAGGCAATGCAACGCCTGCCCCGGCAAGGCCTCGGCCCAACCCAGGGTCGGGCTGTCGGTGACGATGCCGGCGCTGCGCTGCTCGGCCAGGAACAGGTGCAGTGGCACCGGCAACGGTGCCAGGCGGTAATGCGCCAAGGCATGCCCATGGGCCAGGTGACGCTCGAAGAAGTGGCGCAATTGCCCGTCGCTGGCCTGGACCAGGCCGGGCACCAGGAGCTGGCGCTCACGGCAGTGGGCGAGCAGCGCATCGAAGGCCAGCGCCCCGGGCTGCAATGCCTCGATTTCGGCCAACTGCGCCGCCCCCGCCTCGCCCTGCGCCTGCCAATGCACCCGGCAATGCAGCAACAGCTGTCCTTGCAACAGATGCGGCCCTTGCCAGCGCGCCTTGCCCTGGTCGCTCAGGCGCGGCACGTAGGTGTCGATGAGGCCGACGAAGGCCACCGGCTCGTCCGCGCCCAGCAACTGCGCGGCCACCTCGTAGGCCAGCACGCCGCCGAACGACCAGCCCGCCAGCCGATACGGCCCGTGGGGCTGCACGGCGCGGATCCGCCCTACCAGGCGCGCCGCCAGGCACTCCATGGTGTTCAGCTGCGCTTCCCCGGGGGCGACGCCAGCCAGGCCGTAGACGGGGAAATCACCTTCGATATGCCGCCCCAGGACCGGGAAGTACAGGTCCAGGCCACTGAACTCGTGGATCAGGAACAATGCCGGCTGACTGCCTGCGGCGCGCACCGTGACCAGGCCTTCGTCCTCGTCCGCGCCCTCGCCCAGGCGCGCTGCCAGGGTGGCGATGGTCGGGTGCTGGAACAACTCCGCCAGGGTCGTGTGCAGGCCGGCCTGGCGCATCTCGCCCACCAGGCGGATCGCCGACAGCGAATGCCCGCCCAGTTCGAAGAAGCTGTCATGCCGCCCCACCCGCTCGACTTCCAGCACCTGCGCCCACAGCGCGGCCAACGCCTGCTCGACCGGCGTTGCAGCGGCCTCGAACACCGCCACTGCAAGGTCCTGGGCACCTGGCAGTGGCAGCGCCCGGCGGTCGACCTTGCCATTGTTGGTCAACGGCAGCGCCGCAAGCGCGACGAACGCCGCCGGCAACATGTACTCCGGCAGCCGTTCGCGCAGGAAGCCACGCAGCGCCACGCCATCGAGGGCCGTGTCGGTGCGGGTGTACCAGGCCACCAGGCGCAGCGGCCCCTGTTCCAGGCGCAGGGCCATGACCACGACTTCGTCGACGCCCGGGCACTGGGCCAGGTGCTGCTCGATCTCGCCCAGCTCGATGCGGAAACCACGGATCTTCACCTGATCGTCGGTGCGGCCCAGGCATTCCAGCTGGCCGTCATCACGCCAGCGGGCCAGGTCGCCGGTGCGGTACAACCTCGCGCCAGGCCCAGCACCGAACGGGTCGTCGAGGAAACGTTCGGCCGTCAGTTGCGGGCGATTCAGGTAGCCCAGCGCGACGCCGTCGCCGCCAATGTACAGCTCGCCAGTCACGCCTTCGGGCAACAGCCGCCCGTGTGCATCGAGGACATAGGCCGTGGTATTGCCGATCGGGCCGCCGATCGGCACGTGCTCGGCGCCGTCGGCCACGGCCCGCACGGTGCAGGCGGTGGCGAAGGTGGTGGTCTCGGTGGGCCCGTAGCAGTGCACCAGGCGCAGGCTCGGCGCCCGCGCCAGCAACGCCCGGAAACTGGCGGGCTCGCCGCGCTCGCCGCCGCACAGCAGGACCCGCAGCCCTGCCAGGGCCTCGGGGATCAGCTGCACATACTGGTTGAACAGCGCCGTGGTGACGAACATCACGCTGGCGCCGCCCTGGCGCAACGCGCTGGCGAACTGCGCCGGCTCGACCAGGGTCTGGTGATCGATCACCAGCACCTGGCCGCCGTTGAGCAGGCCGCCCCAGACATCCAGGGTGGCGGCGTCGAACGCCGGGTTGGAGACAAAGGCGAAACGGTCGCTGGCGTCGAAGTCGGCATAGCCGTTGTTCAGCACCAGCCGGGTGATGCCGCGATGGGTCACCCGCACTCCCTTCGGCGTGCCGGTGGAGCCCGAGGTGTACATCACGTAGGCCACCGCGTCGGCCTCCTGCGCGAGGTTTGGGTTGTGCGCCGGCTGGTCGTCGAGGGCCAGGCAATCCAGATCGATGCGCCGCGCCTCGCATTCCGCCGCCAGGCTGCCGAGGGTCAGCAGCGCCACCGCCTGGCAGTCCTGAACCATGAATGCCTGACGCTCGGCCGGGGCGTTGATGTCCAACGGCACATAGATGGCCGCGCACTTGAGCACGGCCAGTTGCGCCACCAGCAACGGCAACGAACGCGGCAGCAGGATCGCCACCGGGTCACCTGCCGCCACGCCCTCGCCGATCAGCCAATGGGCCAGGCGGTTGGCTTGCTCGTTGAGTTCGCCATAGGTGAGTTGACGTTCATCATGGCGCGCCGCCAGCGCAAGCGGGTGCCGCGCCACTTGCTGCTCGAACAGATGCTGCACGGGCAGTTGCCGCGGGTAGTCACGCTGCGTGGCGTTGTAACCCACCAAGAGCCGCTGGCGTTCGTCGGCCGGCACGATGTCCAGCTGTTCCAGGCCTCGCTCGGGATCCTGCGCCAGGGCCTCGACCAGGTTTTCCAGCGCCTGCTGCAGATAACCGCACAGGCGCCGCGCATCCAGGCCCGGCGCGCACTGCGCGGTCAGGCCGAAGCCTTCGCCCAGGTCGTCGATGCTCATGGCCAGCGGGTAGTTGCTGCGTTCCTCGGCATGCAGCAGCTCGATGCCTTCCCAGGCACGCCCGGCCGCGCTATCGCGGACCAGGGCCGTGGCACTGTGACGGTAGTTGAGCAAGGCGCTGAATAGCGGCGCGCCGGGCGGCAGCGCGCTGCAACGCTGGGCCAGGGCCAGTTGCGCATGCTCGTGCACCAGCAGCCCGGTAAGCCGGCGGTGGGTGTCGAGCAACGCCTCGCGTACCGGCAGGCGGCCCACCTCCAGACGCAGCGGCAAGGTGTTGATGAACACGCCCAGGGCGCGCTCCACGCCTTCGCCACCCTGCAGGCGACCGAGCAGCACGGTGCCGAACACCACGCTGTCGCGCCCCGACAACTGCCCCAGCACCATCCCCCAGGCCAAGTGCATCAGGCTAGCGGCACCGACACCCAGCAATCGCGCTTGCTCGCGCAGGCATCGCGCCAGCCCGTCGTCCAACAGTATCCGAGCTTCGGCCTCGGCGCCCTGATGCGCCAGCGGATGCGGTCCATAGGGCAAAGTTGGCTCGTCAATGTCGCCCAGTTGTTCGCGGAAGAACGCCTCGTGCCCGGCCTCGTCCGCGCCGTGCAGCACCTGGGCGATGTAGTTGCGGTACGGCACCGGCGCGGGCAACCGGTGCTGCTCGCCAAGCAGGCAGGCCTGCAGTTCGGCGCGCAGCACATCCTGGGCCACATGGTCCATGACCAGGTGGTGGAACAGCAAGGTCGCGGTGATGCGACCGCTGGCCGGGTCCTGGCTGTGCAGCAAGCGCAGCATGGGGGCGCGGGTCAGGTCCAGGCGCAAGACCGGGGGCGTCTGCGGGGTCACCTCCTGTACCGGCAGCGATGCCTGGCGCCACACCACCTGCACCGGTTCGGCGAGGCCGTCCCAGTACAGCGAGGAACGCAGGATATCGTGACGGGCGATTACCTGGTCCAAGGCCCGCTGCAGCGCCTCCAGCCGCGCGCGGTCGGCCACGGCGAAACGCGCCTGCAACAGGTACGGATCATCACCCTCGCTGGCCAGGTGGTGGTAGAGAATCCCCGCCTGCAGCGGCCCCAGCGGGTAGATGTCCTGCACATTGGCGGCACCACCTGGGACCTGGGCGACGATGCGGTCGATGGCCGCCTGGTCCAGCGCCACCAGCGCCAGCAGGTCCGGGGTGATGCGTCGGCAGCCGGCGCCAATACGGTTGGCCGGCACCCGGGGCCCGCCATGCTGGCCCAGGGTCGCGGCCAGGGCGGCCAGGGTCGGCTCGGCGAACAACACGCGGATATCCGCCTCCAGGCCTTCGGCACGCAGGCGGGCAATCAGGGTCACCGCCAGCAGCGAGTGGCCGCCCAGTTCGAAGAAGTGGTCCTGGCGCCCTACCCTCGGCACGTTCAACAGCTCGGCCCAAAGCGCTGCCAGATGGGTTTCGGCCTCGCCTTGCGGCGCCTCGTAGGCACGGCTGAGCACAGACTCGGCGCCGGGCTCGGGCAGCGCCTGGCGGTCGAGCTTGCCGTTGGCGGTCAGCGGCATGGCCGGCATCGCCACATAGGCCGACGGCACCATGTAGTCCGGCAGCTGCGCCAGGGCATGCCGGCGTAGTGACTCGATTCCAGGCGCCTCATCATGGGCGGTAAACCAGGCGACCAACCGTTCGCCACGCAGCAGCACCGCCACTTCACGAATGGCCGGATGACTGGCCAGGCACGCCTCGATCTCGCCCAGTTCGATGCGCAGGCCATGCAGCTTGACCTGGAAATCGTCGCGGCCGAGGAATTCCAGCTCGCCGTCGGCGCGGCGGCGCACCAGGTCGCCGCTGCGGTACAGACGCTCACCGACCACGAACGGGCTGTCGCCGAAGCGCTCGGCATCCAGTTCCGGCAGGCCCAGGTAGCCACGGGCCACGCCGACGCCGCCGATGTGCAGCTCGCCCACCACGCCACGGGGCACCGGCAGGCCGTTGCGGTCGAGCACGTACAGCCGGGTATTGGCGATCGGCCGGCCGATCGGTGGCGCGCTTACAGGCAGCGCTTGCCCAGGCTCCAGGGTCCAGACGCTGCAATCGACGGTAGCCTCGGTCGGGCCATAGACGTTGTGCAGCCGCACCTGTGGCAGGCGCTCGCGCACCTGTTGCAGCAATGCCGTGGTCAGCTCGCCGCCGCCGCAGACGATATCGGTGAGGCTGTCGCAGGCCGCGCTGGCCTCCAGGGCAAGGAACTGCTGCAGCAGCGCCGGCACGAACTGCACCACGCTGACCCGCTGGCGCTGGATCAGCGCCGCCAGGTAGGCCGGATCGCGCTGGCCGTCCGGACGCGCCAGCACCAGGCGCAGGCCGGCGCACAGCGGCCAGAACAATTCCCACACCGAGGCGTCGAAGCTCACCGGGGTCTTGTGCAGCAGCGCGCCCTCGACGGTCGGGGCGATCAGCCGCGAGCTCCAGTGCACCAGGTTGCACAGGCTGCGGTGCTCGACCATCACCCCTTTCGGCGTGCCCGTGGAGCCGGAGGTGTAGATCACGTAAGCCAGGTGGCGGGCCCCCAGCCCCGGGACTTGCGGATTGTCCGGCGACTGGCCGGCCCAGGCCGGCTGATCGAGGTCCAGGCGCGGTACCCGGCTGTCGGCGAAGCGCCCGCGGCTGCCGGCATCCACCAGCAACGCCAGCGGCGCGCTGTCGGCAAGCATGTAGGCCAGGCGTTCGTCGGGGTAGCCCGGGTCCAGCGGCACGTAAGCGCCGCCGGCCTTGAGCACCGCCAGCAGTCCGACCAGCAGCTGCGGCCCACGGGCAAGGCACACCGCGACCCGGCTGTCGGCGACCACGCCCTGGGCGATCAGTTGATGGGCCAGGCGGTTGGCCGCCTCGTTCAGTTGCCGGTAGCTCATCTGGCCGTCCTCGGCCTGCACCGCCAACGCCTGCGGCATGCGCGCCACCTGCGCCTCGAACAACGCCTGCACCGGTTGCTGCAAGCCGCCGACCAATTCGCTGGCATTGCAGGTCACCAGCTCCTGGCGACGCTCGGCGGCGCCCAGCAGCTCGACCTTCGCCGGCACCGCCTGGTCACTGCCAGCCATCGCCCATAGCAGTTGCTCCAGGTAGCCGACATGGCGCTCGATGGTCGCCCGGTCGAACAGCGCCGTGGCGAACTCCAGGGCACCGCCGTAGCCGTCGGCGGTCTCGCCCAGGCTCAGGGTCAGGTCGAACTTGGCGAAGGTCTGCGCGCCGCCCAGCGCCTCCAGTTGCAGGCCGCCCAGTTGCAGGGCCTCGGCCGGGACGCCGTTCCAGGCCAGCGACACCTGGTACAGCGGGGTATGGGCCAGGCTGCGCGGCGGGTGCAGCAGTTCCACCACCTGTTCGAACGGCAGGTCCTGATGGTCCTGGGCCTGGCTGACGCAGGCCTTGACCCGCGCCAACAGCGCGCCGACGTCCGGCAGTCCGGCGGTATCGATGCGCAGGGCCAGGGAGTTGACGAACAGCCCGATCAGCCCTTCGACCTCGGCCTGCCGACGGTTGGCCACCGGCGTGCCGATCACCACCTCGGCCTGGCCGGACAGCCGCGCCAGCAGCGCCGCCCAGGCGGCGCCGAACAGCATGAACGGGGTGACCCCGTGGCGCAGGCACAGTGCCTTGAGGTCTTCGCTCAGACGCCGGTCCAAACGTATCTCGACCCGGTCACCGTGATAGTCCTGGCGGGCCGGCCGCGGCCGGTCGGTCGGCAGGGTCAGCAGCACCGGCGCGCCGGCCAGTGCCTGTTGCCAGTATTCGCCCTGGCGCTGCAGCGCCTCGCCGGCCAGCCAGCGGCGCTGCCACAGGGCGTAGTCGCCGTACTGGATCGCCAGCGCCGGCAGTGGGTCGTCGCGCCCTGCGCTGAAGGCCTGGTACAGCGCCGCCAGCTCCTGGGTGAACACCCCCATCGACCAGCCATCGGCGACGATATGGTGCAAGGTCAGCAGCAGCACATGATGCTCCGCCGCCAGGCACAGCAGGCGGCCGCGCACCGGCAACTGGTGCGCCAGGTCGAAGGGCAGCAGCGCTTCGGCGTGCATCAGTTCGGGCAGCTGCTGCTCGGCGCCGCGCAGGTCGTGCCAGACCAGGGCGAAGCCGCCACGCCCTGGGGCCACGCGCACCCGCGCCTCGGCGCCTTCCTGGGTGAAGTGGCTGCGCAGGCTTTCGTGACGCTCGATGATGCGCCCCAGTGCCCGCTCCAGCGCCGCACGGTCCAGCGGGCCGCGCATGACCAAGCCCAGGGGAATATGGTAGGCGGCGCTGGCATCGTCCATCTGCGCCAGGAACCACAGGCGCTGCTGGGCGAACGACAGCGGCAGGGACTGGCCACGGCGCGTCGGTTCGATGGCCGGCAGCACCTCGCCGCCGCGCTCGGCCAGGGTCGCCGCCACCGCCAGCAGACGGTCATCGGCGAACAGCTCGCCCAGCGACAACTCCCGGCCGAGGCGTGCACGCACCTGGCCGACCATGCGCATGGCCAGCAGCGAATGGCCGCCCAGTTCGAAGAAGCGGTCCTGGCGCCCGACCCGTTCCAGCTGCAGCAGCTCGCACCAGAGCTCGGCCAGGGCCGTTTCCAGGGCGCCTTCGGCGGCCTCGTGGGCCTGGCTGGCCGACGCCTCGCGCTCAGGCAACGGCAGCGCCCGGCGGTCGACCTTGCCGTTGGCGGTCAATGGCCAGGCATCCAGGCGCACCAGGGCCGCCGGCACCATGTAGGCCGGCAGGCGCTGCTGCAGGGCGGCGCGCAGGGCACCGACCGGCTGCGCCTCGGGGCCGGCAATGTAGTAGGCCACCAGTCGCGGCTGGCCGGGCTGGTCCTCGCGGGCCAGAACCAGCGCTTCGGCGACGCCGGGCAAGGCCAGCAGTTGTGCCTCGATCTCGCCCAGCTCGATGCGCAGGCCGCGCACCTTCACCTGGTCGTCGTTGCGGCCCAGGTAGTCCAGGGTGCCGTCGGCGTTCCAGCGGGCCAGGTCGCCAGTGCGGTACATGCGTGCGCCGGGCTGCTCGCTGAACGGGTCGTCGAGGAAGCGCTCGGCCGTCAGTTGCGCACGGTTCAGATAGCCCCGCGCCACCCCGGCACCGCCCACGTAGAGCTCGCCGGTCACGCCGCACGGTACCAGTTGCCGCGCCTCGTCCAGCAGGTAGATCCGGGCATTGGCGATCGGCCGGCCGATGTCCAGCGCCCCGCCCGGCAGCACCAGGCCGGAGGTGGCGACCACCGTCGCCTCGGTGGGGCCGTAGTTGTTGACCACCACGCAGCCCGGATCGCTGGTGAACTGGCGCAGGCGGTCGCCACCGATCAGCAGGGTGCGCAGGGTCGGATGGCGCAGCCCCTGGGTGAAGGCATATTCGGCGACCGGCGTTGGCAGGAAGGCCACCTTCAGCGGTTGCTCCAGCCACCAGGCCAGCAGCCCGTCGAGCTGCTCGTTGCCCAGCTCGACCGGTGGCAGGTGCAGCACCGCACCGGCGCACAGGGCCGGCCAGACCTCCCAGGCCATGGCGTCGAAGCCGAAGCCGGCGACGCTGGCAGTGTGCTCGCCGGCGCCCAGCTCGAAGGCCTTGCAGTGCCAGTGCACCAGGTTGGCCAGGGTACGGTGCTCGACCATCACGCCCTTGGGCTGCCCGGTGGAGCCGGAGGTGTAGATCACGTAGGCCAGGTGGCTGGCCAACAGGTCGTGCCGCCCGGGATTTTCCGTGCGCGCCGGCCAGTCCGCCCGGTCCAGTGCCAACACGGGCACGGCCAACCCCTCTAGGCGCGCCAGCAACACCTGCTGGGCCAGGACCACCACGGGGGCGCTGTCTTCGAGCAGGTAGCGCAGGCGCTCATCCGGATGCGTCGGGTCCACCGGCACATAGGCGCCACCGGCCTTGAGCACCGCCAGCAGCGCCACCAGGGTATCCAACCCGCGCCGGGCGACCACCGCCACCCGGTCGTCGGGCCCCACGCCCCGTTCGATCAGGTGATGGGCCAGGGCGTTGGCGCGCTGGTTCAGCTCGCCGTAGCTCAGGCGTGCATCGCCGGCCACGGCGGCCAGCGCCTGTGGGGCACGGGTGGCCTGGGCCTCGATCAGGGTCGGCAGGGTCTGGTCGACCGGGAATGGCCGGGCACTGCCGTTGAAGGTCTGCAGCAGGCGCCGGCGTTCGACGTCACCGACCAGTTCGACCTCGGCCAGGGAGACCTGGTCGTTGGCGACCATCGTCTGCAGCAGGCGCTCGAAGTAACCGGCGAAACGGCGCACGCTGCTTTCATCGAACAGCGCCGTGGCGTACTCGAGGCTGCCGACCAGCGCCTCGCCCTGCTCGCCCATGCTCAGCGACAGGTCGAACTTGGCCACCTGGTTGGCCTGGGCCACGCCCTCCAGGCGCAATCCCGCCAGGCTCGGCGCGGCGCCCTCGGTGGCCAGCCAGTTGAGGGTGGTCTGGAACAACGGCGTATGGCCGAGGCTGCGCGCCGGGCGGACGATCTCCACCACCTGCTCGAACGGCAGGTCCTGATGCGCCTGGGCGTCGAGCAGGCGGGCCTTCACCTGACCCAGCAGGCGCTCGCTGCTCGGCGCGCCCGACATGTCGATGCGCAGCGCCAGGGTGTTGACGAACAACCCCACCAGCGGCTCCAGCTCGGCATGGCCGCGTCCGGCCACCGGGCAGCCCACCACGACCTCATTTTGCCCGGACAGACGTGCCAAGGTCGCGGCCCAGGCACTGAGCAGCACCATGTACAGGGTCGCCTGATGCCGCTGGGCCAGCGCCCGCAGGCCGGCACCGAGACGCGCATCCAACTGCAGCGCCAGGCTGGCGCCGCTGAAGTCCTGGCGTGGCGGCCGTGGCCGATCACTCGGCAGGCTCAACAGGGTCGGCGCGCCATCCAGGGCCTGGCGCCAGTAGTCGGCCTGGCGTTGCAGCTGCTCACCGGCCAGCCAGCGCCGCTGCCACACGGCGTAGTCACCGTACTGGATCCCCAGGGTCGGCAACGGATCGTCCAGGCCCTGGCGCATGGCCGGGTACAGCGCGCCCAGCTCACGGGTCAGCACGCCGAGGGACCAGCCGTCGGCGACGATATGGTGCAGGGTCAGCAGCAGCACATGGTGCTGATCCTCCAGGCGCAGCAGGCTGGCGCGCAGCAAGGGCCCCTCGACCAGGTCGAACGGCGCGGTGGCCTCGGCCTGCAGGTGCGCGGCCAGGTCATCGGGCGCCAGGCTCAGGCGCCGCAGCCAGCCCGGTTGCGGTCTGTCGGCGATGTGCACCTCGGCACTGTCGCCTGCGGGCACGAAGCGGCTGCGCAGGCCCTCATGGCGCGCGACGATGCACAGCAGGGCACGCTCCAGTGCGTCGGCATCCAGCGAGCCGCGCAGGCCCAGGGCCAGCGGCACGTTATAGGCCTGGCTGCCGCCCTCCAGCTGGGCCAGGAACCACAGGCGCCGCTGGGCGAACGACAACGGCAGGGGCTGCTCGCGGGACACCGCAACGATGGCCGGCAGCGCGCTGTGCCCGGCGCTGGCCAGCACCTGGGCCACGGCGGCCAGCTCGGGATTGGCGAAAAGCTCGGCCAGGGTCAGCTCGACGCCGAGCCGCAGGCGCACCTGGGACACCATGCGCATGGCCAGCAGCGAATGGCCACCCAGGGCGAAGAAATGGTCATGCCGCCCGACCTGTTCCACCTGCAGCAGTTCGGCCCACAGCTGGGCCAGGGCGCTTTCCAGTTCACCCTCGGGGGCCACGTAGCCACGCTCGAACAGCGCCGAACGTTCCGGTGCCGGCAACGCCCGGCGGTCGAGCTTGCCGTTGGCGGTCAGCGGCAGCGCCTGCAGGGCGACGAAGGCCACCGGCACCATGTACTCCGGCAGGTGGGCAAGCAATTGCGTGCGCAGTTGCTCGGGCAACGGTGCCTCAAGACCCGCCTGCGCGGTGAAGTAGGCCACCAGGCGCGGCTGGCCTGGCTGGTCCTCGCGGGCCACCACCACGGCCTCGCCGATGCCCGGCAGGCTGTTCAGTCGGTTCTCGATTTCTCCCAGCTCGATGCGCACCCCGCGAATCTTCACCTGGTCGTCGTTGCGCCCCAGATAGTCGAGGGTGCCGTCGGCCAGCCAGCGCACCAGATCGCCGGTGCGGTACATGCGCGCGCCCTGCGTTGCCGAGAACGGATCGTCGAGGAAGCGCTCGGCGGTCAGCTGCGGGCGGCCGAGGTAGCCACGGGCGACCCCGGCACCGCCGATGTACAGCTCGCCCGCCACGCCCAATGGCACGGGCTGCAGACCGGCGTCGAGCACGTACAGACGGGCATTGTCCACGGGGCCGCCGATGTGCAGCGCGCCCCCCGCCTCCAGCACCCCGGAACTGGCCACCACGGTGGTCTCGGTCGGGCCGTAGTTGTTGACCACGGCGAAGGTCTGGGTGCGATTGAACTGACGCAGGCGATCGCCGCCGATCAGCAGGGTACGCAGGGTCGGGTGTCCGAGCTGATGACTGAAAGCGTATTCGGCCACCGGCGTCGGCAGGAAGCTGATATCCAGCGGTTGCTCGCGCCACCAGGCCAGCAACGCATCGAGGTCCTCGTGGCCCTCGCCGGCGGGTGCCAGGTGCAGGGTGGCCCCGGCGCATAGCGCCGGCCAGACCTCCCAGGCCATGGCGTCGAAGCCGAAACCGGCCAGGCTCGAAGTGTGCCGGCCCAGGCACAGATCGAAGGCCCGGCAGTGCCAGTCCACCAGGTTGTTCAGGGTGCGGTGCTCGACCATCACCCCTTTCGGCTGCCCGGTGGAGCCCGAAGTGTAGATCACGTAGGCCAGGTGTTCCGGTCCCAGGGCGACGACGGGGTCGTCCAACCGCTGCGGCCAGTCAGGCTGATCGAGCACCAGCACGGGCACCGTGATGCCACCCAGGCGCCCCCGCAAGCCGTGTTGGGTCAGCACGGCCACTGGCGCGCTGTCGTCGAGCAGGTAGCGCACACGCTCGTCCGGGTGGGCCGGGTCCACCGGCACGTAGCCGGCGCCGGCCTTGAGCACCGCGACCAGGCCAATCAGCGTGTCCAGGCCACGGCGGGCGAACACTGCCACGCGGTCGTCGGGACGAACGCCCAGATCGATCAGGTGGTGGGCCAGGGCATTGGCGCGCTGGTTCAGGTGCTGGTAGGTCAGCGACTGCTCGTTGGCAGTGGCGGCCAGGGCATGGGGATGGACCTGGGCCACGGCCTCGATGCGCCGATGCAGCGGACCGTGCGGCTGTTCGATGCCCGGGGTCTGGTTGAAGGTTTCCAGCAGCTCCTCACGCTCGTCGGCAGGCAGCATCGGCAGCGCCCTGACTTCAGTGGCGGGCGTCGCCGCAAGCAGGCTGCGCAGGGTCTGCTCCAGATAGGCGCAGACGCGCCGTGCCGGCACCTCGGGACTGGCTAGCAGGGTCAGGCGGAAGGCTTCGCCGAAGTCGTCGACACTCAGGGTCAAGGGGTAGTTGGTGGCTTCGGCGGCATGCACGATCTCAATCCCGGCCCAGCCGGCGCGCAGCACCGCCTCGGAGCCCGAGGCCGCGCTGTGGCGGTAGTTGAGCAAGGCATTGAACAGCGGCGACGGCGCTGCCACGCCGCTGCAGCGCTGGGCCAGGGCCAGGGGCGCGTGCTCATGGCGCATCAGCGTGCTCAGGCGCTGGTGGGTGGCCTTGATCGCGCAGGCCAAGTCGGCGTCGTCCAGGTCCACCCGCAACGGCAGCGTGTTGATGAAGATGCCCAGCGCCCGGTCGGTAGCCTCGGCGCCTTGCAGGCGGCCCATCAGCACGGTGCCGAACACCACCTGGTCGCGCCCGGTCAGGCCGCCCAGCACCCGTGCCCAGGCCAGGTGGAACAGGCTGGCGACGCTCACCCCCTGGCTGCGGGCATGGGCGCGCAGCTCGCGACACAACGCCAGGTCGAGGTCCAGCGCGTGCTCGTTCAGCGCCGCGCCATCGCCCTGCACATCGGCCAGGCCATAGGCCAGGGTCGGCGCGTCCACGCCGCCGAGCATGTCGCGGAAGAACGCCTCGTGCTCGGCCTCGCCGATGCCCAGCAGGGCTTGGGCCACATGGTTGCGGAACGGCAGCGGGCGGCCCAGCCGGGCACTTTCGCCGAGCAGGAAGGCGAGCATCTCGTGGCGCACCACCTCAAGGGCGCTGTGGTCCATGGCCACGTGGTGGAACTGCAGGGTCGCGTGGACCTGCCCATCCGCCTCCGGCGCCTGGCATTGCAGGCGGATCAACGGTGCCTGGGTCAGGTCGAAGCCGCTGTCCGGCAGCTGGCCCTCGGCGAGCTGGATGACCCGCAGCCGGGCCCGGCGCCAGACCACCTGCACCGGCGTCTCCAGGGCCTTCCAGTGCACCGAGGTGCGCAGGATGTCGTGACGGTCGATCACCCCTTGCAGGGCCTGCGCGAAGGCCTCGACCCGGGCGCTGCTGGCGAACACGAAGCGCGCCTGCATCACGTAGGGATCGTGGTCGCCGGCGCTGGCATGGTGGAACAGCATGCCTTGCTGCAACGGCACCAGCGGGTAGATGTCCTGCACATTGACCGCGCCGCCGGGCACGCCTTCGACCAGTTGGTCGATGCTGGCCTGGTCGAGTTCGACCAGGCTGAGCATGGCTGGGGTGATCCGAGTGCAGCCGGCCGGAATGCGGTTTTCCGGTACCTCGACGTTGCCCTGGCGCGCCGCCACGTACTCGCCACGCTCGAGCATCCCCAGCAGCGCCGGCTTGTGCTCGCGCAGCCGCGCCACCAACGCGGCGTCGCTCAGGGCCTGGCGATTGCCCTGGACTACCAGCTGGCCATCCTTGAGGGCCAGCTGGACATTGTTGGCGGCCAAGGTCGCCAGTAGTTCGTTGATGCTCACAGGACGATCTCCATTCTGTCTGTGATGGCGGCATAGCCTGCCAGCGTCGGGTGTTCGAACAGGCTGCGCACGTCGGCCTCCAGGCCCGCCTCGCGCAAGCGCGAGGTTAGGGTCACGGCCAGCAGCGAGTGGCCGCCCAGTTCGAAGAAGTTGTCGTGGCGCCCTATCCGCTCCACGCCCAGCAGCTCGCCCCAGATACGCGCCAGCAGCTGTTCGGTTTCGCCCTGCGGCGCCTCGTAGGCCCGCGCTGGCAGGTCCGGCTGCGGCAGCGCCTTGCGGTCAAGCTTGCCATTGGGGGTCAGCGGCATGGTGTCGAGGGCCATGAACAGCGCCGGGACCATGTACTCGGGCAGTTGCCCCAGCAGCGCTTCGCGCAAGGCCTCGGCGGGCGGCACGTCGCCGGTGACGTAGGCCACCAGGCGCGGGCCGGCCGGCTGGGCGTCGTGCACCAGCACCACGGCTTCACGTACCCCAGGCACCCGGGTGAGGCAGGCTTCGATCTCGCCCGGCTCGATGCGCAGGCCGCGCAGCTTGATCTGGTGGTCGGTACGGCCGAGGAACTCAAGGCTGCCGTCAGCGCGCTGGCGCACACGGTCGCCACTGCGGTACAGGCGCTCCCCGTCGGCGAACGGGCTGGCGATGAAGCGCTCGGCCTGTTGCTCCGGCAACCCCAGGTAGCCACGCGCCACCCCGGCGCCGCCGATGTGCAGTTGGCCGGCGACGCCCAATGGCACAGGCTGGTCGTGGCCATCGAGCACGTACAGACGGGTGTTGTCGATGGGCCGGCCAATCGGCAGCGCCCCCGGCGTCAGCGGATCCTGCGGGTGCAAAGTGCAGACGCTGCAATCGACCGTGGTTTCGGTCGGCCCGTAGACGTTATGCAGCCTTGCCCGTGGCAGGCGCTCGCGCACCTGGCGCACCAGGACCTCGGTCAGCTCGCCACCGCCGCAGACGATATCAGTGAGGCTGTCGCAGGCCGCGCTGGCGTCGTGTTCGAGGAACTGTTGCAACAGCGCCGGCACAAACTGCACCACGCCCACCTGTTGCTGGCGGATCAGCTCGGCCACGTACTGCGGGTCGCGGTGGCCGTCCGGGCGCGCCAGCACCAGGCGCACGCCGCTGCACAGCGGCCAGAACAGCTCCCACACCGAGGCGTCGAAGCTCACCGGGGTCTTGTGCAACAACGCACCCTCACCTGGGAACAACCCGGCGCTCCAGCGCACCAGGTTGACCACGTTGCGGTGCTCGACCATCACCCCCTTGGGCAGCCCGGTGGAGCCGGAGGTGTAGATCACATAGGCCAGGTTGGCGGCGGTCAGGCCCGGCACCTGTGGGTTGTGGCTTGGCTGACGGGTCCAGTCCGCCTGGTCGAGATCAACCTGCGTCAGTGGCAGATCCCCCATCAGCGCCCGGGTGGCCGTCTGCACCAGGACCGCCCTTGGCTGGCTGTCGACCAGCATGTGGCGGATCCGTTCGGCTGGATAGTCGGGGTCCAGCGGCACATAGGCACCACCGGCCTTGAGGATCGCCAGCAGGCCGACCACCAGCGACAGCCCGCGCTCGACACAGATCGCCACCCGGTCGTCGGGCCGCACACCCAGCGCGATCAGGTGATGGGCCAGGCGGTTGGCCTGGGCATTGAGCTGCTCATAACTGAGTTCACCCTGCTCGGCGCTGAGCGCAACGGCCTCGGGCCTGCGCAAGGCCTGGGCCTCGAACAGTTCCTGGAGGGTCCGATTCAGGTCGTGGGGCTGCGCCGTGCGGTTGAAGTCGTGCACCAGCTGGTCGCGTTCCTCGCCCGACAGCACTGGTAGTTGCAGCAGCTCTTGCCGTGGCTGATGGGCCAAGGCCTCGGCCATGGCCTCCAGCACCCGGCGCATCTGCTCGCAGACACGCGCGGCGCCGACCGCCGCCGGGGCCAGGGTGACCAGGCGGAAGCGCTCGCCAATATCGTCCACGCTCAGGCTCAGCGGATAGTTGCTGCGCTCGTTGCTGTCGAGGGTCTCGATGCCTTGCAGGGCCTGACGCTGCTCCTCGTCCGCCTGGCTGCCGTGGCGGTAGTTGAGCATCGCGCTGAACAGCGGCGCCGGGGCCGGCACGCCGCTGCAACGTTGGGCCAGGGCCAGCGAGGCATGTTCATGGGCGAGCAAGGCGCTCAGGCGCTGCTGGGTCTGACGCACAGCGTCCTGCAGGTTGATGCCTGCAAGGTCCAGGCGCAGCGGCAAGGTGTTGATGAACATGCCCAGCGCCTGGTCCGCTCCCGCGCCGCCTTCCAGGCGACCGAGCAGCACGGTGCCGAATACCACGCTGTCACGGTCGCTGGCGGCGGCCAGCAAGCGGGCGTAGGCCAGGTGGAACAGGCTGGCGACGCTGATGCCCAGCTGCCGGGCCTGCTGACGCAGAGCGGTGGCCAGGGGTTCGTCCAGCCACAGCTGGGCCTCTTCGATACCGAGCCCATCGACCTGCACATCACTCAGGCCGAACGGCAGGGTCGGCTCGTCGATATCCCCCAACTGCTCGCGGAAGAACGCCTCGTGCTCGGCCTGGCTGACGCCCAGCCGCGCCTGGGCCACGTAGTTGCGGTACGGCGCGCCCTGTTCGGCGGGCACCGACGCACCTTGCAGATAACCGACCAGTTCCCGGCCGAGCACATCCAGCGCGGTATGGTCGAGGACGATATGGTGGAACTGCAGCACAGCCTGCCGTCCGGCGCCCTGCGCGTCCGGCCAGTGGTACAGGCGCACCAGTGGCGCCTGATCCAGGGCCAAAGCGTGGGGCACCGCTGCCTCTTCAGCCACCTCGAGCAACGCCAGGTCAGCCTGGCGCCAGACCACTTGCAATGCCTGCGGCAGGCCGTCCCACAGCACTGAAGTACGCAGCACGTCATGACGGGCGATGACCTTGCCCAGCGCATCGACGAAGGCGTACAGCCGGTCACGGCTGGTGAAGGCCATGCGCGACTGCAGCACATAGGGATCGTGCTCCGGCGAGCTGAGGTGGTGGTAAAGGATGCCTTCCTGCAACGGCGCCAGCGGGTAGATGTCCTGCACGTTGGCCGCGCCGCCCGGCACCGTGGCGACGATGCGCTCGATGGCAGCCGGTTCAAGGTCCACCAGTGGCAGCATGTCCGGAGTGATCCGGGTGCAGCCGGCCGGGATCCGGTTGGCCGGCACCTCGACCTGGCGGCCATGGCCCAGGGTCGCCGCCAACGCCGCTACCGTTGGCTGGCCGAACAACGTGCGCACGTCGGCCTGCAGGCCGGCCTGGCGCAGGCGCGCGGTGAGGCTTACCGCCAGCAGCGAGTGGCCGCCGAGTTCGAAGAAGTTGTCGTGGCGACCGACCTGTTCGATGCCCAGGACTTCAGCCCAGATCGCGGCCATCGCCTCCTCGGTCGCGTCGATTGGGGCGACATAGACCTGGCGTGCCACCGCCGAAGGATCAGGGTCCGGCAGCGCCTTGCGGTCCAGCTTGCCGTGGCGGGTCAGCGGCAGCGCGTCCAGGTGCACGAAGGCTTGCGGTATCAAGTGGCCCGGAAGGCGGGTTTGCAGCCCTTGGCGCAGGGTGTCGAGATCGACCACGGCGGTTGCTGTGAACCAGGCCAGCAGGTGTTCGTTGCGCACCAGTACCACGGCATCCGCGATACCCGGCTCAGCCTTCAGCGCGGCTTCGATCTCGCCCAGCTCGACCCGCACGCCACGGATCTTCACCTGGTCGTCATTGCGGCCCTGGTAGTCCAGCGTGCCGTCGGCATTCCAGCGCACCAGATCGCCCGTGCGGTACATCCGGCCGCCGTTGAACGGATCGTCGAGGAAACGCTCGGCGGTCAGTTCAGGACGGTTGAGGTAACCTCGGGCGACCTGCGCACCACCGATGTACAACTCGCCAATCACACCCACCGGTACAGGCTGGCGCTGCTCATCCAACACATAAACGCGGGTGTTGGCGGTCGGCTTGCCGATATGCAGCGCACCGCCCGGTTGCAGTTGCCCCGACGTCGCCACCACGGTGGTTTCGGTCGGGCCATAGTTGTTGACCAGCGCAAAGCCCGGATCACGGTCGAACTGGCGCAGGCGATCACCGCCGACCAGCAGCGTGCGCAGGGTCGGGTGCTGGCGTTCGCGGCGCAGCGCCTGCTCGGCGACCGGTGTCGGCAGGAAGCTCACGTGCAGCGGCTGCTCCAGCCACCAGTCGAGCAGTTCATCGACATGCTCGCCGCCGATGGACGCCGACGGCAGGTGCAGCACCGCCCCGGCGCACAGGGCCGGCCAGGCTTCCCAGGCCATGGCGTCGAAGCCGAAGCCGGCAACGCTGGAGGTGTGGCTGCCTGCGCCCAGATCGAAGGCCTGGCAATGCCAGTGGATCAGGTTGGCCAGGGTGCGGTGCTCGACCATCACCCCCTTGGGCTGGCCGGTGGAGCCGGAGGTGTAGATGACATAGGCCAACTGATGCGCGTCCAGCCCTGCAACCACAGGGTTGCTGGCCGCCTGGTCGAGCCAGTCATCGCCATCCATCAAGACTTTAGCTACATCGCCGACCAACGCTTCGGTGGTCGATTCGACCAGCACCAGCGCTGGCGCGCTGTCGCTGAGCAGATAGGCAATCCGCTGCGCCGGATAGCCCGGATCGACCGGCACATACGCCGCGCCGGCCTTGAGCACGGCCAGCATCGCCACCATCCGTTGCGGACCACGTTCCAGGCACAGCGCCACACGGTCGCCCAAGACCACGCCACGCTCGATCAGGTGATGAGCCAGGCGGTTGGCACGCTGGTTGAGCTCGCCGTAGCTCAGACGCAACTCACCGTGTACAACGGCCAATGCTTCAGGCGCTTGGGCCTCGACCAGCGCGTGCACGGTCTGCCCTTGTGGGTAGTCCATGTCCGTGGGATTGAAACCTTCGAGAACCTGGCTTCGCTGCGTAACGTCGAGGATGGGCAGCCTGTCGACCTGCGCCGCGCCACCCTGCTCCAACGCCTGGATCAACTGGCTCACGGCGGCGGTCATCCAACCTGCGACCCGTTCGGCACCGATCCCCAGCTGGGCCAGCACGCTGAGGCTGAAGCCTTCCCCGTGGTCGTCCACGCTCAGCGTCAACGGGTAGTTGCTGCGTTCTTCACCACCCAGCTGATGCATGCCCTGGAAGCTTGCGGCATCCACACCGAGCGTATCCGTCGGGCTGTGGCGGTAGTTGAGCAAGGCACTGAACAGCGGCGCCGAGGCCGGCACGCCACTGCAACGCTGGGCCAGCGCCAACGACGCATGCTCATGCCCGAGCAGCGCCGACAGCCGCTGGTGGGTGGCCTGCACCGCGGCGCGGGTGCCCTTGGCGGTGTCGAAGCGCAGCGGCAAGGTGTTGATGAACACCCCCAGCGCCCGGTCGGCGCCCTCGCCGCCTTGCAGGCGGCCCATCAGCACGGTGCCGAACACCACGTCGCGACGCCCCGCCAGCACACCCACCACGCGTGCCCAGGCCAGGTGCATCAGGCTCGCGGCGCTGACCCCAAGGGCCCTTGCCTGCTCGCGCACCCGGCGCGACAAGGCCGGATCCAGCGGCAGGCGCGACTCCTCGATATCGCGCCCGTCGCCCTGCACATCGGCCAGGCCCATCGGCAGGGTGGGCTCGTCGACATCGCCGAGCATGTCGCGGAAGAACGCCTCGTGCCCCGCCTCGGCGGCGCCCAGGCGTACCTGGGCCACGTAGGTGCGGTACGGCACGGGCGCGCTCAACAGGTGCTGGCGACCGGAGAGAATCGCCTGCAGCTCGTGGACGATCACCTCCATCGCCGTGTGGTCCAGGGCCAGGTGGTGGAAGTGCAGGACGGCCACCACCCGCTGCAGGGCCGGGTCCAAGGCGTACGTCAGGCGCAGCAGCGGCGCCTGGGTCAGGTCCAGGCGTTGCAGGCGGGCATCGAAGTGCGCGTGCAACCGCTCGATCACCGCCTCTTCGCCGAGCCCGGTGACTTCGTTGACTGCAAGCTGGGCCTGGCGCCAGACCACCTGCACCGGCTCGCCCAGCCCTTCCCAGACCACCGAGGTGCGCAGGATGTCGTGGCGGTCGATGACCTGTTGCAAGGCCTCGGCACAGGCCTGCAAGCGATCCTGGCTGTCGAAGGCCAAGCGGGTCTGCAGCAGGTATGGGTCGCCCTGCTCAGCACTGAGGTGATGGTAGAGGATGCCTTCCTGAAGCGGCGCCAGCGGGTAGATTTCCTGCACGTTGGCGGCACCACCCGGCACGGTGGCGACGATGCGGTCGATGCTGGCCTGGTCCAACTCGATCAGGCTGAGCATGTCCGGGGTGATCTGCGTCGCACCTTGCGGCACACGGTTCTCAGGCACTGCCACTTCACGCCCCGAACCCACCGCCGCCGCCAACGCGGCCAAGGTCGGCTGGGCGAACAGCACGCGCACGTCGGCATCCAGCCCGGCCTTGCGCATACGCTCGATCAGGTTCACCGCCAGCAGCGAGTGGCCACCGAGTTCGAAGAAGTGGTCATGGCGACCAACCTGCTCGACCTTGAGCACCTCGGCCCAGATCGCGGCCAACGCGGTTTCGATCTCACCTTGCGGCGCCTCGAAGGCACGGCTGACCAGCGCCTCGCTGCCCGGCTGCGGCAAGGCGCGGCGGTCAAGCTTGCCGTTGGCGGTCAGCGGCAGCGCATCCAGCTGTACATAGGCCGACGGCAACATGTAGTCCGGCAGTTGGCCTTGCAGTTGCTGGTGCAGTTCGGCAATTGCCTGATGGCCAGTGAAATAGGCCACCAGGCGCTTATCGCCCGGCGCGTCCTCCCGCACGATCACGGCGGCATCGCGAACCCCCGGACACTCGCCCAGACGCGCCTCGATCTCGCCCAGTTCGATACGGAAGCCACGCAGCTTGACCTGCTGGTCGGCACGGCCCAGGTAACGCAGGGTACCGTCGGCCTGCCAACTCACCAGGTCGCCGCTGCGGTACATCGTGCCGCCGTTGAACGGATCAGGCAGGAAGCGCTCAGCCGTCAGTTCCGGCTGGCCCAGGTAGCCCAGGGCCACGCCGTCACCGGCGATATACAACTCGCCCACCGCCCCCACTGGCAGCAGTTGCTGGCGGGCATCGAGCACATAGCAGTGGCTGTTACCGATCGGCTTGCCAATCGGGATGCTGCCCTCGCCCACCGCGGTGATTTCGTGGGTGGTGCTGAAAGTAGTGGCCTCGGTCGGGCCGTAGCCATTGAGCAGGTGTTGCGGCGCGCCATCGCGCAGTACCCGGGCGATCACCGCCGGGTCCAGCACATCGCCACCGACCATCAGGTAGCGAAGCGCTCGGAACGCTGGCAGCAGGTCGTCGGCGAACTGGTGGAACAGGCCGGCGGTCAGCCACAGCACGGTGACGCCCTGCTCCAGCAGCACTTCGCGCAGGCCCTGGCGCGACAGGACCGTGTCCTGGTCGATCACCACCACCGCGCCGCCGTTGAGCAGTGGCGCCCAGACTTCCAGGGTACTGGCGTCGAACGCCGGGTTGGAGGCGAAGGCCACGCGGTCCTGGCTGTTGAAATCGGCAAAGCCGTTGTTGATCACCAGGCGCACGATGGCCCGGTGCGGCACCTGCACGCCCTTCGGCGTGCCGGTGGAGCCAGAGGTGTACATGATGTACGCCGCGCTGCCGGCGTCCACCGCCAGGCCCAGCGGCGCATCGGTATATCCGCTCAGGTCGAGGCGGTCGAGTTCGACCCGGCGCGCGCCCTCCACTTGCGGCTGGTCGCTGTGGGTCAACAGCAGTCGCGCCTGGCTGTCGGCCACCATGAACGTCTGGCGCTCGGCCGGGGCGTTGCCGTCCAGCGGCACGAACACCGCCGCGCATTTGCTCACCGCCAGCTGGGCCGCCAGCAGGTCGAACGAACGTGGCAGCAGCAAGGCTACCCGGTCACCCGCTTGTACGCCCTGCTCCAGCAGGTACCCGCCCAGCCGGTTGGCCTGCCGGTCGAGCGCCTGGTAGCTCCAGCGCCGCGTGCCATGGGCCACCGCCAGCGTATCCGGGCAGGCCTTGGCCTGCGCCTCGAACAGGGCATGCACGGGCAGGTCGCGGGGATAGTCGCGACGGGTCGCGTTGAACTGCCGCGCCACGCGCTCGCGCTCGGCGTCCGGCAAGGCGTTGATACCGTTCAACGGCGCCGCCGGCGTGTCCGCCAGGGTATCGGCCAACCGCGCCAGGGCCGTCTGCAGCAGCTGGCAGACCAGTGCCCCCTCCACTTGCGGCACCGCCTGCACGGTCAGGATGAAACCGTCACCCAGGTCGTCGACGCTGACCACCAGCGGGTAGTTGCTGCGCTCATGGGCGGCCAGCAGTTCGATGCCCTGCCAAGCCTGTGCGCGCTGCGCCCCGGTCGCCGCGCTGTGGCGGTAGTTGAGCAGGCTGGTGAACAGCGCCTGGGAGGCCGGCACACCGCTGCAACGCTGAGCCAGGGCCAGGGACGCCTGCTCGTGGGCCAGCAGACGCGCCAGACGCTGATGGGTCAGGCGCACGCCGTCGACCACGTCCATCCCGCCCACGCTGACCCTCAATGGCAAGGTGTTGATGAACATGCCCAACGCGCGCTCGGCGCCCTCGCCGCCCTGCAGGCGACCGAGCAGCACGGTGCCGAACACCACTTCCTCGCGGCCGGACAGTTGCGCCAGCACCTGCCCCCAGGCCTGGTGCACCAGGCTGGCGACGCTGATGCCCAGCAACCGTGCCTGCTGACGCAGGCGCAAGGCCAGTGGCTCATCCAGGCGCTCGCGGTGGTCGAGCACGTGGCTGCCGTCGCCCCGCGCCCCGCGCAGGCCGAACACTTCGGTCGGCTCGTCGATATCGCCCAGCAGTTCGCGGAACAGTGCCTCCTGCGCCTGGCTGTCGTCGCGCAGGCGAGCCTGGGCCACATAGTTGCGGTAAGGGACGCTGTCACCCTCGGGCATGCGCCCCAGCAGCGCGTCGCCGACCTCGGCCACCAGCAGCTCCATGGCGGCGTGGTCGAGGAGGATATGGTGCAGCAGCAGGGTCGCCTGCAAGCGGCCCTTTTCCACCTGGCGGCTCAGGTGCATCAATGGTGCGCGGCCCAGGTCCAGGCGCGGGCTGTCCAGTGCCGGCTCAAGGTCCAGGCGCGCCTCGCGCCAGACCACCTGCACCGCTTCGTCGAGCCCCTGCCAGTGCACGCTGGTGCGCAGGATGTCGTGGCGGGCGATGACCTGGTTCAGCGCCGCGACGAAGGCCTCCAGCTCGGTCTGGCCGGCGAAGGCGAAGTTCAGTTGCAGTACGTAGGGGTCGACGTCGGCGCTGGCCAGGTGGTGGTAGAGAATGCCCTGCTGCAACGGCGCCAGGGCGTACAGGTCCTGGATGTTGGCCGCGCCGCCGGGGATTCTCTGCACCAGGCTGTCGAGCGCGGCCTGCTCCACCGTCGCCAACGGCAGCATGTCGGGGCTGATGCGTGTGCAGCCCGCCGGGATACGGTTGGCCGGCACCTCCAGCGTCACCTCGCCGCCCACCGCCGCCGCCAGCGCGGCCAGGCTCGGCTGGCCGAACAGTACCCGCACATCCGCCGCGAGGCCGGCCTGGCGCATGCGCGCGGTCAGGGTCACGGCCAGCAGCGAGTGGCCGCCGAGCTCGAAGAAGTTGTCATGACGACCGACCCGGTCCACGCCCAGCAGTTCGCTCCACAGCTGCGCCAGCAGGGTCTCGACTTCGCCTTGCGGCGCCTCGTAGACCTGCTGCGTGGTTTCCGGCTGTGGCAGCGCCTTGCGGTCGAGCTTGCCGTTGGGGCTCAGCGGCAGCGCCTCGAGGTAGGTGAACGAAGCCGGCACCATGAACTCCGGCAACTGGCCCAGCAGCGCTGCGCGCAGCGTGTCCGGCGCCTGCCGGGCACCGGTGTAGTACGCCACCAGGCGCTGCTCGCGGGCCAGCACCACCGCCTCCTTGACCCCTTCGATACGGGTCAGGCAGGCCTGGATTTCGCCCAGCTCGATGCGCAGGCCGCGGATCTTCACCTGGTCGTCGTTGCGCCCGAGGTACTCCAGGTTGCCATCGGCCAGGTAGCGGGCCAGGTCGCCGGTACGGTACATCCGGCCACCGGTCTTGAGCGAGAACGGATCATCGAGGAAGCGTTCGGCGGTCAGTTGCTCGCGGTTGAGATACCCCCGCGCCACCTGCACGCCACCGATATACAGCTCGCCGGCCACGCCCACCGGTACCGGCTCGCCCTGGGCGTCCAGGACGTACAGCGCGGTATTGGCGATCGGCTTGCCGATCGGCGTGTTGTCCGGTGCCGTCACGCAGTGCCAGGCGGTGACATCCACCGCCGCCTCGGTCGGGCCGTACAGGTTGTGCAGCTCGACCGTCGGCAGCTGTGCGTGGAAACGCCGTACCAGGCTGCCGGGCAAGGCCTCGCCGCTGCACAGCACGCGCTTGAGCTGGTGCGGCAGGACTTGGCCATGGGCGAGGAACACATCGAGCATCGACGGCACGAAGTGCAAGGTGCTGACCTGCTCTTCACGGATAACCTCGCGCAGGTACTCGGGGTCACGATGTCCTCCAGGGCGTGCCATCACCAGACGGGCGCCGGTCTGCAGCGGCCAGAGGAACTCCCACACCGATACGTCGAAGCTGAACGGGGTTTTCTGCAACACCACGTCACCGGCGCCCAGCCGGTAGGCGTCCTGCATCCACAGCAGGCGGTTGACCACCCCGGCGTGCTCGTTCATCACGCCCTTGGGCAGGCCGGTGGAGCCGGAGGTGTAGATCACATAGGCCAGGTGTCGCGGGGTCAGCCCGGGCACCTGTGGGGCCTGCGCCGGCTGCGCCTGCCAGGTTGGCCGGTCGAGGTCGATCAACGTCGCCCGACTCGCCTGCGGCACGTCGCGGGTGGCGCCGTGCACCAAAACCGCCCGCGGCGCGCTGTCATCGAGCATGTGACGGATGCGCTCGGCCGGATAGTCCGGGTCGACCGGGACGTAGGCGCCGCCGGCCTTGAGGATGGCCAGCAAGCCGACCACCATCGACAGGCCGCGTTCGACGCAGATCGCCACGCGATCGTCGGGTTTTAACCCCAGCGCAATCAGGTGATGGGCCAGGCGGTTGGCCTGCTCGTCGAGCTGGCGATAGGTCAGCTCGCCTTCCTCGGACTTCACCGCAATGGCCTGCGGCGTGCGTCGCACCTGGGCCTCGATCATGCCGTGCAGGGTCTGCTCCAGGTCGTACGCCACCGCCGTGTCGTTGAAATCGACCAGCACCTGGCGCCGCGCCTCGGCATTGAGCACCGGCAACCGGTTCAGCGCCTGCTGCGGCTGTTGCTCAAGCGCCAGCAACAGGCCGTCGAGCACCTGCAGCATCTGCGCGCAGACCCGCTGCGCGCCCACCTGGGCCGACACCTGCACGCCCAGGCGCAGGCCATCGCCGAAGTCATCGACGTTCAGGCTCAGCGGGTAGTTGGTGCGCCCTTCGCTGCCCAGGGTCTCGATCCCCTCCCAGGCCTGTGGCTGCGGCGCGGCGCGGGTGCTCTGGCGGTAGTTGAGCATGGCGCTGAACAGCGGCAGCGGCGCGGCCACCTGGCTGCAGCGCTGGGCCAGGGCCAGCGAGGCGTGCTCGTGGACCAGCAGCGCCGACAGCTCGCGGTGGGTGGCCAGCACGCCGTCGCGCACGCCCAACCCGTCCAGCTCGACCCGCAACGGCAGGGTGTTGATGAACATGCCCAGTGCCCGCTCGCTGCCCTCGCCGCCCTGCAGGCGGCCCAGCAACACGGTGCCGAACACCACGCGGCCCTTGCCGCAGGCCACCGCCAGCAGGCGAGCCCAGGCCAGGTGCACCAGGCTTGCGGTGCTCACCCCCAGCTGTCGAGCCTGGTCGCGCAGGCGAGCATAGCGGGCGCCCTCGAACGCTACCTCGGCCTCATCGAGGGCGCGGCCATCGCCTTGCACCTCGCGCAGGCCGAACGGCAGGCTCGGCTCGTCGATATCGCCCAGGCGGTCGCGGAAGAACGCCTCGTGCTCGGCCTCGCTGACGCCAAGGCGCGCCTGGGCCACATAGTTGCGGTACGGTACCGAGGCCGGCAACGGCTCGCTCTGCCCCAGCAGGTAGCTGCGCAGTTCGGCCTGCACCGCCTGCATGGCGATATGGTCGAGCACGATATGGTGGAACTGCAGCACCGCCTCGACCCGCTGGCTGCCCGGCTCGGTGCGGTGCAGCAGGCGGATCAGCGGCGCCTGACCAAGGTCCAGGCGCGCCAGGTGGGCGTCGTCGAGCGGCGCCAATTGCAGCGGCGCCTGGCGCCAGACCACCTGCACCGGTTGCGCCAGACCGTCCCAGAGCACTGCGGTGCGCAGGATGTCATGCCGGGCGATGACCTGCTCCAGGGCCTGGGCGAACGCCTGCAGACGCGCCGGGCTGTCGAAGCGCAGCCGCGCGCGCAGGGCATAGGGATCGGCGCCCACGGCGCTCAAGTGCAGGTAGAGGATGCCCTCCTGCAACGGCGCCAGGGGGTAGATATCCTGGACATTGGCCGCACCACCCGGCACTGCGGCGGCGATACGCTCGATGGCGGCCGGATCCAGGCTCACCAGCGGCAGCATGTCCGGGGTGATCTGGGTGCAGCCCGCCGGGAACCGGTTGGCCGGCACTGTCACCGCGCCACCCTGGCCCAGGGTGGCCGCCAGCGCTGCCACGCTCGGCTGGCCGAACAGGGTGCGTACATCCACCTGCAGGCCGGCCTGTCGCAGGCGCGCGGTCAAGGTTACGGCCAGCAGCGAGTGACCGCCCAGTTCGAAGAAGTTGTCGTGTCGCCCTACCCGCTCCACGCCCAGCAGTTGCGACCAGATCTCGGCCAGCAGCACCTCGGTCTCGCCCTGTGGCGCCTCGTACTGGCGCGCCTGCAGGTCCGGCAACGGCAGCGCCTTGCGGTCGAGCTTGCCGTTGGGGGTCAGCGGCCAGCTGTCGAGGTGGATGAACAGCGCCGGCACCATGTACTCCGGCAACCGCGCCAGCAATGCCTGACGCAGCGCGTCGGTCGACTGCGGCTCGCCACGGTGGTAGGCGACCAGGCGATCACCGCCGTGTGGATGCCGCTGGACCAGCACCAGGGCCTCACGCACGCCGGCCAAGCGGTTCAGGCAGGCCTCGATCTCGCCCGGCTCGATGCGCAGCCCGCGCAGCTTGATCTGGTGGTCGGTGCGACCCAGGAACGTCAGGCTGCCATCGGCTGCCTGGCGTACCAGGTCGCCGCTGCGGTACAGGCGCTCACCCTCGACGAACGGGCTGGCGATGAAGCGTTCGGCCTGTTGCTCCGGCAACCCCAGGTAGCCACGCGCCACCCCGGCGCCGCCGATATGCAGCTGGCCGGCGACGCCCCAGGGTACCGGCTGGTCGTGGGCATCGAGGACGTACAGGCAGGTGTTGTCGATGGGGTGGCCAATCGGCAACGCGCCAAATGGAATCGGTTGTCCGGTTTCCAGGGTCCAGACGCTGCAGTCGACCGTGGTTTCGGTGGGGCCGTAGACGTTGTGCAGGCGCACTTGCGGCAAACGCTGGCGAACCTGCCGGGCCAATGCCTCGGTCAACTCGCCGCCGCCGCAGACGATATCGGTCAGGCTGGCGCAGGCGGCGCTGTCGTCCTGGTCGAGGAACTGCTGCAACAATGCGGGCACGAATTGCACCACGCCGACCTGCTGCTGGCGGATCAGCCCGGCCAGGTACTGCGGGTCGCGCTGGCCATCCGGCTTGGCCAGCACCAGGCGCAGCCCGCTGCACAGCGGCCAGAACAGCTCCCACACCGAGGCGTCGAAGCTCACCGGGGTCTTGTGCAGCACCGCGCCGCCGGCCGGGAACCGGCGCGCACTCCAGTGCACCAGGTTGGCCAGGTTGCGGTGCTCGACCATCACCCCCTTGGGCAGGCCGGTGGAACCAGAGGTGTAGATCACATAGGCCAGGTGCGCGCCGTTAAGCCCGGGCACCCGCGGGTCGCTGTCCGGCTGTCCGGCCCAGCTCGGTTGATCGAGATCGACCTGCGGCAACGCCGCTTCGCCGACCAGCGTCCGCGTGCCTCGTTGCACCAGCAGCACTCGCGGCTGACTGTCGGCGAGCATGTGGCCGATACGATCTGCCGGGTAATCCGGGTCCAGCGGCACATAGGCCCCGCCGGCCTTGAGGATGGCCAGCAGGCCGACCACCAGCGACAGGCCGCGCTCGACACAGATCGCCACCCGGTCGTCAGGCTGCACGCCCAGCGCGATCAGGTGGTGGGCCAGGCGGTTGGCCTCGGCGTTGAGCTGGCGATAGCTCAGTTGTCCTTCCTCCGACTGCACCGCGACCGCCTCGGGATCGCGCGCCACCTGCTGCTCGAACAATGCCTGGACGGGCTGTTCGACATCACCGGCCTGGGCCGTCGCGTTACAGGCCTGCAACAGATGCCCACGCTCATCGTCCGGCAATACCGGGACCGACAGCAGCGCGTGCCGTGGCTGAGCCTCCAGACCTTCGACCATGCCCTGCAGCACGTGCCGCATTTGCCCGCAGATCCGCTGGGCGCCAACGCTTGCCGGGGTCATCGCCACCAGACGGAAGCCTTCCCCCATGTCATCCACGCTCAAGCTCAGTGGATAGTTGCTGCGCTCCTGGCCATCGAGGAACTCGATGCCCTGCCACTGCTGGCGCCGGTCTTCGCTCGCCGCCTGGCCATGGCGGTAGTTGAGCATGGCGCTGAACAGCGGCGCCGGGGCCGGCACGCCACTGCAACGCTGGGCCAGTGCCAGCGACGCGTGCTCATGCACCAGCAAGGCACTGAGGCGCTGCTGGGTCAGGCGTAACGCGTCCTGCAGGTCGAGGCCTGCAAGGTCCAGGCGCAGCGGCAAGGTGTTGATGAACATGCCCAGGGCCCGCTCGGCGCCCTCGCCGGCCTCCAGGCGGCCCAGCAACACGGTGCCGAACACCACACGATCGGTGCCGCTGACGGCAGCCAGCAGGCGGGCGAAGGCCAGGTGGAACAGGCTGGCGGGGCTGATGCCCAGCTGCCGGGCCTGTTGCCGCAGCCGCGCGGCCAGGGTTTCGTCCAGCCACAGCCAGGCTTCCTCGACGGCCTGACCGTCGCCCTGTACATCGCTCAGGCCGTAGGGCAGCGTCGGCTCGTCGATATCGCCCAGTTGCGCACGGAAGAACGCCTCGTGCTCGGCCTGGCTGACGCCCTGGCGCGCCTGGGCCACATAGTTGCGATAAGGCACCGGGGCCTGCACCGGCGCGGCGCTGCCCTGCAAGTAGCTCAGCAACTCAGCGCCGATGATCTCCAGGGCGGTGTGATCGAGGACAATATGGTGGAACTGCAATAGCGCCTCGATGCGCTCGCTGCCGGTAACGCCGCTATACAGCAGGCGGATCAGCGGTGCCCGGGCCAGGTCGAGGCGTTGCAGGTCTTGCCCATCCAGCGGCGCGACCAGCAGCGGCGCCTCGCGCCAGACCACCTGCAACGGTTGCGCCAGACCTTCCCAGAGCACGGCGGTACGCAGCACGTCATGACGGCTGATGGCCTGGCGCAAGGCACTGGCGAACGCCTCCAGGCGTGCCGGGCTGTCGAACGCCATGCGCGACTGCAGCACATAGGGATCGTGCTCCGGCGAGCTGAGGTGGTGGTAAAGGATGCCTTCCTGCAACGGCGCCAGTGGGTAGATGTCCTGCACGTTGGCCGCGCCGCCCGGCACCGTGGCGACGATGCGCTCGATGGCGGCCGGTTCGAGGTCCACCAGTGGCAGCATGTCCGGAGTGATCCGGGTGCAGCCGGCCGGAATCCGGTTGGCCGGCACCTCGACCTGGCGGCCATGGCCCAGGGTCGCCGCCAACGCCGCTACCGTTGGCTGGCCGAACAGGGTACGGACGTCGGCTTGCAGGCCGGCCTGGCGCAGGCGCGCGGTGAGGCTTACCGCCAGCAGCGAGTGGCCGCCGAGTTCGAAGAAGTTGTCGTGGCGACCGACCTGTTCGATGCCCAGGACTTCAGCCCAGATCGCGGCCATCGCCTCCTCGGTCGCGCCGATTGGGGCGACATAGACCTGGCGTGCCACCGCCGAAGGATCAGGGTCCGGCAGCGCCTTGCGGTCCAGCTTGCCGTGGCGGGTCAGCGGCAGCGCGTCCAGGTGCACGAAGGCTTGCGGTATCAAGTGGCCCGGAAGGCGGGTTTGCAGCCCTTGGCGCAGGGTGTCGAGATCGACCACGGCGGTTGCTGTGAACCAGGCCAGCAGGCGTTCGTTGCGCACCAGCACCACGGCATCCGCGATACCCGGCTCAGCCTTCAGCGCGGCTTCGATCTCGCCCAGCTCGACCCGCACGCCACGGATCTTCACCTGGTCGTCATTGCGGCCCTGGTAGTCCAGCGTGCCGTCGGCATTCCAGCGCACCAGATCGCCCGTGCGGTACATCCGGCCGCCGTTGAACGGATCGTCGACAAAGCGCTCGGCGGTCAGTTCAGGACGGTTGAAGTAACCTCGGGCGACCTGCGCACCACCGATGTACAACTCGCCAATCACACCCACCGGTACGGGTTGGCGCTGCTCATCCAACACATAAACGCGGGTGTTGGCGGTCGGCTTGCCGATATGCAGCGCACCGCCCGGTTGCAGTTGCCCCGACGTCGCCACCACGGTGGTTTCGGTCGGGCCATAGTTGTTGACCAGCGCAAAGCCCGGGTCACGGTCGAACTGGCGCAGGCGATCACCGCCGACCAGCAGCGTGCGCAGGGTCGGGTGCTGGCGTTCGCGGCGTAGCGCCTGCTCGGCGACCGGTGTCGGCAGGAAGCTCACGTGCAGCGGCTGCTCCAGCCACCAGTCGAGCAGTTCATCGACATGCTCGCCGCCGATGGACGCCGGCGGCAGGTGCAGCACCGCCCCGGTGCACAGGGCCGGCCAGGCTTCCCAGGCCATGGCGTCGAAGCCGAAGCCGGCGACGCTGGAGGTGTGGCTGCCTGCGCCCAGATCGAAGGCCTGGCAATGCCAGTGGATCAGGTTGGCCAGGGTGCGGTGCTCGACCATCACCCCCTTGGGCTGGCCGGTGGAGCCGGAGGTGTAGATCACATAGGCCAGCTGATTCTCGTCCAGCCCCACAACCACTGGGTTGCTGGCAGGTTGGTCGGCACAGGCATCAGCATCCAGAACAGCCTTGGCCACATCCCCTGCCAACGCTTCGGTGGCCGATTCGACCAGCACCAGCGCCGGCGCACTATCGCTGAGCAGATAGGTAATCCGCTCCGACGGATAACCCGGATCGACCGGCACATACGCCGCGCCGGCCTTGAGCACGGCCAGCATCGCCACCATCCGTTGCGGACCACGTTCCAGGCACAGCGCCACACGGTCGCCCAAGACCACGCCACGCTCGATCAGGTGATGAGCCAGGCGGTTGGCACGCTGGTTGAGCTCGCCGTAGCTCAGACGCAACTCACCCTGTACAACGGCCAATGCTTCAGGCGCTTGGGCCTCGACCAGCGCATGCACGGTCTGCCCTTGCGAATAGGCCTCGGCTGTTGCGTTGAAGTCCTCCAGCACCTGGCGCGAAGCTTCGTCATCCAGCATCGGCAAGGCTTCGACCACTTGCCCCGGGCACTGCTGCAGGGCCTGCACCAATTGGCCGAGAGTATTGACCATCCAGCCGCCGATCTGCGCCGCCGGCAGCCCTTCGGCGGCCAGCACGCTCAAGCTGAAGCCCTCACCCAGGTCGTCGACGCTCAGGGTCAGCGGGTAGTTGCTGCGCTCCTCGCCACCCAGCAGGCGCACGCCCTGCCAGATGCCCTCACCGTCGCGAGCGACACCCTCGGTACTGTGGCGGTAGTTGAGCAAGGCACTGAACAATGGCGCCGAAGCAGCCACGCCGCTGCAACGCTGGGCCAGCGCCAGGGGCGCGTGCTCGTGACCAAGCAGGGCCGACAATCGCTTATGGGTGAGGCGCAGCGCCTGGTCCACCGGCAACGCGGTATCCACCCGCAATGGCAGGGTGTTGATAAACATGCCGAGCGCCCGGTCGGCGCCCTCGCCTGCTTGCAGGCGGCCCATCAGCACGGTGCCGAACACCACGTCACCGCGCCCCGCCAGCACGCCCACCACGCGAGCCCAGGCCAGGTGAACCAGGCTGGCGGCGCTGACGCCGCGCTGCCGCGCTTGCTCACGCAGCCCATGGGCCAGGGTGGCCGGCAGCAGCAGCGCGGCATGTTCGACCTGCCCCCCGTCCCCCTGCACATCGGCCAGGCCATACGGCAGGGTCGGCTCGTCGATATCACCCAGTTGCGCACGGAAGAACGCCTCTTGGCCGGCCTGATCATCGCCCAGGCAAACCTGGGCGACATAATTGCGATACGGCACCGCTGCATGCAGCGTGGTGCCACGTCCGTCCAGCAGCGCCTGCATCTCCTCGCCGACCACGGCCATGGCGGCATGGTCGAGGGTCAGGTGGTGGAACTGCAGCAGGGCTACCCACTCGCCCTGGCGCGGATCCTCGGCATAGACCAGGCGCAGCAAGGGCGCCCGGGTCAGGTCCAGACGCTGCTGACGGGCATCGAAACGGGCATGCAGTTGCTCGATCACCGCCGCTTCGCCCAGTCCGGTGACCTCACTGACTGCCAGCTGGGCCTGGCGCCAGACCACCTGCACCGGCTCGCCCAACCCTTCCCAAACCACCGAGGTGCGCAGGATGTCGTGGCGGTCGATGACCTGTTGCAAGGCCTCGGCCCAGGTACGCAGCCGCTCCAGGCTGTCGAAGGCCAGGCGCGACTGCAGCAGGTACGGGTCGCCCTGCTCGGCGCTAAGGTGGTGGTAGAGAATGCCCGATTGCAACGGCGCCAGCGGGTAGATTTCCTGCACGTTGGCGGCACCACCCGGCACGGTGGCGACGATACGGTCGATGCTGGCCTGGTCCAGGTCGATCAGGCTGAGCATGTCCGGGGTGATCTGCGTCGCACCTTGCGGCACACGGTTCTCAGGCACTGCCACTTCACGCCCCGAACCCACCGCCGCCGCCAACGCGGCCAAGGTCGGCTGGGCGAACAGCACGCGCACGTCGGCATTCAGCCCGGCCTTGCGCATGCGCTCGATCAGGCTCACCGCCAGCAGCGAGTGGCCACCGAGTTCGAAGAAGTGGTCATGGCGACCAACCTGCTCGACCTTGAGCACTTCGGCCCAGATCGCGGCCAGCGCGGTTTCGATCTCACCTTGCGGCGCCTCGAAGGCACGGCTGACCAGCGCCTCACTGCCCGGCTGAGGCAAGGCGCGGCGGTCGAGCTTGCCGTTGGCGGTCAGCGGCAGCGCATCCAGGCGCACATAGGCCGACGGCAACATGTAGTCCGGCAGTTGGCCTTGCAGTTGCTGGTGCAGTTCGGCAATTGCCTGATGGCCAGTGAAATAGGCCACCAGGCGCTTATCGCCCGGCGCGTCCTCCCGCACGATCACGGCGGCATCGCGAACCCCCGGACACTCGCCCAGACGCGCCTCGATCTCGCCCAGTTCGATACGGAAGCCACGCAGCTTGACCTGCTGGTCGGCACGGCCCAGGTAACGCAGGGTACCGTCGGCCTGCCAGCTCACCAGGTCGCCGCTGCGGTACATCGTGCCGCCGTTGAACGGATCGGGCAGGAAGCGCTCAGCCGTCAGTTCCGGCTGGCCTAGGTAGCCCAGGGCCACGCCGTCACCGGCGATATACAACTCGCCCACCGCCCCCACTGGCAGCAGTTGCTGGCGGGCATCGAGCACATAGCAGCGGCTGTTACCGATCGGCTTGCCAATCGGGATGCTGCCCTCGCCCACCGCGGTGATTTCGTGGGTGGTGCTGAAAGTAGTGGCCTCGGTCGGGCCGTAGCCATTGAGCAGGTGTTGCGGCGCGCCATCGCGCAGTACCCGGGCGATCACCGCCGGGTCCAGCACATCGCCACCGACCATCAGGTAGCGAAGCGCTCGGAACGCTGGCAGCAGGTCGTCGGCGAACTGGTGGAACAGGCCGGCGGTCAGCCACAGCACGGTGACGCCCTGCTCCAGCAGCACTTCGCGCAGGCCCTGGCGCGACAGGACCGTGTCCTGGTCGATCACCACCACCGCGCCGCCGTTGAGCAGTGGCGCCCAGACTTCCAGGGTGCTGGCGTCGAACGCCGGGTTGGAGGCGAAGGCCACGCGGTCCTGGCTGTTGAAATCGGCAAAGCCGTTGTTGATCACCAGGCGCACGATGGCCCGGTGCGGCACCTGCACGCCCTTCGGCGTGCCGGTGGAGCCGGAGGTGTACATGATGTACGCCGCACTGCCGGCGTCCACCGCCAGGCCCAACGGCGCATCCGCGTAACCGCTCAGGTCGAGGCGGTCGAGTTCGACCCGGCGCGCGCCCTCCACTTGCGGCTGGTCGCTGTGGGTCAGCACCAGCCGCGCCTGGCTGTCGGCCACCATGAACGCCTGGCGCTCGGCCGGGGCGTTGCCGTCCAGCGGCACGAACACCGCCGCGCATTTGCTCACCGCCAGCTGGGCCGCCAGCAGATCGAACGAACGAGGCAGCAGCAAGGCCACCCGATCGCCAGCCCGCACGCCCTGTTCGAGCAGGAAATAGGCCAGGCGATTGGCCTGGGCCTCGAGCTGGGCGAAGGTCCATCGACGCTGACCCTGGACCACCGCCAGCGCATCCGGCGAATTCACGGCCTGGGCCTCGAACAATCGGTGCACGGCCAGTTCACGCGGATATTCACGCGCCGTGGCGTTGAACTGCCGCAGCACGCGTTCGCGCTCTGCTTCCGGCAGGCGATGGAGGCTGTTCAGCGCGCTCCTCGGCGTCTGTTCCAACGCCGTGACCAGTTGCAACAGCGCCATGCGCAGCAGCTGGCAGACCCGGCCACCGTCCACGGGGGCCACGGCCTGCACCGTCAGTCTGAAGTCATTACCGTAATCGTCGACACTGACCACCAGCGGATAGTTGCTGCGCTCTTGCGCGCTCAGCAGTTCGATCCCGTCCCAAGCTGGCCCCTCGGCCGGTTTACCGGCACTGTGGCGATAGTTCAGCAAGCTGGTGAACAGCGCCTGGGACGCCGGTACGCCACTGCAACGCTGGGCCAGGGCCAGGGACGCCTGTTCGTGCGCCAGCAGGCGCGCCAGGCGCTGATGGGTCAGGCGGACCCCGTCGGCTACGCCCGCAGCCCCCACGCTGACCCTCAGCGGCAAGGTATTGATGAACATGCCCAGCGCCCGGTCGGCGCCCTCGCCGCCCAGCAGGCGGCCAAGCAGCACGGTGCCGAACACCACGTCCTCGCGGCCGGACAACTGCGCCAGCACCTGGCCCCAGGCCTGGTGCACCAGGCTGGCGACGCTGACCCCGAGCGCCCTGGCCTGGCCACGCAGACGAGCCCCCAGTTCCGGCTCCAGCGGCTGGCGGCTTTCACTGACCAGGCCCGTATCGACCTGGGCCTCGCGCAAACCGAACACCTCGGTCGGTTCGTCGATATCGCCCAGCAGCTCGCGGAACAGCGCCTCGTCGGCCTGCGGGTCGGCGCCCAGACGCGCCTGGGCCACGTAGTTGCGGTACGGCACGCTGTCCGGCAGCGCCGTCTGCCCTTGCAGCAAGGTACCGATTTCGGCCACCAGCTGCTCCACGGCAGTGTGGTCGAGGAGGATATGGTGCAGCAGCAGGGTCGCCTCCAGGTGACCGGCCTGGACCTGGCTGCTCAGGCGCAACAGTGGCGCCTGCCCCAGGTCGAGCCGCAGTGTCTCCAGCGCCGGGCTCGGCACCAGCGGCGCCTCGCGCCAGACCACCTGCACCGCCTCGTCCAGGCCCTGCCAGTGCAGGCTGGTGCGCAGGATATCGTGGCGGGCGATGACCTGGTTCAGCGCCGCAACGAACGCGTCCAGCTCGGCCTGACCGGCAAAGGCGAAACGCGCCTGCACCACGTAGGGGTCGGCGCCTTCGCTGGCCAGGTGATGGTAGAGAATGCCCTGCTGCAACGGCGCCAGGCCGTAGATGTCCTGGACATTTTCCACGCCGCCGGGGATATGGCGCACCAGCGCATCGATGGCGTCCTGGTCGAGGCTGGCCAGGGGCAGCATGTCCGGAGTGATCCGCGTGCAATCGACGGGGATGCGGTTGGCCGGCACGGCGACAGTCGCCCGAGCACCCACCGACGCCGCCAGCGCCGCCAGTGTGGGCTGGCTGAACAGCACCCGCACATCGGCTTGCAGCGCCTGCTGGCGCATGCGTTCGACCAAACGCACCGCCAGCAGCGAATGGCCGCCCAATTCAAAGAAGTTGTCGTCACGCCCCACCGCCTCGACACCGAGCAGATCCGTCCAGATCGCCGCCAGGGCGGTCTCGACCGGCCCCTCGGGAGCCTGGTACTGCCGCATCGGTGCTTCGGGCGCCGGCAGGGCCTTGCGGTCGACCTTGCCATTGGGCGTCAACGGCATGGCCTCGAGGTGAATGAACAGCGCCGGCACCATGTACTCGGGCAATTGGCCCAGCAGATGCTCACGCAGGTCTTGCGCGACCTGGGCCTGACCGCTGTGGTAGGCCACCAGGCGTGGGCCGCTGTGCGGATGCTCGTGAACCAGCACCAGCGCCTCGCGCACGCCAGGCAGGCGGTTCAGGCAGGCCTCGATCTCGCCCGGTTCGATGCGCAGGCCGCGCAGCTTGATCTGGTGGTCGTTACGGCCAAGGAACGCAAGGCTCCCGTCCGCGCGCTGACGCACCAGGTCACCGCTGCGGTACAGGCGCTCACCCTTGACGAACGGACTGTCGATAAAGCGCTCGGCCTGCTGCCCTGCCAGGCCCAGATAGCCCCGCGCCACCCCCGCGCCACTGATGTGCAGGTGCCCGGCCACGCCCCACGGCAGTGGCTGGTCGGCGTCGTCCAGGACGTACAGACGGGTATTGTCGATGGGCCGGCCGATCGGCAGTGCGCCGTGGGGCACAGGTTGTCCTGGCTCCAGGGTGAAGACAGTGCAGTCGACCGTGGTTTCGGTGGGTCCGTAAACGTTGTGCAGGCGCACCTGAGGCAAGCGCTCGCGCACCTGGCGTGCCAGGGATTCGGTCAGCTCACCGCCACCGCAGACGATATCGGTCAGGCTGGCGCACTGCGCGCTGCGCGTCTGCTCGACGAACTGCTGCAACAGCGCCGGCACGAACTGCACCACGCTGACCTGCCGTTCAATGATCTCCCGTGCGACATAATCCGCGTCGCGCTGGCCGTCCGGTCGCGCCAGCACCAGACGCAACCCGCTGCCCAGCGGCCAGAACAGCTCCCACACCGAGGCGTCGAAACTGATCGGCGTCTTGTGCAGCAGCGCGCCGTCGGCGCGGGTCGGGCACAGCCCCGCGGCCCAGCGCACCAGGTTGACCACGCTGCGGTGCTCGACCATCACCCCCTTTGGCATGCCGGTGGAGCCAGAGGTGTAGATCACATAGGCCAGGTGCCGTGGGGTGAGCCCGGTCACCCGTGGGCAGGTGGCCGGCAAGGCTTCCCAGGTCGGCTGGTCGAGGTCGATCCGTGGCACCGCCACCTCGCCCGGTACCTCGCGGGTAGCGCTGTGGACCAGCACCGCCAATGGCGCGCTGTCTTCGAGCATATGACGGATACGCCCGGCCGGGTAACCCGGGTCGAGCGGCACGTAGGCGCCACCGGCCTTGAGGATGGCCAGCAGGCCAACCACCATCGAAACGCTGCGTTCGACGCAAATCGCCACCCGGTCGTCGGGCTTGACCCCGAGTTCGATCAGATGGTGGGCCAGGCGGTTGGCCTGCTCGTCGAGTTGCCGATAGCTCAGTCGCTCGCCATCGGTCTCCACCGCGACGGCGTCGGGGCGCAGCTGCGCCTGGTGTTCGAACAGGGCGTGCAGCGGCAGGTCCAGGTCATGGTCGACCGCCGTGTCATTGCAGTCCACCAGCAGGTGATGGCGTTCCTTGACGGTCAGCACCGGCAGGTCCAGCAATGGCCGCTCGGGCTGCTGTTCGAGCGCTTCCACCACCCCTTCAAATACCTGCCGCAACTGCCCACACAAGCGCTCTGCGCCCCACTCGGCAAGGGCTTGGACCGTCAGGCGCAGGTCCTCGCCGAGGTCGTCGACGGCCAGGTTCAAGGGGTAGTTGGTGCGCTCCTCGGCCCCCACCACATCGATGCCCGGCGCCACCGCGATCACCTCGGCCGCATCGCCCGCCGCACTGTGGCGGTAGTTGAGCATGCTGTTGAACAGCGGCGTCGGCGCCACCACGCCGCTGCAGCGCTGGGCCAGGGCCAGGGGCGCCTGCTCATGGCCGAGCAACGCCGTCAGTTGTCGATGGGTGACCAACAGCGCCTCACGCACACCCTGCCCGCACAGGTCGACGCGCAGTGGCAAGGTGTTGATGAACATGCCCAGGGCCTGTTCAGCGCCTTCACCCGCCGCCATACGCCCGAGCAGCACACTGCCGAACACCACCGACTCGCGTCCGGACAGCGCCCCAAGCAGGCGCGCCAGCCCTAGGTGCATGATGCTCGCCGGGCTCACGCCGAGCAGCCGGGCCTGGGCCCGCAGGCGCTGGCTAAGGCTGGAAGCCAGGGTCAGCCTGGCTTCCTCCATGGCCTGGCCGGCCACCTCCTGGATACCGAAGGCCAGGGTCGGCTCGTCGATATCGGCGAGCATGGCGCCGAAGAAGGCCTCATGGGCCTGTTCATCCTGGGCCTGCCGACTTCTGGCCAGCAGGTCGCGGAACGGCACCGGGGCCGGCAGTCGCTCACCTTCACCCGCCAGGTAAGCCTGGATCTCGCGGCGCACGATATCCAGCCCGGTGTGATCCATGACGGTGTGATGGAACAGCAGCAAGGCCAGTACCTCGCCGTCGCGGGCCTGGGCATGCACCAGGCGCAGTAGCGGCGCCTGGCCCAGATCCATGCGGTAGTGATGAGTGTCGAAACGCGCCCGCAACTGGCACCCTACATCCTCGTCGCCGTTCAGCTCGACGGCCTCGCAGACCAGCGGCGCCTTGCGCCACACCACCTGCAGCGGCTGGTCGAGGTATTCCCAGGCCAGCGCCGTGCGCAGGATGTCATGGCGCTGGATCACCCAGTCGAGGGCCTCGGCGAACGCCTGCAGGCGCTCGGGGCTGGCGAAGCGCAGTTGGGCCTGCAGCACATAGGGGTCGCCATCGGCCGCCGTGAGGTGGTGGTAGAGCATGCCCTCCTGCAGCGGCGCCAGCGGGTAGATATCCTGCAGGTTGGCCGCGCCGCCGGGCACAGTGGCAACAATGCGGTCGATGGCCGCCTGGTCGAGACCAGCCAGGGGCAGCATCTCGGGCGTGATGCGCAACGCCGGGCTCAACCATCCATGATCCAGGCCGGCAAGCATCTGCAAGAGCGCCGGCTTGTGGGCCGCCAACGCGTCCCACAGGGCGTCATCGAGCGTGTCTTCATCGCCTTCGACGATCAGGTCGGCCTCCTCGCGCTGGAGTCGGATCGCACGGGTGGAGAGCGCTGCCATGAGTTCGCTGAAGAGCATTGGTAAGCATCCTGCTTTAGCCAGTCGGAAATGCTCGGAACGCTAATGGATCGTGGGGAGGCGGGCTGACATGGGAAGGGGGGACAATACGGCGCCCTGGGTGTCCGGCCGGCGATGCGCGCCGCCAGGAGGATCAAGCGCCGGGCGAACATTGCAATTACCCCGCGCCTGCCCCAAGCTCTGCCGTACCGCCCCCACGGACCGCCCGATGCAACGACGCCACCTTCTCCTGATCGCCCTGCTGCTTGTGCTGATGCTGCCCATCGCGATCGGCTATCTGTGGCGTGACCAGCAGCCCGCGGTGCCCAGCCTGCCGGCGCACAGCTACAGCAAGGCGCTGCGCCAGGCCCATGACGGCCTGCCGGGCGCCGCCAGGGTGCTCTACCAACAATTGCAACGCGACGACCTGCCAGCGATCCGACGCGCCGCGCTGTATGCCGAACTGCCCAACTATCCGTCGCCACTAGCACTGAAGCTGGCCCAGCAGGACTTGGAACACGCCGACCCGCTGGTTCGGCGTGCCGCCATCGCCAGCATCCACCGCCTGCTGCCTGCCGCCCAGCGCAGCCTGGTGCTGGGCCCGCTCCTGGAAGATGACGAGCAAAGCGTACGCTTCGCCGCGGTCGACGCCCTGCTCGGCCTCGCCCCCGACGCCATCGGCTTGTACTTCGGGCCGTTGCAGGATGCCCTGGAGCAGTACGAGCAGACGCTGGAACAACAGCCCGACGACGCCGCGGCGCAGGTTCACCTGGCCCGGCTGTACATGCATGAGCAAGCCTACGAGTCCGCCACGCGGGCCCTGCAGCGCAGCCTGGCGGTGGCTCCCGAAGGCCTGGACGCCCTGGCCACCCAGGTACGCCTGCTGGAACAGCAAGGCCGTCACGACGCCTCCCGCGAAGTGCTGGCCAAGGCCCTGTCACTGCGCCCGGACTCGGCGTTCCTGCAATATGAACTGGGGCTGTGGCTGACCCGCCACGAGCAACAGGAATACGCCCTGCTCGCCCTGGCACGCGCGGTCGAATTGGAGCCGGAAAACAACGACTATCGCTACACCCTGGCCGTCACCCTGCACCAGCTAGAGCAGGTGGACGCCGCGCAGAAGCAGCTGGAGACCGTGCTCAGTCGCCAGCCGGCCAACCGCCGGGCTCGGGTGTTGCTGATCGAGTACTGGAAGGAAACCGGCCAATTGCAGAATGTCCAGGTCCTGCTGGCCGAGCTGGAGCGGCAAAACCCGGACGATCCGTTCCTGCAGCAAGGGCTCTGACGACAGCCTCAGGCCTGCAACATACGCTGAACCTGCGTGACCAGCGTCTGCAACGAGAACGGCTTGAACATCAACGCCGTGCCCGGTTCGTCGAGCAATGCCTGCTCGACCGGGTCGCTGGTGAAGCCGGTGATGAACAGGATCTTCTGCTCCGGCTTGATCATGCGCAGTGCCTTGGCCACCTGACGCCCACTGAAGCCTCCTGGCAAACCGATATCGGTGATCACCAGGTCGAACGGAGCGCCCCGCCTGAACTCGGTCAGCGCGCCATTGGCATCGGCCACGTCGCACACCTCAAAGCCGCACTCGAGCAGGGCCTCCTTCATCAAAGCACGCAGATTGACTTCGTCATCGATCAACAGCAGCCGCATGCCCTGCGCCTGAAACGGCAACGCACCCAGGACGACGGTCTCAGGCTCCAGTCCCGTATGGCGAGGAAACATCAGCACCACTCGAGTCCCTTCTTCCAAGGTGGATTCGATCCACACCTGTCCCCCCGACTGGTGCACAAAACCGTGCACCATGGGCAGCCCAAGGCCGGCTCCCTGTCCCAGTGACTTGGTGGTGAAGAACGGCTCGAAGGCTCTGGCCAAATCATTGCGCGACATGCCGTGGCCATCGTCCTCGATCTGTAACATGACGTAGTCACCTGCCGGCAAGCTGGCCGACTCCCCACTGTTCAGCGCCAGCCGCTCGTTGGAGGTCCTGATTGTCACCTTACCCTTGCCAAGGCAGGCATCGCGAGCATTGCTGCACAGGTGCAGGAGGGCGTTGCGCAACTGGTCGGGATCGACTTGCAACAGCCACGGCGCAACGTCCATCTGCCAGTCCAGGTGCATTTCGGCTCCTAGGGTCTGGCGCAGCATCGGCTCCGCCTCCAGCAACAGGCGGTTGATATTCAACGGATTAGGCGACAATGGCTGGCTGCGGGCGAAGGCCAGCAGGTTTTGGGTCAGGCCGATGGCGCGCTGGGTAGATTCCCGAGCCATCTGCACGTACTCCTCGACACGCTCCAGCCGCCCCTGCGCCAGTCGCCGCTCGAGCAACTCAAGGCTGCTGCCGACACCGGACAACACGTTGTTCATTTCATGCGCCAACCCACCTGCCAGCTTTACCACGCTCTCCATGCGCTGGCCGTCCCGCACCGCGGCATCGGCCAAGCGCTGGACCGCGTCGCGGTCCTCGGTGATGTCTCGCCCTACCAGCGCGGGCAGCGCTGCATCGGCAGCCCCCGTCCAGCGGAACCAGCAATAGTGGCCTTCGTTGTGCCGAAGCCGTGCGTCAAACGGCGCCATGCCCTGCCCCTGCACAAGCGCCGTCAGCGCCAAGCGGGCCTCGGTACGGTCGGCGGGGTGAAACAATTCGGGCAACGGCAGCGGATGCGACGCCCCGCACCAGCCCAACAGCCGCTGCCAGGCCGGGTTGGTCGAACGTACGCGCAGATCGGCATCGAGCATCAGCATCACATCGGGTGACAGGTGCCAGATATGCTCAGGATCGCTCAGGTACTGATCCAGGCGCGCCTCGAAGGAAAGGGCCAATTCGCGCCATTCACGACCGGTCTCCACACTGGCGGTGGTCTCGATCAGGGCGTGAAGGAAACCGGCGACCTGGCCCTGGTCGTCACGGATCGGCGAATAACAACCCGTCACCCAGACTTTCGTCATGACGCCTGCTCGATAGACAGGCAGCAGCGCGTCCTCGATCAGGCTGCCCTGTCCCTCGAGCGCCTTGAATACCGCTGCACCCATGTCCTCCCAGTTATGCGCCCAGAGCGCGTCGAAGGCGCAGCCCTGGTGACCAGTGCTACCGCCAAGCAGGATCTGGTAAGGTTCATTATGGATGACCGTCAATGTCGGGCCCCAGACCAGCGCACTGGGAAACGGCGACAGCAGCACCATATCGACGGCGACGCGCAGGGTAGGCGGCCAGGATGTCAGCGCTCCCAGCGATGTCGCGCTCCAGTCGAAGTTGCCAACGACAGCCCCCATCATCGCCATAGGGCTCGCCGGAGACGCCAGGTGAATGACCTGGATATCACCACCGGCGACATTCAAGTCAGCGGCCAATATCTTCGTCCCACAGCTCGGGTTTTTCATCGATGAACCGGCGCATCAACGCCTTGCAAGTCTCATCGTCATGTACCTCCAGGCGCACGCCGCGGCTGCCGAGCAGTTGCTCCTCACCCATGAAGGTGGTGTTTTCACCGATGACCACATGCTTGATGCCATACAGCAGGATAGCGCCGCTGCACATGGCACAAGGCGACAAGGTGGTATAGAGGGTGGACTCCTGGTACACCCAAGCCGGCTGTCGGCCGGCATTTTCCAGGGCGTCCATCTCGCCATGCAGGATGGCGCTGCCTTTTTGCACCCGGCGATTGTGTCCGCGGCCGATAATCCTGCCGTCGTGCACCAATACCGAGCCGATCGGGATGCCACCCTCCTCGAGCCCCTTTCGGGCCTCATCAATGGCAGCCTGCAGGAAAGCGGAAGTGTCCTGTTCCATGGTTTCTCCCCGGTAATACGTCAGCTTTGCTGGAGACTAGCACAGCGCCAGCCACCGTGGCGCATTGCGTGGCGAGGGCTATGCTGAAAGGGCTTTAGATCTTGCTGGCCAACCGTTTTCCCATGGATTCGACGGGCATGCGCACATGAACAAGAAGCTCCTGGTCGTGCTGACCAATACTGCCAAGTACCCCTCCATCCCGCGCGCCACAGGGCTGTGGCTGGGCGAGGCCGTGCACTTCGTCGACAAGGTGCAGCAGGCGGGCTTTGTGGTCGACTACGTAAGCCCCGCGGGTGGCTACGTGCCCATCGACCCGCACAGCCTGCGCATGGCGCCGGAGCTGGACTGGCAGTGGTACGACGACAAGACTTTCATGAACCGTTTGGGCGCCACACTGAGCCCCGGCCAGGTGAAAGCCGATCAGTACAGCGCGATTTACTACACCGGTGGGCACGGCGTGATGTGGGACTTCCCCGACAACCAGCCGCTGCAAGAACTCGCACGGCGCATCCATGAGCGCGGCGGTGCGGTCGCCGCGGTCTGCCATGGCGTGGTCGGTCTGCTCAATATCAAGCTCAGCGACAACAGTCTGCTGCTCAAAGGGCGCAGGGTGACCGGTTTCTCCAACACTGAGGAGAAACTGGCGGAACTGGACGAGGTGGTGCCGTTCCTGACCGAAAACGAGCTGGGTGCCCGTGGCGGTGAGTACAGCAAGGCGGACGATCCCTGGGCCCCCTTCGTGGTGGAGGATGGCAGCCTGATCACCGGGCAGAATCCTGCGTCCACCGCCGACGTGGCCGAGGCGGTCGTTCGCTACTTACGCAACCGCTAGCCGCCACAAAAGCATCGCGGGGCATGCCCGCTCCTACGCCATGACGGTGTGGGAGCGGGCATGCCCCGCGGTGGGTCTTGCGGCCCTATTCGACGCTCAACACGCCGCGACGCACCTGATCACGCTCGATCGACTCGAACAACGCCTTGAAGTTACCCTCACCGAAGCCGTCGTCACCCTTGCGCTGGATGAACTCGAAGAACACCGGTCCCAGCAGGGTTTCCGAGAAGATCTGCAGCAGCAGACGCTTGTCGCCTGCCTCGGAGGCGCCATCGAGCAGGATGCCGCGGGCCTGCAACTGGTCGACCGGCTCGCCGTGCCCTGGCAGACGCTCCTCGAGCATCTCGTAGTAGGTCTGCGGCGGTGGGGTCATGAAGCGCATGCCCAGGCCCTTGAGCGCATCCCAGGTCTTGAGCAGGTCGTCGGTGAGGAAAGCCACGTGCTGGATGCCTTCGCCGTTGAACTGCATCAGGAACTCTTCGATCTGCCCTGCGCCCTTGGACGACTCTTCGTTGAGCGGAATGCGGATCATGCCGTCCGGCGCGGTCATCGCCTTGGAGGTCAGGCCGGTGTACTCACCCTTGATATCGAAGTAGCGGATCTCGCGGAAGTTGAACAGCTTTTCATAGAAGTTGGCCCAGTAGGCCATGCGCCCGCGATAGACGTTGTGGGTCAGGTGGTCGATGATCTTCAGACCCGCGCCGACTGGGTTGCGGTCCACGCCTTCGATAAACTTGAAGTCGATGTCGTAGATCGAGCTGCCTTCCTCGTAGCGGTCGATCAGGTACAGCGGCGCGCCACCGATCCCCTTGATTGCCGGCAGACGCAGTTCCATTGGGCCGGTTTCGATTTCCACCGGCTGGGCGCCCAGCTCCAGGGCACGGGCGTAGGCTTCATGGGCATTGCGCACGCGGAAGGCCATGCCGCATACCGATGGGCCATGCTCGGCGGCGAAATACGAGGCGATGCTCTTGGGCTCGTTGTTCAGGATCAGGTTGATGCCGCCCTGACGATACAGGTGCACATCCTTGGAGCGGTGGCTGGCCACCTTGGTGAAACCGAGAATCTGGAATACCGGCTCCAGCACGCCGGGGGTTGGCGAAGCGAGCTCGATGAATTCGAAGCCTTCCAGGCCCATCGGGTTGTCGAAGATATCTGCCATGTGGGTGTCCTCATCTATAAGCGAAAAACGGTTGATTACAGGCTTTGGATGTGGAGATGGCGTGGTGGTGAGCAGGGGATCCCGCGCACGCTGCGGGCCAGGAAGTCACCAATGATCAGCTTGAACCCATGGTATGTCATATGGACCCATTCTCGGCGGGCTTGATTCCCCGGGAGGCGGAGAACCTTATTGTTGTATTCGTAAATCGATTCTACAGGGCGTAAATTTGTTTGTCGCGCTTTAGTTCGCAGATTGTTCCGACAAACGGCTATTCTCAACAGCATCTTGTCGCCTCGCAGAAGGTTCGCCCGCACATGCCCCTGACCGCCAAACGCCCCGCCCGCTGGAGCTGGCGCGCCCTGCTGCCCTGGGGCATCGGCGTGCTGCCGCTGCTGTGCGGGCTGGTGGTGATGCGCTGGCAGACGGAACAGGAACTGCAAGCCAGCAGCCTGGCCACGGCCCGCGAAGTGGGCATCCATGTCGAGGAGATCCTCGACAGCCTGTCCACCGCCGCCCATGAGCTTCTGCCCAAGGCGGGCCTGCCCTGTGACCAGGTGCAACTGGCACTGCGCATCGAGGTGACGCGCAACGCCTTCGTGCGTTCGACCAACCTGTTCGATCATGATCGGCTGTACTGCACCTCGCTGTACGGCGACTTCGACGAGCCGGTGGATGCCAAGGACTATACCAATGGCCAGCTGTGGCTGATGAACGGCAACTCGGTCACCCCGGGACATGCCCTGCTGGTCTATCGGATCAGCCAGGAAGGCCGTGGCGACAGGGGCGCGATCACCACGGTGGATGGCCGCCATCTGCTCACCGCGCTCCACCTGATCGGCGCCGACAACCTGGTGAAGGTGCATGTCGGCAATCACTGGATGGGCAGCGATGGCCAGGTTCATGACGGCAAGCCACCGCGCGCTGCCTCCGCCGCCACGCAGTATGCGTCCACCCGTTATCCGTTCGATGTGCACGCCGGCTACGAAGAAGGCACGCAGGCCGCGCTCATGCGCTCGCGCTACCCCGCCCTGCTCAGCCTGTTGCTGGTGCTCGGCGTCGCGGCCGGCGCAGCCTGCCGCTGGCAGATCCGCCGCGCCAGCTCACCCCTTGGCGAGCTGGAGCGGGCCCTGGAGGCTGACGAATTCGTTCCGTATTTCCAGCCGGTGGTGCGCAAGGGCGACTACCGCTGGGCCGGTATCGAAGTGTTGATGCGCTGGCAGCATCCCCGCGAAGGGCTGGTGCGCCCCGATCTGTTCATCCCCTACGCCGAACACAGCGGCCAGATCGTCGCCATGACCCGTGCCCTTATGCTGCATACCGCCCAGGCCCTGGCCCCGCATGCGGCCCTGCTGGAGGACGGCTTCCACATCGGCATCAATATCACCGCCGACCATTGCCGCGACCTGCGCCTGCTTGACGACTGCCAGACCTTCCTCCAGCACTTCCCACCCGGGCGCGTGGTGCTGACCCTGGAGCTGACCGAACGCAAGCTGATCGAGCCGACCCCGGTGACGCTTGAGTTGTTCGAAAAGCTGCACGTCATGGGCGTGATGATCGCCCTGGACGACTTCGGCACAGGCCAGTCCAGCCTCAACTACCTGCGCCAGTTCCAGGTCGACTACCTGAAGATCGACCAGAGCTTCGTCGCCATGATCGGCGGCGACGCCCTGTCCCAGCACATCCTCGACACCATCATCGAGCTCTCGGCCAAGCTGGGCCTGGGGATCGTCGCCGAAGGCGTGGAGACCGAGGTGCAGCGCGACTACCTGGCACGCCACGGGGTGGATTTCCAGCAGGGCTACCTGTTTGCCCGACCGATGCCCGCCGGCGAACTGCTGCTGGCCCTGGCCGCCCGGCCGGGCAGCCCGCAGTTGCCGCCGGGCAACGCCCCTGAGATCATGCGCGGCTGATCCACCCGCTCACTTCCCGTTTTCCGAGGCATTCGTGTCAAAAGGCATTCTTTCGTCGGTCATGGCGTCCTGTCTGTTCGCCGTGATGTACTTCTATACCTCCTTCCTCAAGCCCCTGGACGGCGAGGAGATCTTTGGCTGGCGGACCCTCCTGACCCTGCCCTGCCTGACGCTGTTCATGCTGGTCTCGAAGGACTGGAATCGGGTCGGTGAGTTGCTCGGTCGGGTGCGGCGCACACCGCTGCTGCTGCTCGGCATGGTTGGCACCTCGTGGCTGATGGGCGTGCAGCTGTGGTTGTTCCTCTGGGCGCCGCTGCACGGGCGCAGCCTGGAAGTGTCGATGGGGTATTTCCTGCTGCCGCTGGCCATGGTGCTGACCGGACGGCTGGTGTATGGCGAGCGCCTGTCGCGCCTGCAGAAGGTCGCGGTGGGCTTTGCCACGCTGGGGGTTGGCCACGAGCTCTACCAGCACGGCAGCTTCGCCTGGGAAACCCTGCTGGTGATGATCGGCTACCCGATCTACTTCGTCCTCAGACGGCGCTGCCGCACCGACCACCTGGGCGGGCTGTGGTGCGACATGTGCCTGCTGCTGCCCTGGGCCCTGTACTTCGTGATCCAGGGCCCGCTGTCGGCGACGGACCTCGCCGAGCACCCGGGCCTGTACGGGCTGATCCCGCTGCTCGGGGCGATCAGCGCCTGCGCCCTGATCGCCTACGTGCTGGCCAGCCGCCTGTTGCCGTTCAGCCTGTTCGGCCTGCTCAGCTACGTCGAGCCGGTGCTGCTGGTGGGCGTGGCCCTGCTGCTGGGCGAGACCATCGGCCCCGACCAGTGGCTGACCTACCTGCCGATCTGGGCCGCCGTGCTGGTGCTGGTGCTCGAAGGCATCAAGCACCTGCTGCGTCAGCGTCGGCGTTCGGTGTAAGACGTACCTGGCGCACCCGACGCTCCTCCACCGCCACCACGGTCATGGTCCAGCCGTTCCAGGCCAGCTGATCGCCCACCACCGGCAGGCGGTCCAGCAGGCTCATCACCAGGCCCGCCAGGGTCTGGTAGTCCTCGGTGGCGCGGGCGGCGAAGCCGGTGCGCGACTGAACCTGGGCCAGGTTAAGAGCGCCACTGACCACGAAGCCGCCTGCCTCCTCCACCACGCCTGGCCCTTCAACTTCGCTCGCATCCGGCAGTTCACCGGCAATCGACTCGAGGATGTCGGTCATGGTCAACACCCCGGTGAAGTCACCGAATTCGTTGACCACGAAGGCGATGTGGGTGGACTGGGCGCGCATCTGCTCCAGGGCATTGAGAATGCTGAAGCTCTCCAGCAGGTTCAACGGTGCCCGCGCCAGGTGCTCCAGCGCCGGCTGGTTGCCGGCCAGCAGTTCCTTGAGCAGCTCCTTCTTGTGCACGTAGCCCAGCGGTTCCTCGATGCGCCCGTCGCGAATCAGCGGCAGGCGCGAGTAGGACGAGTTGACCAGCATCTGGGTGATCGCCTCGGCCGGCTGCGACAGGTCGATGGCATCGACCTTGGCCCGCACCGTCATCACCGTGCGGATCGGCCGCTCGGCCAGGTTGAGCACACCGCTGATCATCACCCGCTCACGGCGATCGAACACCACCTGCTCGTCGCCACCGGCCACCAGGTCGGCGATCTCCTCGCCCACCTCGTCGGCTTCTACCCGGCGTCCGCCCATCAGGCGCAGCACCGCGTGGGCCGTGCGCTCACGCAATGGCCGGTGCTGATGCAGGCTGCGCTTGCGGCGAGCACGGGCCAGCTGGTTGAACAGCTCGATCAGCAGCGAGAAGCCGATGGCCGCGTACAGGTAGCCTTTCGGGATATGGAAGCCCAGGCCCTCGGCAGTCAGGCTGAAGCCGATCATCATCAGGAAGCCCAGGCACAGCATGATCACTGTCGGGTGTTCGTTGACGAAGCGGGTCAGCGGCTTGCTGGCGACGATCATGATACCGATGGAGAAGATCACCGCGATCATCATCACCGATAACTGCTCGACCATGCCCACGGCGGTGATCACCGCGTCCAGCGAGAACACCGCGTCGAGCACCACGATCTGCGCGACGATCGGCCAGAACGCCGCGTGACGGGTAACGCCGCCGCTCTGGGCGACATGGCCCTCCAGACGCTCGTGCAGCTCCATGGTGGCCTTGAACAACAGGAACACACCACCGAACAGCATGATCAGGTCACGGCCGGAGAAGGTCTTGCCGAACACGTCGATCAGCGGCGCGGTAAGGGTCACCATCCACGAAATGCTGGCCAACAGGCCCAGGCGCATGATCAGCGCCAACGACAGGCCGATCACCCGGGCGCGATCGCGCTGATGGGGTGGCAGTTTGTCGGCGAGGATGGCGATGAACACCAGGTTGTCGATACCCAGCACCAGCTCGAGGACGATAAGCGTCAACAGGCCCAGCCAGGCCGTGGGGTCGGCTAGCCATTCCATTAGCGGGTACTCACGAGGGCGGCGTCACAAGGACGGGGGAAGGAAGGCCGGGATGGCCAGGGACTGGGGGGCTCCGCGAAGGTGCTCATATAGACCTTGATAGAAAATAGGGAAGTCGATCCTACAATCGAAGCAGATTTCTCTGATAGCGCAAAACTATTACAAAAGCTGTAACAGGTGTGGCGGGGCATTTTTGTTCAATACACTCGTCACAGGCTCGGCCAGGATGACCACACCTTCCCCGTTCAAGGAAACCTTCAATGAGCCTGACCTTATCCATGGCGGCCTTCGCCCTGGCCGCCTCCATCTCCCCCGGCCCGGTCAACATCGTCGCCCTCGGCAGTGGCGCGCGCCACGGCCTGCTGGCCAGCATCGGGCATGTGGCCGGTGCCACGCTGGGTTTCTGCCTGCTGCTGGTGCTGGTGGGGCTGGGCGTGCACGAGCTGTTGCTGCGCTGGCCATTGCTGGGGCGGCTGCTGCACTGGGGTGGCGTGCTGTTTCTGCTGTACATGGCCTGGAAACTGGCCAGCGACGATGGCGCACTGGGCACCGCCGATACCCGGCAGGCGCCCAGCGCCTGGCACGGCGCGGCCATGCAGTGGCTGAGCCCCAAGGCCTGGCTGGCGGCGGTCGCCGGTATCGGCGCCTATACCGGCGGCGAGCAGCAGTTGCTGTGGCTGTTCACCTGGATCTACGGGCCGATCTGCTTCGTCTCGGTGGCCTGCTGGGCCTGGGCCGGCAGCATGATCCGCCAGTATCTGGGCGAGCCGTGGCGGATGCGCCTGCTCAATCGGGTGCTGGCGGGGTTGCTGGTGGCGAGTGCGTTGTACCTGATGGTGTGATCCTGGCTTTCAGCCATTGCGATAGTGCCCCGGCGTGGTCGCCAGGTGACGCTTGAAGGCCCGCTGCAGGTGCGCCTGGTCGGCGAACCCCGCCTCCAGCGCCACCTCGGCGATCGGCCTGCCAGCGCGCAGTAGCGCCCGGGCATGCTGCACCCGCTGGTCGAGCAGATAGCCATGGGGTGTCAGGCCGAAGCGCTTGCCGAACGCGCGGATCAAATAGGCCCGCGACAGCCCCGCCGCGGCGCAGATGTCCTCCACTGTCAGCGGGTCGAGGCGATGGGCACGGATGAACGCGGCGGCAAGCTCAAGGCGTGGATGGCCTGCGGGCTGGCCGCCCGCGTCGGCCTCCAAAAGCTGCGGCAAGCCCTTGAAGAACGCCTCCAGCTGCGCCTCCCGGCGTTCGTTGCCGGGCTCGAACAGCCCGGCGAACAGCGCCAGCAACTGCCCATACAGCGCCGCCGATGTGCTCAAGGTCGCCGAGGGCAGCGCAAAACCTCGCGCCAGCAGCCAGGGCATGTCGACGAACAGCATCAGGTACGACCAGGGTTCGCCCTGGACCGGGTTGCAGGTGTGCACCACCCCCGGGTTCATCAGCACCGTGGTCCCCGCCGCCACCTCGTGTCGGGCGTTGCCGGTCAGGTAGGTGCTGCGCCCGCCGGTGATCACGCCGATGGAGAAACTTTCGTGGGAATGGGCGGCGTAGCACACCTGGCGGCCGTCCCCCACGCGTCGGGCCTCGACGAAGGGCAATGCCGGATCACGCCAGAACCGCGAGACCTCGATCATCGCCCCGCCCTCACCCTTCGCCGCCCTGCACCACCACCAGCAACTGCGCCTGGTGCTCGCCGACCGAGCGCAGGCGGTGCGGGGTCTGGGCATTGAAATGCAGGGCGTCGCCCGCCTGCAGCAGCACCCGCTCGCTCATGAAGTCCACCTCCACCTGCCCCTCGTGGACGAACAAAAACTCCTCGCCTTCGTGCTCCTTGAAGGTCGGGTCGCTGAACGCGGTCGGCGGCTGGATCAGGAACGGCAGCAGGCTGCGCTGGCCGACCTGCGAAGTCAGCACCGCATACCCCGGCCCCTCGCCGCCACCCACCAGCGCCTGGCGTTCGCCGCGGCGTACCAGGCTGTAGCGCGCCTGGCCGTCGTGCTCGCCGTCGAACAGCTCCTCGACATTGACGTTCAGCGCCCGCGCCAGCTTCAGCGCGGCGGCGATCGACGGCGTGTTGAGGCCGCGCTCGACCTTGGACAGGTAGCTCTTGGTCATGCCGGACTTGTCGGCCAGCTGCTCAAGGGTAATGCCCAGTTTCTTTCTCAGCAGTTTCAGTCGGATAGACATGTGACGCGGGTTTCCCGAACAAACGCACTTGCTTATGACACTTTGTGTCATATAGGATTATTTGTGTCATCTTATGGCTCACCCCCTCACCGTCCAAAGCTCGGGGGCGAGCCAGCCCTGACATCCGTCATCACGCCACAGAGGAAAGCTCCCCATGGCCAACACCCTTACCCTCAGCAAAGACCAGCTGGTGCAAAAGGCACTGACACAGATGCAAGGCTCGCTTGCCGATAATACGTGGACTGTGCGCGAAAAGCTGGCCCTGACCTGCCGAATTCTCTTCGACCACGGCCACGACTCTGGCCTGGCCGGGCAGATCAGCGCCCGCGGCCCGCAGCCAGGCACCTTCTACACCCAGCAACTGGGCCTGGGCTTCGACGAAATCACCGCCGGCAACCTGCTGCTGGTCAACGAAGACCTCGAAGTGCTCGAAGGCCAGGGCATGCCCAACCCGGCCAACCGCTTCCACAGCTGGGTGTACCGCGCCCGCCCCGACGTCAACTGCATCATCCACACCCACCCGACCCATGTCGCCGCGCTGTCGATGCTCGAAGTGCCACTGCAGGTCTCGCACATGGACCTGTGCCCGCTGTACGAGGACTGCGCGTTTCTCGAAGCCTGGCCGGGCGTGCCGGTGGGCAACGAGGAAGGCGAGATCATCAGCGCCGCCCTGGGCGACAAGCGCGCCATCCTGCTCTCGCACCATGGCCAGCTGTCCACCGGCACCAGTATCGAGCAGGCCTGCGTCTACGCCCAGCTGATTGAGCGCGCCGCGCGCCTGCAACTGCTGGCGATGGCCGCCGGCACCATCAAGCCGATCGCCCCGGAGCTCGGCCGCGACGCCCACGACTGGATCGACCGGCCCAAGCGCCACGGCGCCGCCTTCAACTATTACGCCCGGCAGGCTCTGCGCAGCCACGCCGATTGCCTGAACTGATCCCTCTACGCCTTGCTTGCGGAGCCTTGCACAATGACCAATCAATTCCACGGCATCATCGGCTACACCATCACCCCGTTCAGCGCCGACGGCCAGCAGCTCGACCTGCCCGCGCTGGGGCAGTCCATCGATCGACTGATCGCAGGCGGTTCCCACGCCATCGCCCCGCTGGGCAGCACCGGCGAAGGCGCCTACCTGAGCGACAGCGAATGGCAGCAGGTCGCCCAGTACAGCCTGGAGCGCATCGCCAAGCGCGTGCCGAGCATCGTCAGCGTCTCCGACCTGACCACCGCCGGCGCCGTGCGCCGCGCCCGCTTCGCCCAGAAGCACGGCGCCGACGCGGTGATGGTGCTGCCGGCCGCGTACTGGAAGCTCAGCGAAGCCGAGATCCTCCAGCACTACCGCGCCATTGGCGCGGCCATCGACATCCCGATCATGCTCTACAACAACCCGGCCACCAGCGGCACCGACATGCCGGTGGAGCTGATCCTGCGTATCGTGCGCGAAGTCGACAACGTGACCATGGTCAAGGAGAGCACCGGCGACATCCAGCGCATGCACAAGCTGCACTTGCTTGGCGAGGGCCAAGTGCCGTTCTACAACGGCTGCAACCCGCTGGCGCTGGAGGCCTTCGTGGCGGGCGCCACGGGCTGGTGCACGGCGGCGGCCAACCTGATTCCCGAACTGAACCTGCGGCTGTACCAGGCGGTGCAGGCCGGTGAACTGGAGCAGGCCAAGGCGCTGTTCTACCGCCAACTGCCGTTGCTCGACTTCATCCTCAAGGGGGGCTTGCCGGCGACCATCAAGGCTGGCCTGGAGATGACCGGGCTGCCGGTGGGCGAGCCACGGCGGCCGGTGTTCGGGCTGGATGCCCAGGGTCGCGGCCAGCTGAAGGCGCTGCTCGACGCCTTGCGTCAGGGCTGACATCAGCGGCGTACCTGTGGGAGTCCACTCCCACAGGTCATCCACACACTTGAGAACTCGGCCCCGAACCCGGAGAATGCCCCCGACCCAAACGACCAGAAGCCATGGAAAAGGACCTTTCCAGTGAACCAGAAACAACGCGACACCCTCAGCAAGTTCCTCAGCTACGTGTTGCGCCACGCCCCCGAATCCATCGACCTGTCCCTCGATCGCGACGGCTGGGCCGATGTCGACGCGCTGATCCACGGCGCCGGCCGGCAAGGCCACGCCTTCGACCTGCATGCCCTGCGCGAAGTGGTCGAGACCAATGACAAGCGCCGTTTCACCCTATCCGACGATGGCCGCCGCATCCGCGCTGCCCAAGGCCACAGCAGCGCCCAGGTCGAAGTGCGCCATGTAGCCAAGACACCACCCGCCCTGCTCTACCACGGCACCGCCAGCCGCTTCCTGGCCTCCATCGAAGCCCAGGGCCTGATCCCCGGCAGCCGTCATCATGTGCACCTGAGCGAGGACCCGCAGACCGCGCTGGCGGTGGGCAAGCGCTATGGTCAGCCGGTGCTGCTCACGGTCGATACCCAGGCCATGTGCGCAGCGGGAACGGTGTTCTATCAAGCCGACAACGGTGTCTGGCTGGTAGACCAGGTGCCGCCGGCCCATTTGTCACGCCAAGCAGAGAAGTAAGCCCCAGCCCGTCGGGCCACGCTGTCGCGCAGGGAGCTGTCCCCCTGTGGGAGCCTGGGACTAATGCGCCATCCCAAGCTCCGCATCATCCATCAGCGCCTTGGCCAACGCACTGAGGTAATGCGCCGCCCAGACCATCCGCGGATCTTCATCCATCACCCCGACCAAGGTCAGGTGCCGCACATAGTCCATCAACTCCGACGCCTGCTCGCGAGCGTGCTGGCAAGGAATGCCGGGCTCGATGCAGAACAGCGGCTGGGCATCCTTGCCCTCGCCCTGATAAAAACGGGTCTTGCCCGGCGTGAGCGGGGTCTTGCCATCGTCTGTGGTCATGATCGATCTCCCTGAGAACGTCGTCGGCTAGTGCAGCGTGCGGGGCTCGCCCGGCGCTTGGGCCGAGTACTGTACCTGGGTCGGGGCGGACTCGAGTAACGTGCGCACCGCCTCCATCTCGTGGGCGGCGGCCAGCATCAGGATCGCGCCGGGCGACCGGGGCTTGAGCTGGACAGCCTGGTTGGCCACCGTGAGCGCGCAGAAGGCGTACTCGATGGCGCGTACCAGGGTGTCTTCGAGGAAGTGGGCGTGATCCTGGGAGGAAGGTGGATCGGGGACAATCTTCAGCATGTCTTGACTCCAACGTATGAAATGGAGCCGCCGCACTTTGCTGTCAAACAAGAGGGTGGCAGCTGTACGCGGGTTGACAGACCGAGACGTTGGCACTCGGCGCACACGGGGTGCCCACACGCACAGCCGCCATGAAAGCAAACCTACGAGGGCAACGTCTACGGTCTGTCAAAACCGACCGCTGAATTGGCAGCGGCAGGCCGAGACTAGAAGGCGAGTTGACCTGGAGCAAGGGCTGAAAGGCGGTAAAAGCATGCTTCGGAAATGGACTACAAGGAATAAGGAAATTCCGACTCACTGAGGCCAATACTGGCTATCGAAACCCGGAAAAGACGACAGTTTTTGCAGGTCCGCGTGTAAGACACACGTATCGATCCGCCCACTGCACGGCTCCCTGATCACACCTCCGAGTCGAGCAACTCGCTCGTGCCATAGCTGAAAATGGTCCTGACCTGTCCCCCACGTCGATAGGACAAGGTGAATGCCGTCCAGTGGTCCCCTCGCTGGGCGCCGCTTTGTCGCAGTTGCTTTACCAGCTTGAAGATCACCGCGTTATTGAAGTCCGTTTCAACATCCATGATCTCAACGCCATTTCGCTCAGCCGTGAGCTGTGTCTCAACCCAGCCATCTCCTACTTTGACCTCGTACTGAAACGCGTCATAGCCGTCAACAATACCTTGATCGAGTATCGAGAAAAGCTCTTTAACAATGGCTAGGTCTTCAGTAATCATTATTCTTTTACCGGTGGCGTATTGGGTTAGCGCTAGAAGTCCTCACTAACATCTTCAGCATCAAGCTTCGTCGCCGTCTTGGCCGTGCAAAGGCAGAAATTAGAGTAGAAAAAATAAATCGGTCCCTTTTCGCTCCCCAATGATCGCCAGAGATAGTTCTTGACAGCCCTGAATTTCAAAAGGGGAGATTTAACTTCCACACCCTAACTTCAGCGCGCCCCGCCTCCAGCGCTCAACCTCCTCACCGAGACCTTAAGCACCAGGCTTCGCCGTCGTCTAGGCCATGCAACAGAATAGATTAAATTAGAACAAATAAATCTATCCCCTTTTGCCCCAAACCCTCACTGCACAAACCTGAATTTCCAAAAATCGCCAAACTTAACCCAATATCGCTCTGCATCCGGTATCAGAAAGCTAAAGTCCAAACACTCCGCATGCCAATCAGGATACACAAGATCCTCATGCGACCTCCCCGCATCCATGTGCAGATAGATCTTTCTATCAAAATTAACATAAAACATTGGCAGCCTTGCAGCTACCTGCCCTGCATAATAGTACGCCTCCGAATCCAACCCCTCGCCTGACACATAATAATCCTCAATCTTTTTGAACAAAGCTCTTACATCGCACCCCTCTACATCGAAAATCCTATCAAAATCCTCACTCAACAAAACGCCGGCTTCAAGCCAACTCACATACTGCAAAAAATTATCTGCCGTCAGTCTTAGAGTGCCACCCCTAAATTCTCTACACGCCTGCACATATTGCTCTTTGGTTATATCGCCCCGCCGAAGATAAGCCGCATAATCTTTTTCGGCATCAAGAGTAAAATTGTACTTATAATCTAGAACCCAATAAAACCGCCCCTCAAGAATGAATAAACATATGCTTTTTTCACCATTCCAAAGATCCTCTAGCAATTCTGGACTAAATATCATTTATTAAACTCCTTCAAGAACTCCGACTGTGTGTATACCCTGGCATTACTTGAACCTCTCTCAAGCAGCGCCTCCCACATTCTCGGTAGTTCCAGCGCAGTACCCGGCTTACTAGGGTCCACAACCTTAGGTGCTGACGGGTCCCGTGGGACACCGGGCACCGGCCTTTGAGGAACTGCCTTTTCCATTATTTCTTTATGAAGCTTAGCGTCCACATCAAACACCACCACAGAACCATCAGGACGCTTGTTTGTCAAATAATAAGTTGCATGATCTGCATTTCCGACGCTAACACAAAGCTGGCCAGCACAGCCCGGATTTATACTGATACTTCCATCAGAGTTTGCGGTAATACGGTACTGGCTTGTTGCTGTGCCCGCTCCACCACCCTCAACTCTAAAATATTTCTCTTTTCCTGGCGTCTCTACTTTGGATCCTTCGACGCTTGGCCTGGATGCAATGATATCCCTTTCCGCCGTCGCCAACTCAGCTAGATTACCTCCCACCTTCGGCTTGAGCCCTGATTCGGTGTGGAAGTAAAGCTTCCCGTCCGAAGCAAGGTATTCAAAGCTGCCCGTCCTGCTGTTGAATACGGTCTGGTATCCATCCAGCTTGGCTACATTGGCGCCAACCCCACTGGCATCGCGATACCAGGCAGGTAACCCGGCCACCTCTCGAGTTGCAGCGCCCGCACCGACCATGGTGCCCGCCTTCGCCGCCTCCTCGCTGGCGGCCAGCATCCTGGCGACCTGCCCCAGCTTGGCCACTCGATTGACCGCGACGAAGTTCATGTAGAACTGCATCTGCCAGTCCATCTCGACCCTTGCCGCTTCCTCGGGCTTGCCCTGCAGACGCAGCAGGCTTGACTTGACCTCCGCATCCTGCTTGGCCTGCAGGAACGACTTGACGACGTCCTGGGGATTGCTGGCCGAGCTGATCAGTTGATGCAGAATGCCGGTCGTGGTGCGCTCAGGCTGTTTGACCAACCCTTCGGCCAGCCCGGCAAGATCCTTGAGGAAACCACCCAGGGCGTCGCCAATGCCTTTGCTCGCACCGACGGCGTCAGCGCCCAGGTCGACCTTGCCGAAGTTCAGGTTCTTCTGGTAGTAGTCGGCCCCCTTGCCCTTCTGTAAAAAGGGGACAGATTTATTATTCACACTCTAAATTTCGACTTACCCCGATTCCAGCGCTAGACGTCCTTACTAATATCTTCAGCATCAAGCTTCGTCGCCGTCTTGGTCATACAAAGGCAGAAATTAGATTAGTAAAAATAAATCCGCCCCCTTTTCTCCGCCCCTTTTCTCTTCTTTTCTCTTTATACCCTATACCCCGCAAGCCTCATGTGCGAAAGCAACATCTCATCAAACATCTCATCAGACATACCCCTCATTGACCTGACACTCTTCCAATTCCAGAAAATCGGAAGAACTTTACTATCCAGGCGATCACACTGAATCGCCCCTGGTTTCGTAGACACCTCCAAGCCTCATAATGAGGCCCAAATAGGAGGTGCCATGAGTCGTCAGCGTTACCCCGAAGAATTCAAGATCGAAGCGGTCAAGCAAGTGACCGAAAAAGGCAAACCTGTCGCCGAGGTCGCCCAGCGCCTGGGCATGTCCGTGCACAGCCTTTACGCTTGGATCAAGGTCTACAGCAAGCCCCAAGAGCAGCGTCAGCAAGACAATGATCAGCAGGCTGAACTGCGCAAGCTACGCGCTGAACTCAAGCGGGTGACAGAAGAGCGAGACATCTTAAAGAAGGCCGCCGCGTACTTTGCCAAGGAGTGCGGCTGAAGTACGCCTTCATCAACAAGCACTCGACGGATTACCCAGTGCGTCGCCTTTGCCAAACCCTCAAGGTGCATCCCAGCGGCTACTACGCTTGGTTGGCCGAGCCTCAATCTGCCCGAGCCAAAGAAGATCAACGCCTGCTTGGCTTGATCAAGCATGCCTGGTTAGAAAGCGGAGGCGTGTATGGCTATCGCA